>NZ_JAGIKY010000014.1:0-122877 GCF_017874695.1 Halarchaeum nitratireducens
AGACGCTCAAAAGATCCACAAGCGACGACCAATCTTACAAGAGACGCTCGCTACCGCTACACAACCGAGGTGTGAGGCTTAACTAAAGACGGATGTGGAGACAACTATCTCAACACGCTATACACTGGCTCACTTAACGCGCTTGGACCAGATGGCACACTTGATGACTTCGAAAATCCAACGAGTCTCCGGGAGATAATTAGTGAGAATGAAGCCGATGACCTCTGGTTAGGTTTCTCGGTAGCTGAACGAGAGAACAAAGTCTATGAGATGAGTGAAAACGGGAGCAACAACGCGATGCAAATCGCAGACATGATCCTCGCTAACGATGGTTTGACTCGTCGCCTCATCGATTTCCGGGAACTCGTTCAGGCTGGAGATCGTGAACAAATAGATGACGAGATGCTCTCCTTTGCAGAAACCTTAGCAGAGACGTACGATGAGCAACGAGATAACCAGTGGGCTGAATGGGTATTTGGGGACAACGCGAAGCAATATCTTCGCGACGTGGCCCTTCAAGTTCTCCTCTATGATACGATTTCTCGTCCGATATTCCTACGCCGATTCCCTGAAGAAGCAACTGATGATTCATCTGAGAACCTCGCAGAGATTCGAAATACATTCGAAGAGTACCTGTTCGACCTTGATTCGGACACAACGAAGAAGGAAAACATCTACCGAATCGTACGCAACATGACCCAATACGAAGAAACTGGGACAAGTATTCCGGCAGGTGATGATGATTCTATCGTTTGGAGTCAGGCCCCCACTAAATCACAAATAGGGAATCTACTCGATGTACGGACTCCAACGCGAATTCTTGATTCGATGGTGGATGGAACGGCGGACTGTGAAGGCGGTATACTTGTGAAACAAGGAGACAAGTACGCAGTGCCCTCACCTGTCGCAGCGAGACTGGGTGAATTCCTCCGAGATCTCCCCGAAGATGTAGAAGTGGGGGAGACACAAGATACGTTCCAATCTTTTTAGGAAACTGTGATCGAGTAGGCCTATATCCGTAACTTAAAACGGGATGACGGCGCTACTCAGAATAGATGAGTAACGAAGAGCACGCCGATGCGGGGTCATATGTTTATACCCAACATGGGGATATTGAGATGATTCAACGTGGAGATAGTGTCTACCCAGATTTCCGGTTCGAAGATAACCCGGGGATGAGTGAGGTCCCTGGTGGGGAACTTGGGTATCCCATCGGCCCGGTTCCCAAAGGCGAGGACGTGGAGTATGCATTCCCCGGAGAGCCCGATGAGTATCCTGAAATGGATTTCCGTCGTTTAGCAAACGAACTTGACGACGGACGGACTATTCCAAATACCACATACCTCACGCACGGGATTCACAAGCACCCCGCTATATTCATCCCCCAGATCCCGAGTTACATCATTCGACGGTTCACGACACAAGAGAATGAGGATGGTGAACGTCCCCTTGTCCTGGACCCCTTCTCAGGTTCAGGAACGACGGGGCTGGAGGCGAAAGTCAATGGGCGTGATTATCTTGGTGTTGAAATTAATCCCCTCTCCAGACTCGTTTCTGAAGTTGCCACGTCACCAATTCCACCATCTGCTCTTGACGCGGCTGAAGATCACCTTGTTAAACTTCTCAAGGACACAGATGACCGCCTCTACGAGGAGTATGACGCTGAATTCCTTGATAGGACGGGGAAGGAGCATTGGTTTGAGCCCGATGCAATTAAAGGCCTGACACGAGTGCGTAAGGCACTGGCAGAGTTCAAGGAAAGCGACGAATTCGACCCATTCGAATCACTCTCCGAGCAGGAGCAAGCCGCTATTGACGACCTTGGTCGCGAAGGGCTACGTACCCGAATCAACCGTTGGCTTACACTCCTCATCGCAAACACTGTCTTCGAGGTTTCCAACGCGGATCCCGGCGTATCCAAGGCGTACAAATCGAAGAAGATGCGGCGTAAAATCGAGGAGGGTGACCATCCCCCCGATATACTGGAAACTCATCAGGAACAGATAGCCGAAACAAAGGGAGACCTCATCGAACTCTGGAACGACATTTACGGCACAAATTACAGCGGCGGAACAATTCAACGCACGCTTGGGGGATTCAATAATAGCCAAGACCAGCCATCTAGCAAGCCACTCGACGAGAACAACGCGCACGCCGCCAAAGTAGATATTCGGCTGGGTGATGCCCGTACTTTCGACTTCTCTGAATACAAGGAGCAAGTGGATCTTGCGGTGACCTCGCCACCCTACATCAACGCGATGAATTACTACCGTGGGTCCAAACTTCGCCTCTTCTGGCTCTACGACTTCCTTGAGGATGACGAGAAGTTCGACGCCACAGACTTGCGCAAATCGATCGTGGGGACCAATTCGGTATCAATGAGTGAAGTTAACCGCGAGCTCCCTGCAACACTTCAGAGCGTTTGGACCGGGAGTGCCGAGGAGTTCAACGAGACACGGCTCGAATATCTGGACGACGATATTGAGGCAATACACGCGCTTGATCATAACGAGGCCGAACGGAAAGCGTATGTCACGTGGAAATTCTTCGCAGAGGATATGCTGCAAAACCTATCGCGGGTATACGAGCACCTGAAACCCGGTGGATACTACTTCTTCGTCATCGGGGAGAACACGATTGGAGAGCGTCTCATCCACTCCCACAAATACATCGCGGACATCGCTCAGAACCTCGGCAAGTTCGAAGGCACGGGTGGGGATTTCGATGAAGACGAAGGATTCCGACTCGTTGCATCGGCGTGGGATTCTATCACCAACCGTGACCTCTTCCAAGGCCGTAAGCATGAGGGCGGTGTTATTGAGTGTGAATGGGTCACTATCCTCCAGAAGCCGCGGGAGGAGTAATTTCAGTCGGCTTTTTGCCAAGCTAAAAACCGCCCGATCTCTTTGCTTTTCACCTCTCCCTCGTTTTCAAGCTCTTTGAGACGTCGATACGCTAAGTTTTGGGTACATCCGACTATCTCTGCCACATCACTGGTAGCGAGAAAATCCCCCTCCTCCAAGGCATTAAGAAAGTCTTCGCGTTGGTATTGGGTGGTGAACTTTCCGGTCTCTTCATCTCTCTCACGCCCCATCATATAAGGCTTCAGTCGTCTACAGTATTAAACCGTTGAAGAATACACGAATGCTCTATGATAGATCTAATTCCTGTTGAAGCCCTTCTAGCTCCAATTCAGCTGTTTTCTTGTCATCTATTCCGGTAATAACCATCTTGCCGGAAGAGAAAACAAGGACCGTACAGCTACTGCTATCTGGCCTGTAGACGAGTCCTGGAAATTGCTCTGGTTCATACTCTGTCTTTTCCAGTCCTAAGCTGATAACTAACTGATTGAGATTTACGCCCTCTTGCCCCTTCAATTCTGCCGTGCATACGATATTTTGTACCTGAAACGGATCTATAATCTCCTTGGAAGGAGGGTTTGGGCTTGATATGATCCCCAACTCGGCGAGAGCAGACAATAACTCGCTCTTGGCATATTCTAATTTATTGTATGAATCGACACCTGTGAACATGTATACTCCGCTGGGTGCTAAGATGCTGAGAGTTTCTTGATCCGCGAAGTGAATTAGAAGTCTATTGCCGCTACGACGACTGTGTTCCGCGCTCTCAATTCCTTTCGCGTTGGGAAGATCTTCTGCAACGTTTGCCAAATCCAGTTCGACATCGAATTTACCTGAAGCAACTATATTCGCTATTTCTACCTCGGAGATTCGGTTTTCCTGTATTGTCTCATCCATTGATGAGACGTTGAACTTCAAGGGACAATACCGTTTTCCATGGAGTGAGGGCCTTTGATGTATGATTTTATCGGTGGGCTGAACTTCTATAGCGGTTCGGTTGCAAATACTCCATTCAGCATATACTGAATGGACAGAGTTAACTTGCTCCATTATCTATATGCTGAATGGATTCCATGCCTGGATACGATGTACATTTCACATCGTCGGAGGAAATGAGTGAGTTAGCGGAAGAAAGCGTCCAGACGATAGTTACCTCGCCACCCTACTATCAAGAGAAAAATTACGGCAGCCACGAAACTAATTTGGAAAACAGAGAATCATACGAAGAATATAAAGAGGGGTTAAAATCGGTCCTTGAGGAATGCTTTAGAGTTCTAAAACCAGACGGGAAGCTGTGTCTGAATTTGATGGATCCCTATACGACGGTCGATAATCACGATCGTTTTCAGCGTCTTCCGCTCACACAGGAAATGACTCTGTTTTTAGAGGAACTTGGAATAGATTATATGGAGACGGTTCGTTGGTGTAAAAAGAGATTCGGGAACAGTGGAACCGTCTTTGGTAGCTATCCACATCCAACAAATCTCTATTTTGCAGGGAGCTACGAGAATCTGCTAATATTCAGGAAATGGGTAAGTGAGGAGTACTATTCAAAGCGGGAGCTTCCAGACAAAGAGGTCAAGGAGGCCTCCAAGGTTACGAAAGAGGAGTGGAGAGAGTGGACTGATCCAACTTGGCAATTCGACGGTGTGGACACCAATGATGATCACCCGGCAAAATTCCCGTACGAACTTCCTTACCGTTGCATTAGGATGTTCTCGTTCGAAGGAGATACTGTCCTTGATCCGTTTTGCGGAAGCGGTACTGCTCTGAAAGCAGCTGTGGATACAGGCCGAAAAGCAGTTGGCTACGAGGTCGAGGAGAAGTACAAAGATACGATTGAAGAGAAATTAAGCCAGACTACTCTTCCACAGCACCAATAGATTATCAATATCTGGCTTGCGTTTTATATTGATCTCAGTGATTTTAGCGTGGTCCGCAACCAGTCACCTGCTGATCTTCTACACAAAGTAGGACACTCCTAAGCTGTCAGTCTCGCCAAGAGTGAAGTGAGACCGATATCTTGGTAGGGAGTGTTCGATGGATTCAACGCTTCTCACCGGCCCGAAACACGCCCGATTGGAACGACGGGCATTTCAGCGGGCTGATGACATTGCCACCGACTCGCTGGGGAGTATTCTCTACATAACGCGGAACGACGCTCGCCGGAGTATGGTCGAGGACCGCTGGGCCGCGTCCCACGAACCCCTCCGTCTTCGTGCCGAGACGCTCGACGCGGTCGTTCGGGAGTGGTACGAGGATCTCCACGGCCCAGTCCAGCCACTCTCCGGGCAGCTGAACCGCCGGTTGGCGGAGTACGCGCTTGACAGAACGACAGCCGAAACAGATGGCGCTCTTGCTGGCGAACCGGCCTCGGCCGCCCTCGCTGATTCGTTCAGTAGCCGCTTCTCACTCTTCGACGACGCCGGCGTCGGGACCCCCGACGCATTGGCAGCAGAGTTTGAGGGCTCCGTTCTCGAGGACCGTATCGCGAAAGCCACTGTCGACGCGTACCGCCACTACCGCGATCTCCACGCCGACTACGTCGACGAATGGGTCTGCACCCGGGGGGAAATGTTCAACGCAGTCGCGACGGCGGAGCAGTCACTATCTGCGTTCTCGCCGGAACTGGATGTCATCATCCTTTCCGGGTATCACGAGTTCCGTCCTGTCGAACGCCGACTCATCGAACGTCTTGTCGACGAACTTCCGATGTTCGCACTGCTGCCGCTCCACCAGGATGGCCGGAGCGGAGTCGACGCCGTTGCGGAGGACGCCTTGGAGGTCTACGACGCACTTGACTTTGAGACAGTAGAACTCGAGCCCGTCGACGAGTCAGGGCGGGCCTTTGGAACGATCACCGAGTCGCTCTACCGCCCGGACCCGGACACTGTCCCTGCTCCAGACGCGCTCCGGTGGCGTGAACTCCCGACGCCCGAGCGCGAAATTCGCTTCGTCGCTCGCGAGCTCCGGACTGAGTTGGCCAATGGTCGCGATCCCGACGACCTGGCTGTCGTCGTCCCGGGGACTGAGGCCTATTCGGGGTACGTCGAGGACACGTTCGATACGTTCGACATCCCGCACGTCACGACCGCCGCCTCACAGTTGAACCGGACGTTCACCGGGAGCGTCGTCCACGATCTCCTGAACCTCGCCGAACCCGAGCCCCGTGCTGAGGACCTCACGTCCCTGTTAGCGAATCCACTGGTTGACGTCGTCGACACCGACCAAGCCAACTCCGTCACGGCAGCTGCTCGCCGGCGTGACACGGTTTCTGTGTCACCCCTGCTCGATGACGTCGACGACCAGGCGGCGGCACTGATCGAGGAGCTGCTGGCCACGCTAGAGACGCTCCGAACAGGCGACGTCGAGGACGCAACCGAAACGCTCCGACGACTGTTGGATGACCGATTCGACCTGGAGGCGGCGACGGAGGACTACGCCAGCGGCGCCGAGCAAGCCGTCGAACAGCGAGCCTACGACCTCGTAGACGAGGTTCTCTCCTCGTTCGAGTCGCTGGCGGCGGTCAATAGCGATCTCTCTCCGTTGGCACTGTTCACCCGTGCGTTCGATGGCGTGCCGATTCGGGTTCCACAGCGCGCTGCTGGCGGCCACGTTGAGGTGATGGGGCTGCTCGACGCCCGGATGCGCTCGTTCGAGAAGGTGTTCCTCGTGGGCCTGACGAGCGAGCATTTCCCGGTAACGCCGGAACGCCCGGCCTTCTTCGAGGAGATGACCGACGCTCATCCGCGGTTCGACACTGGCGACGAGCGCCTCCGGGGGCGCTATCTCTTCGCGACGCTCCTCGCGAACGTCGACGAACTCACGATCACCACACCAGAGACGGGCGACGACGAATCCGCCGTCGTCCGGTCACCGGTGCTCGACGAACTCCAGCGCGTGACCGGCATCGAACCCGAAGATGGCGTCGACGACCGCGTGGGCTCCCGCGAGGACCTACAGCGGCATGTCGCTGCAACGGCCGACCGGCGTGCGGCAGTCAGCCGCGCCGGCGACCGAGGTGATCTCTCCCCCGAGCAGACCAAGCGCACGGATCGGGGACTCCACTGTGCGGACAACAGGGGAACGACTGGCCTCTCCGAACACGACGGCGTGTTGGATCCCGAGACGGTCGATGAGGTATACCCTCTGTCGGAGCGGGAACCCTACAGCGCGAGTCGAATCGAGCGATACGTCGAGTGTGGGTTCAAGTTCTACGCCGACGAAGTGCTCGGAATCGAGGATCCCGACGACGTCGAGGTCGTCCCTACGCCCCTCGAAACCGGATCGTACGTCCACGACGTCCTCGAACGGTTTTTCGCGGATCTGCAGGACGAAACCGAAGATGGTGTCGACCTCACCGAGTTCGACCGGGACGACCTGGCGATACACCTTCGCGAGATTGCCGTCGAAGAACTCCGGGATGCTGACTTCGAGTACGACGGCCTGTTCTACGAACGGTGGAAGGCGGAGCTGTTCGCGGGCCTGGGTGACGGCGAGAGTGCTCCGTACGAGGCCGGGAGCAAACCCCACGACGCACCGGAACAGGGGTTGTTCGCTACCTTCCTCGACAACGAACTCTCGCGGGACGGCGCCGCCCGCCCACACCTGTTCGAAGCCCCGTTCGGCGAGGGGCTGCCCGACTCGGATGCTGGGCCGTTCACGGTTGAGCGACCGGACGGCTCGACTGTCTCGATTCGGGGATACATAGACCGCGTTGACGTGGGTTTGGATGGCGAACAACCGACGCTCACGCTCTACGACTACAAGACTGGACGGGCACCGTATATGACGAAGACGACCGGCGGCACGAAGTTCCAGCTCCCCATCTATCTGCTCGCTGCCGCCGAAGTCGTCGACGGTGATATCTTCGAACAGGGCTCGCTCTCGGCGACGTACTATCAGGTTCGACCGCCCAACGACATCAAGGTTCCACGCGGTGTCGAGTCGAAGTTCGATTCCGAGGTCGAACTCCGTCGCTTCCTGAACGATGTCGTCCCGGAGTGGCTAGGCCAGATCGACGAGGCGATCGGCAACGGACGGTTCCACACGACGCTTCTGTCGGCCAGCGGAGCGAACTGCCGATACTGTGACTACCGTCGGGCGTGCGATGTCCGCCATCACCGCAAGCGGGAGTTCGTCGACGAGGTTCACAAGGACGACGCAGCGTATGTTCCGCTCCGTGTTCGCGACGACGAGGACATCGAGACGGTGATGAGCGGTAGGTCAGCCAACGATTAGCTTGGATGGCTTTCAGCGTGGACTCCCGCTCTAACCGAATCTGGTACGGACTGTAAGCCGTTCGCGTTCAACATCCCGCTGTTCAAGCGCACACCTACGGGTGCGCCTCCTTCGCCCCCAGTCTGGTTGCGAAGGAGTCGATAGCCGATGTTCTTCGCCGCGTTGTAGTCTGCATGGTTCTCGTATCCACAGGACTGACAGCGAAAGGTGTCCTGCGATTGGCGGTTTGACTCGTCTGTGAAGCCGCACGATGAACACCGTCGAGACGTGTTCTTCGGGTTTACCTGCTCAACCTGAACTCCTCGTTCCTCGGCCTTGTATGAAACGTAGTTGAACAACTGACGGAATGCCCATTCGTGGAACCGTCGAGCCTTTGGAATACGATTTCGTATGTCGGTCAGATTCTCAAACGCAATTACCGTACATCCGTTCGAGATCGCTTCTTCGAGCAGCTCGTTTGCTACGCGATGAAGTGATTGCTCGAACCGACCTGTCTTCTTTCGGCCGACCGCTTGAACGTTTTCGTGGGCCCACCTCGTTCCACACTCCTGTAGAGATTTCTGACGCTCAACGTACTCCCGTCGCCAATGGTTCAACTCGTCAGCAGACCAGAAGACGCCCGTCGAGGTGACGGCGATATTCTCGACCCCGAGGTCCACGCCGAGAACCGTTCCGTTCTCGTCGGGTTCAGGTGTTTCCACGTCCGCCTTTGTTCGGATGTGGAGGTAGAAGTCACCCCGCCGGTAGTGGAGTGTTGCACCGGTCTGTTCCCACTCGTCGTCTTGTAAGTACTCTGTGTGAGGAGTGTCTCGGTCCTCGTCAGGGAGGACATAGTTGGCCGTGATGCGCCCGTCGACGGTGGACAACGAAGCGTGGTCGTTGTGGAACGTGGCGTTGCGCTGATTGTAATCACAAAATCGTGAGGTGAATGTCGGCAACGAGGCGTACTCACCTTTGGACCACTTGCCAACCACACTTTGAATCGCGTCGATAGCACAGTCACGGGCTGATTGGACGTGGTTGCTGTGAAGCCGGGTCTTTTCACGTACGTCGTCGTACGTTTGCTCGTGCAGGATCGATGAGCGAGTCTCGGCCCACTCCCCATCCCATGCTGCGTCCACGACGTAGTTCGCTGCCCACAGGAACTCGTCAATCGTCTCGTGAAGGAGGCCGGCCTGCTCGTCGGTCACATCAAGTTTGACCTGGACGGTCCGGCGGACCTCCATACTACCAATTGCGTCTCTATGATGAATAAGAAATACGGTCCAGCAAGAAAATGGTAGAGCAATATGACTGGTAACCCGCTGTCTTACACCTTCTCCATCTATGACTGATGCCTCCGAGGAGATTCAGCTCACAGAGGAACAGGAGGACGCGCTCGTCCAGGGCCGGAACGTCGCGATCACTGCCGGCGCCGGGACGGGGAAGACGACAACGCTCACCGAGCGGTACGTGACGATACTGGCCGAGAACCCGTCGCTCACGCCGGAGAACATCGTCACGATTACTTTCACGCGAAAGGCTGCTGCCGAACTGACCGAGCGCGTTCGGGAGGAGGTGTACGACCGGCTCGAGGCTGTCGACTCACCAGAGGCCTACCACCGCTGGCGAAACGTCCTCGACGACCTGGAGGATGGCTACGTCCACACCATTCACGCGTTCTGTACGCGGCTCTTGCGAGAACGGGCCGTCGAGGCTCCGGTCCCGCTCGGCTTCGACGTGCTCGACGAAGACGGCGCTGCGACACTCCAACGCGAAGTCGTGACGGAGTTCCTCGAACGCAACCAGGACAATGACGACGTCGCGCTCCTCGCTCAGCTTTGGGGTCGTGACCAGCTGGTCGATGTACTCGCTGGATTACTCGATGAGCGCCCACAGAGCGAGGCGGTCCTCGAGGAGTGGCGTGATGCGGAGGTCGACGACTACGTCGATGTCTGCTGGGAGGTCGTCTGTGATCTCGACGCAGCCGACGCTCGACAGACGCTGTATGCGGACGGACTCCTTGAGCAGCTACGCACGGTCGCGGACCGCGTCGACCGCGAGGCCGATATCGCCGACGAGGACGGCCTTCGGGCCTACCGGACCTTTACCGAGGTCGTGATGACACTCCCTGCCGACCCGGAGGAAAGCGATCCCCGCGACTGTCAGCGGGCCATCCTCGAGCTGTACGAGGCCTGTGAGAAGAAGAACGGCGGCCTGTACAGCAGTTCGGGGTACGTCGTCGGTGACCGGGACGATTGGGGTGAGTACGGTGACGTCTATGACGACCTGAAAGACACCATCGACACGGTCATCGATGCCGTCGAACCGCACGCGGATGCAGTCGAGACGACGCCAGGGGAACTGGAAGCGAATAGCGCTCACTACGCGCTGGCTCTGATGCGGGTCTTCGACGACGTCCTCGCAACCTACACCGACGAAAAGGACCGCCGGGATACGCTCGACTTCCCCGACGTGATCGAGACAACCCTCGAGTTCTTGCGAGCGAACGATGCCGTCACGGAGCGGCTCCGAGAGCAGTTTGCGGCCGTGATGGTCGACGAGTTCCAGGACACGGACCCGCGACAGTGGGAGTTGGTCAAGCTCCTCACGGGCGTCGACGAGCAGACGGCGTCGAACGTCTTCCTGGTCGGCGACGAGAAACAGAGCATCTACGGATTCCGTGGGGCCGACGTGACGACGTTCGGGACGGCGCGAGCGGAACTCCAGACCGTCAACGAAGCCCGTGGGGTCGACGACGTCCCCGACAGCGACGCCGAGAGTCCGACCGCGCTCGAACTCTCCGGGAACTTCCGAACGCTAGACGAGCCGCTGTCGTTCCTGAACGAGCTCTTCGAGTACCTGTTCCAACCAGAAGGTGACACCCACGAACCCCACGAAGCGCCACCCCAGGCGCTGACCACACAACGCGACCGTATCGAGGACATCGAGGGGCTCACTGGCAGCGTCGAGTATCTCGCTGTGCCCGACGACGCCGACACGGCGGCGGAACTCTTCGGCGATGACCATCCGGTCGCCGAAGGCGCGCTCGACCACACCATCGAGGCCGAAGCGCAAGCGCTCGCTGCCCGACTGACCCACCTGTTCGACGATCCACCGACCGTCCAAGACCCCGACACAGGTGCTCATCGCGACGCCACGCCGGACGACACGGCAATCCTCCTCCGCCGGCGAACTCATCTGGATCGGTATCAGCGCGCCCTCGAGGAGTACGATATCCCCTACACTGTCGTTGGGGGTGTCGGGTTCTACGATACGCCCGAGGTCCAGGCGCTGACGAACCTACTCCGGGTACTTGGCGATCCGCAGGACGACGTCTCTCTCTATGGGGTACTTCGGTCGCCGCTGTTCGGCTTCACCGATGACCGCCTCGCACCGGCAGTTGCCGAGGCTGATTCAGTGTGGGACGCGCTGGCCGAGACGGACGATCCACAGCTCTCGGACGCGTTCAACCTCCTCACGACGTGGCGGATGCTTAGCGGCTGCGCGACGCTGTCTGAGGATGGCGTCCTCCCGTGGAACCGTCTGTTGTCCCGAGTGATCGACGACACGGGGTATCTGGCGAGTGTGAGTGCTGACGAACGCGGTCAGCAGGCCGTCGCGAACGTCGAGAAGTTCCGCGACCAGGTTCGCACTTGGAGCGAGAACGGTGTTCACACTGCTGCCGGGTTGCTCCATCGGATTGATCGCCAAGCCGAGATCGATCCCCGAGAGGGGGAGGCCGACATTCCCGGTGATGTTGAGGGAGTTCGGATAATGACGATTCACGCCGCGAAGGGACTCGAGTTCCCAATCGTCACTGTTCCCGATCTCGGAAGTGACCTCAATTTCGGGCGGTCCGTCGATGACCACGGCTATGTCCGCCTCGTCGAGGGGACGACTGATGCTCCACCGATTCCTGCCGTGGGTGGTCCCCACCCCAACGATGCGTTCTCAATCGAGAAGACGGCAGTCCACGAATATGCTAATCGTCGCTCGCTCCCGCAAGAGCGTGCGGAATCCAAACGACTGCTCTACGTGGCCTGTACCCGAACTCGGGACCACCTGCTGCTGTGTGGAACACACGACATCGATATCGATGAGTCTGGCCACATCGAACTCGGTGAGCCAGATGATTTCGACGACGCCAGTCGATGGCGGGATTGGCTCCAGCCCATTCTGTTTGACGACCATGAGCTAGTCGCTGAGACGTTTCACGATGGAGCTACAGACGCTCGAATTGGTGATGCCCAATACACCATTCAGGCGCCACCTCGGCCGGTTGAATGGCAATCTGAGGCTCCGACTGAAGAGTTAGACCCTGCGATTACTGTCCCTTCCCCGCCGGAACGTCAGGCTGCCGTTCGCGTTGCCGCGACGACCCTCGTCAGTGCTGTTGCGGATGCCTCCGAAGACGGACACAGCTACACGTCGGGGGATGGGACAGTCGGATTGAGTCCCACCACCTTTGGAACTGTTGTCCATCGGCTCAATGAGCTCCGTCCCCCACGAGAAGAGTGGCCCTCGTTTATTCGTCAATTGAGTCGTATGGGGAGCGAGGAACCGACGGATGACGATCTCCAAGCGGCCGTGAGCCATGCCCAGGATGCGATCCGGTTCGTCGATGAAACTGAGGCGGACCTCCCACTCGAAGCGACCTATGACGAGTACTCAGTTGTCGCTCGTCTTGATGATTCCCGCATAGTGGGTGATATTGACCGTCTTCTGGTCACTCCTGATGCGTATCATATCATCGACTACAAGACGAACGATCTGTCGTCGACGACGACTGATACCCTCGCTGACCACTATCGGCCGCAAATGCTTGCCTACGCTCTCGCGCTCTTCCAGCACGATCCCGCCCGGCAGGTACGTGCTTCACTCCGGTTTACCGATGTTGGGGTGGAAGAACGGTTTGAGTGGCAACGGAGTGAACTGGCTGATATCGAATCTGAACTTCGCTCTATGTTGGAGCTCGTCTCCTGAGCCACATTTACTGATTCTATCAAAACTATTCTAGAGTAGTGAACTATTCTGGAATAGCGTGTAGCTTTGGAATAGAATACTATTCGGACTATTCACCACAGAGTTAAGTTGAGAGGGGTTGATACTGCTGAATAGTATGAGTGGCTCAGATAGCAAGAATAGCATAGATAGAACGAATAGCCCAAATAGCCCATATGATTCGGTACAGACCGATGGGAACTCTCGGGCTGTTTCGGTGTGTATGCTGAAGGGAGGCGTCGGCAAATCGACGATTGCGGTCAACCTCGCCCGACAACTGGCCGCACACGAACACGATGTCCTCCTCATCGATCTTGACCCGAACGGCCACGCGTCCGTGGGGCTGGGGTTTAACGACCAATACCACAACACCGAGGAAACCATCGGCGACGTCTTCTTCAACGATGCTGACCCGACTTCAGTTGTCTACGATACCAGCTATGGGTTCGATATCCTCCCGTCCAGCGAAGACTTAGAACAGGTCGAGCGGGAGATCGTCGTCGGCGACGTATTCCAACCCTCTGCGCTGCTCAAACGGGAAGTCGTCGACCCACTCCTTGGGGACACGTACGATTATATCGTCACAGATTCGCCGGCGTACCGTTCCCGACTCACGGACAACGCGCTCGTCGCGACGGCGAACTTGGTGCTTCCGCTCGCCCCGGGGAACGAGGCGATGGCCGGCTTGGAGCGAACCATCGAGCGACAGATCTCACCGCTTCGGCAGCATATGGACGTCGACGTTCTGTCACTGGTTCCGAACATGTTGAGCGGCCGTATCGACCAGCAGACTCAAGATCGACAGCTCCTCGAACGTCTCAACTCGCACGATAACCTCCAGGACCGCATCCCGAACTTTGCGCGGATTACGGACTGGGAGGCTGTCGACGCCGGCGATCTCAAACCCTCACCGGGCATCCGTGACCGTACCAGCATCACGAAGGCCTATGGCGAGCGCAAACCCCTGCTGGACTACGACCCTGACTGTGACCAGTTGCAGTGTTTCGACGAGTTGGCGCACATCGTCGAGGCAGGTGAGGTGGTCCGCCATGTCTGACGACGATCCGTTTGCCGACCTCGGGGAGACACTCGAAGATGAACCGGACGACGAACCCCAGGATACGGATGACGCGTCTGAATCGGGAGGCGACGAGGAGACGCCCTCTCAGGAACCCGTCGAACGACAAAACCCGATGACCGATTCAGCGTTCAGCTATGAGGCCGCTAAACAGCGGCCTTTCTACGCCCGGGAGGCTACGATCGAGGACTTCGATTCCTGGCTGAAGTATGAACTGGAACGCGAGCTCAACCAGCAGGGCTACCAGAACATCGTCGTTCGGGAAATGACTGATGCTCTTCTCCGAACCGTCGTGGAGGAAGATCTCGTAGACGAAGTGGCCGAACGATTCGAACAAGCTCGCGAATCTGCTTCTTCAGAATCGACTGAATAGCGTACTATTCCAAAATAGAAAGCTATTCTACAATACCCCAACAGCAACCTCAGAATAGTCTGATTCCGCCTCTATACGGTGAACTCAGTTGAGACCGCCGGCTCACAGTAGTTGAGATTGGTCGTCTCAATGCATATGGCATTCTGGCGAAGTTCATAAATAGTATGAAGACGTAGTCTGGGATAGAACGATGGCTCGAATCACCGGCTCCTACCCAGATGACCTCGACCTCCTCATTGAGGGAGCTGTCGAGGCTGGTGTGTTCGGGGGAAAGAGCGACGCGTTGCGCGAGTTCGTGCGTGAATACTTCGAGGACCACGAGAACGAACGTATTGCAGCTGCGGTCGCCCTCTACGAACGCGAGCGGATCACACTCGGTGATGCCGCCAGACTCGCTGATGTCGACCGCTGGACGATGCGTGACATCCTCCGTGAGCATGGTGTTGAACTCCGCCTCGGACTCGTTGACGAAGACGACGCAGCCTACGAGGTAGAGGCAGCACGTGAACTCGAATTCGATGATGAGGACTCGCCTGATGAGGAGTCACGTGCTAAATGACAGGTAACGATCTCCCAGCGAACCCGAGCGTCTTGAACACGACTGTCCTCTCGAATTTTGCGTACATCGATCAGCTGTGGGTAGTTGCTTCCCTCTCTGGAATCTGTACGGTACCAGTCGTCCGTGAGGAGCTCGAACACGGCGTTGATAACCACTCATATCTCCAGGAAGCACTCGATATGCTTGATGACGAGATCCCGGTCGCGCCGATCTCGGATACTGTCGCAAACAGAGAAGCCGTTGTTGGTGGGCATCTCGACCCCGGGGAAGCACAGGCGTTCGCCCTCGCCGACGCACACGACGGTCGACTGCTGACAGACGACGGAGATGCCCGGTCGTTTGCGAAAGACCAGGGTGTGACCGTTGTCGGGTCAGTTGGCGTTCTGTTGGCTGCAATCGATGCTGGGAAGATCGATGAAGCGACTGCTGACGGGTGGCTGTCGACGTGGATCGATGAGATCGGTTACTACGTCCCGTATCGGACGATTTCCGAGTATCGATGACGGGCTTGCTTGTGTTCGAAACGCCTGATTAGTGTGCCCGTGAACACGTCTATTACCAATGAGTGAAGCCGACAGACGACTATCCGAAGAGAGTGAGCAACGGTTTCTAGACCTGTACGCCCATCTGTTGGTGTATGTCAACGACCGATTCGAGGTCATCGAAGAGATTGAAACGGTCGCTGATCTTGAACAGCACTATACTGACGAGCTTCTCCCGCTCCGAAACACGCTGTACAACGAGTCGACGACGGACCTGATAGAAGACTTTGTTGAAGAGAATCCTCCCGACCTGTCGGAGACTGATCTCGAACAGGTCGCAGCGTGGACTGACTTCGTCGCCGGAGAGTTCGTCGTCGTCCGCTATCGCGAGGACGACGCGATCTTCCTCGATTGGACAGAACCGCCGAAAGCATACGCAGTCCGCCCGGCTCGACTTCCGTTCGCCGAGGTGTGGGACGAGTCCGCACTTCCAGTCCCAGTTTCGAGTGTCGTCCTATTGCCGTTCGAGGACCAGATCGTCTACGACGGGTGGATCGGGGTCAAGAACATCATCTTCGGGGGCTCGCTCAGCACTGACATCGACGACGAGTATGAGGAGGCCAAACATCGCTTCGGCATAATCGACTCGCTTCCAGCACCCGAGGAAGCCGAAAAGACGGATGCTGAGAAGTTGCGCTTCTACATGAAGAACAAGCGCAACCGAGAGCGATACGCGTCGGAGATCGAGCAGTTACGGGAGAAAACCGACAAACTGGAGCGGATTTACCATCAAGAGATGGGGAAGGCCCGAGCTCGAAGTTTGGGTCGCGAACTGCGCGAGTTGGAACTCAACGAAGCCTATGTAGCGATCTACGATGATCGGATCATCACCAGTGCCCCCTCCGAATCCGAGGTTCGCGAGCTACTCGAAGAGATTATGCCCGCTGGGAAGGCTGACCACCCCTACATCTACCACTTCGATCCCTGACCGAGAGTCCACAGCCTACGAATGGAGTTGCGTGACAGTCGATGCGATTTCGCTCTTGGTCGGTTCGCTTGAGAACTCGAACACGCTGTCCCCGACACCGAAGGCGTACCTCTGGTAGGGGACGTCGACGTGAATCCAGCATTCGACATCGCTGTCTGTCCCCTTATACTCGGCTTCACCTGTATTCTCTCCGTGCTTCAGCACATCGAGCAGGTACTCTTCGATATGTGGCGCATTCGCGATCCGCAAGAGATGGTCGGCAGCGACGTTGTCCAACACGTCTGCTGGGGTTCCGTATCCGTCGCCGACGAGATAGAACTTGCCGTCGTACTCGTGTGACTCGATCTGAACACGGAGTGCGTACGTCTCAGCCATATCGGTATTTCCGAAGAGCCACGTATCAGACTGTCTGTTGAAGAGATGACCCGCTAGTGGCCGTGTCGTGAACAAGATTTAGTCGGAATGGCACGCAACCACTGTATATGTCTTTCACCGCCAGCTGGCACACGCTTCTCGAGGAACTCGACGACCTCCCCGAGAGTGCGACGCTCATCACGTCACTCTCCCATCAGCGATTTCGTATTACTGACGTGCAGGACGCTCGCGTCATCATTCAGTTCGAAGACAGCAACGAGACGCGGCCACTCCAGCGCGACCAGTTCGAAACGCTCTATCGACGAATTGAGGACGCCCCCGACGGGTTTGACCTTGATCGTCTCCCGCCGGATGCCGACCCATACCCGGCGGTGTGGAGTGTCCATCCACGATTCGAGGTTGATGAGGACGCTGGCATCATCACACAATCAGCGGTTGCGACGGCAACGCAGGTGATGGGTGCAGAGCAGGAACCAACGGACGAGGAACGAACTGAACCCGACGGACTTGATGTCTACTCGGATGCGCTCCTCCTCATTGACGCACTCGAACGTCACGATGTGACTGATCTCTCTGAACTGGAGACGGACGCGTTGGTGAATCTCTACACTCTGCTTTCGGATGTCCAGCGAGATGCTAACGAATTCCGCAAGGAGATCGCGGATGTCCTCCTCGCTCGGCTCCATCACGACCGTCCGGTTTCCGGGCAGTATGGCTCCGTCCAACGGACGAGTCGCCGTAACCGCTCGCTCAAAGACGATGAGGAGGTACTGGAACGCCTCGAGAACGCTGGCATCGACCGCGAACGTGTGCTGAGCGTCGACCGCTCGAAAGTCGATGAAGCGCTTGAAGTCACCACGCTCTCCGAATCCGATGTGTATGAGGTCGAAGAAAGCGAATACGTTCGCAAAGCAGAGGTCGATGAAGATGTCAAAGAGTCCCGATTGCAGGGGTTGAAAGACCGCCTTGCTGCCAGCGAGGACGACGAGGCGAACCAGCTCCGAGAGGAGATCGAGGACCTCGAGCAGCGTATCGACGACCTCACCAGCTTCCGCACAGGTACGGAGATGCAAGGATGACTGCCTACCGCTTTCGCGTCAAGTTCGCCCCCGACCCCACGTCGCTGTGGCGGGATATCGTCGTTGGTGCGGACAGAACGATCGCCGAGTTTCAGTCGGCGATCAACCCTGCGGTCGGACTCGATCAGGGCCACCTCTGGTTCGTCGGGGAGGATGAAGACTACTGGGACAGCGCCGTCAAATACCAGTGTCCGCAGGAGTACGAGGAGTCGCTTGGTGGTGATCCGGTATTGCGTACGGAACGGATTGAGAACGCTGACGAGGTGACGATCAGCGAGATGACTCGCCAGCTCGGCCTCGAACAGTATGACCGTATCTGCTACCTCTATGACTACGGCGACGAATGGCGGTTCTACGCAATCTTGAAAGAGATTCTCAGCGATGATCCGAGCGACAAACCACCCGAGGGTATGAAAGAGAAAGGCGAGTCCATCGACGACCAGTACGACGCACCAGGAGCCGCTGAAAGCGATTCGCCTCTCCCTGACCCACTCTATTCAGTGCTCCCTGAAACTGCTGTCCCTGTTACGGATCTGCGTGAGTTGGAGAAGCGAAATGGTATCGTCCACGTCATACCACTGCTCAGTCTCGAAACCGGATTCGGGGCGGTCTGCGAGCGGTTCGCGATTCAGTTCGAAGAGAGGGGATACGTCCTCGAAAACTTTCAGCCGGGGTGGCAGGTCGTCGAGGAAGTCGACGGGGTAGACAAGACGGAGGAAGAACTCCTCGCGGCCCTTGCGGACGCAGTACGTGGATGGCACGCTGAAATCGCGGAGATATCGGGGGCGATGACAGGGCAGCATTTCGACGAGGAGACTGTCGAAGCGATGCACGTCGAACTGGAAGCAGAACTCGAGCGCATAGGATACGGCCACCTGTAGGCTGCTCTCTTGACTGTCTGCCGAAGAGAACGAGTTCTTGGCTGTGAAATGTCCAGCGTCTCGTAGTGGCACCAACCTGTGAGTCTCGCCGGAGTGTCTTTCGTGGGATCGCCCGAAAATCGCACGTCGCGTGGCCGAAGTACGACTCGACACCGTTGTATGACCGAGGTTCGCTAGCCGGACTGGAGTCGGACGTTCGTACTGTTTCGGAAGCGTGGTTCGATCATGACGCCCATACCTCCGTTGAGCTGTTCGTCTGTACGGTTCCGCTGGCCTACTTTCGATTCAACCCTCACGATCGCTACGCGAACTCGACACGCTATGAGATGGCCACGCTCTTTCGCCTGTTCGTGCTGAAAGAACTCCACGGGTGGGACCACGAGACAGCACTCGTTGAGTACCTCAAACGTCGTTCTGACATCCGTGAGCAACTGAGTATCGAGTCGATTCCCGATCAGTCGACGCTGTGGCGAAGTTGGCACACACGCTTCACGGAAAATCTCCGAGAGACTATCGAAACGGTTGCTCGAACGATCCTCATCACCGCTCAGAACGCGGGCATCACGGTCCCGCGTGAACCGGATCGAACGCTCCGGCACCACGATACTGAATCCGGTCAGCCGGCGCCAGACGATGGAGACGTTCTCGACCAGGCGAGCAAGATCACCGACCACGTCAGCCACATCATCTTCCCCGCGTTCTCGCTTAATCGTGGTGAGGGCTGTGAGATCCACGAGAATGCGTTTTGGGACTTGCAAACGTATCTGGGATTGCGAGAGAATCTCGCCGCGAACGAGGGAGCTCGCAGTTTCATCCACGAGTCGACTCGTGACCGGACTCCGATGGGACACGCGCACCGTGACCATCTTCGTGATCTCTCGATCGAACAGATTCGAGAGATGTATCGGCAAGCGGTGGGTCGCCTCTTAGAAGAGGTCGCAGCGACGGAGGCGTTCTATCGTGCCGGGATCGTAGCGATCGATATCACTGAAGCCGATCCCTTCACAGGTGACCGAACGGGCCACGAAGACGAGATTATCGGGACGAAGGAGAAGACCGACGAATACGCCTACCAGTGGGCGACAGTCCAGCTAGTCGGCAACGCTGTCCCACTCGTCCTCGATGCTCGTCCCGTGCGGAAAGGCGTTACACGCAAGGAAATCGTCGAAGACCTGCTTGACTCTGCGGAGGACCTCGTTCACGTCGATAACGTGCTGATGGATCGAGAGTTCGACAGCCAGCACGTCTTGGAGATGCTCAGCCAGCGCGGGCTCTCGTACGTCGTGCCGAAACGAATGCAGACCAGCGAGAAAGCCCAGGCCAAGCGCCTTCTGCAACGTGATAAGGATCGGTATGAGACCAGCCGGAAGTTGCATCTCGGCGATAACAAGTGGCACCACACGACGCTGATCTACCGTCGAAAGGAGAACTCCGAGCATAACGATTACCGACAGTATTCGGTGTTTATGACGAATCGGAGGAGTGGCCACCTCACCGAGTATGGGTATCGGTGGGAGATCGAGAGTGGGTACAAGTCGATCAAGCGATTTATGGCCGCAACCACGTCGAAGCATTTCGGCCTACGGTTCTTCTACTTCGCGTTCGCGTGTCTCCTGTACTCGATCTGGCGAGCGGTGGATCTGCTCGTACAGGTTGAGTTGACCGGTGAGTACGAGCATTCGCCCATCGTCACAGCCGACAACACACTGACGCTGTTGAAGAAAGAAACGGGAATCGGATAGTGAGGGGACTCTCCCCGTGGTAGCGCGGCGTCTGAGTGGCTACACTATCCGAAGCCTCGGAAATGCCCCGGGTTAGTTTCCAGTTCAACAAGAACACGCGTTTCGAGAGCGATCTGAGGCAGATTCCGTTCGTCAAATCGGTCGAAACTACGCATCACAGGCCCGCTAAACCCACTGTAGTCTCAACTCCACGGCCCGACAGAAGATGAGACCGGCCTTCTCAATGCATACGGTTCTCGGACTGGTTTGTGGCTATGGACAAGGTGATCCTTCGACATTTTCGTCGATTTTACTTCTAATCACAGAAAGCCGGGAAGCTACCCATTCCAAGGCGACCAGTACATCGCGCTGACGTTGACATTAAAGTCGTAAACGTGCTAATACTGGTCTAACCGCCAAAATGCTCTCTACTCACTCCACGTGAGCTGGCCAACGGTTGGAAACTCAACCTTCGCTGTTTGGGGTGGGTTGTAGTATCGGGACTTAATCTCGTAGTATCCGAATTCCGGAGGGATACGAGCGCACGCCTTTGCCAGATTTTCGTCCGCTGTGTGAGTGATCACACGGATTCGAGCATTCGCATCGAACAATCGAACTGCCAACGCGACCACCGCCGCGTCCTGCCAGTTGTTCGTCTCTGGATACTTGCTCTGCTGGTTGAGAAACTCATCTGCAACGAACCGTGCTTTCTCAACCGGTCCAGCACTACTCTCGAATCCCGCTGTACGATCACCTGGTAGCGGTGTGGCTACCCGAAGCCACCCTTCTTCGATAGCCGTATCGAGGTATGGATTCGTCGGTGAGTCGGCACTCCCGGTATCCGCCAGCTCGTGGTAGACCGCTGCTGGCACCCAAACTTCAGTTCCAGCTTCCTCTACGGCACTCTTGAGCGATTGTAGGTGTGGACTGGGGTGCTTCCCCAAGTTCCGAAACATCACCGTGTCCGCAATGTTCGCAGTATACATCCTCGCTCGGTTCACTTATCGGCGTATTCCTCGAGGAGATCGCCCCCCTCCGCATCGAACTCATCCGGTGTGTACGTCGTCGGGGTCGAATCGTCATCACCGAGGTCGAGAACCGAATAGAGCGCTTCGACGAGATCATACGTAGTTCCAGGAGAGAGATCTGTGAGGCTCGCGATTTGCCGGATTGTGACCTCGCCCTCACTGTGTGCGTTCACGAGATCGTATGCGAGCGCGAACGTGACGATGCCGTAGTCTTCGAGGACTCGTTCGATCGCTGGGTACTCGTTTTTCTGGGCGATTACCTCGATGATTTTGGGAGTGATCGAGACTTCCGTCTCACGGACCGTCAACGTTAGCTCGAACTCCTGAGCGGTGTATACGGCAGTCCCGGTCTCGTCGCCAACCTTGCTGATCAGGCCCGCCTGCTCCAGTTTATGCAAGTAGTCGTACACCGTCTTTTTGGAGACGGTCGTTGTTTCGACGAGTTCGGGACCTGTTGCAGTCTCTGCCTGTCTAATCGATGTATAGAGGTCCGCGAGGGACGGGTTCTCAAGTAATTCTGCGAACGTCGGAATTCCAGTGATGGTTCCTGGAGTGTCCCCCGCGTTTCGCACGTGTTCTGTATCGTAACTCATCTTGTGTAGAGTTACGAAACTGGAAACCATAAATGTTTGCCACGGAACCGGGTCACTGTAGTGTTTACAAACGGGCCCGACCGCAGAGGATAGCTTTGTTACGTGCCTTAATTACACACTACTCTCGCCCACAACGCCCATTAAGTAGAGACGCGAACTTATCACTGGTATCTCTGTCAATTTACGTCATATAGCAGCGCAATGCTGAATACAGACACATAGCGACCCCTGAATATTATCATTTCAAGAATAGTTAGGATGGGGGAGAGTCGATACAACAGTATTGTTTTCCCATCTCTTGTACAAACCCGACTAATGACGGCGCAGGACTCCACGCAGACTGAAGACCGAAAAGACGACCACCTTCAAATCGTCCAAGAGCGGGACGTCGAAACGACAGGCACGGGCTTCGACGACGTCCACCTCGTCCACAACGCGCTTCCGGAACTCGATTACGACGCGATCGACCCCTCCATCGACTTCCTGGGTCACGACCTCTCTGCCCCAATCTTCATCGAGAGCATGACTGGCGGGCACCACAACACGACGGAGATCAATCGGGCGCTGGCCCGGGCCGCCAGCGAAACCGGTATCGCCATGGGTCTCGGTAGCCAGCGAGCAGGCCTCGAACTCGACGACGAACGCGTCCTCGAATCGTACACCGTCGTCCGCGATGCCGCACCCGATGCGTTCATCTACGGGAACCTCGGCGCTGCACAGCTCCGAGAGTACGACATCGAAATGGTCGAGCAGGCAGTCGAGATGATCGACGCCGACGCGCTCGCGGTCCACCTGAACTTCCTCCAGGAAGCCACCCAACCAGAAGGCGACGTCGATGGCCGGAACTGTGTAGCTGCGATCGAACGAGTGTCCGAGGCACTCTCGGTGCCGATTATCGTCAAGGAAACGGGCAACGGCATCTCCGGGGAGACTGCCCGAGAGCTAACTGCGGCAGGCGTTGACGCTCTCGACGTCGCTGGCAAAGGCGGAACGACGTGGTCCGGGATCGAAGCCTATCGCGCAGCAGCCGCGAACGCGCCGCGACAGAAACAAATCGGCACCCTGTTCCGAGAATGGGGCATTCCAACCGCTGCAAGCACGATCGAGTGTGTTGCCGAACACGACTGCGTCATTGCGAGTGGTGGTGTCCGAACGGGATTGGACGTGGCAAAAGCGATTGCCCTGGGTGCCCGCGCCGGCGGGTTGGCGAAACCATTCCTGAAACCAGCTACAGACGGGCCAGACGCTGTCATCGAACGCGTCGGGGACCTGATCGCCGAGCTGCGAACAGCGATGTTCGTCACCGGCTCGGGGTCGATCGACGAGCTCCAGCAGGTGGAGTACGTGTTGCACGGAAAGACGCGCGAGTACGTGGAACAACGAACCAGTAGCGAGTAGTCCCGGATTCCCCAGTCTCAGCAGGACGGATAGAACAACAGCGGGAAAGAGAGAGCCGACTCCGATATCTGTCCAACCTGTACTTACCGGCTGTTATGCCTCTATCAGTGAGTGAAGAATCTGAAGTAGGAACTATTGATACGAGCTTACGCGATGTTCAGTTGCACGTCGGCTTCCGGCCCACTCAGCGTCACGAGATTGTCTAATTCGATACATGCCGGGCAGAACGGAAGGTCGTCAGTATCACCATCCCAATCGAGCTCATCCCAGCCATACGATTCACCACAGCTCGAACAACTCCAATCGTAGGTTCCGTACTCAGCAGCGAATTCAGGATACTGGTGGGCCAGTGTCGGCGTAAGCCGTGCACCACGGTCCACGTGGCCGTCTAAGTACTCGCGGAGGTTCTGCCGATCGTACCCATCAAACACGGGGAGAAGTCCCTCAATACCGATGTCAGTGTACGGTGTGTCGGCCTGTCCACAGCGGTGCTTGAACGAGCAGTAGTTACACTCCCACTCCCGCTCAGGCGTTGCTGGTGGTAACTCTCCGGCCTGTTCATACTCTGTCTGTGCTCGCATCCAGTCTACGACACGCTCCCAGACGTCCGGGTCGAACTCAACATGGAACGGCTTGATATCCAGCGTCGTCCGGCTCCCGTACACGATCATCCCCTCCGTAATTGAATGGTCGTACTCCTGGTCAAGCGCGTACAGGTACGCGTACAATTGTGCGCGGTGATGTGGCTTCGGCCCGGAGAGATGGTCAAGCGACGTCGTGGTCTTGATTTCAGTCACGAACAGCGGTTCTGCATCCGCAGTTACGATTGCCGGGTCAGTAGACCCACGGATCGTGTGCTGCGTTCCCTCGGCCTCGATTTCGGCGTCGATCCACAGCGAGTTCGTCACGTACGTGTCCGGGGTTGTGATACTCTGTAGGAACGGGACGACAACCTGTTCCTCGAACTCGCTTCCAATCCAGAACAAGCCCTGTGGTGGTGTTCCCTCTCGTGGGGCGTTCTGGCGGGCGTAGCTGGCTTTTCGATGGCACTCCAGCAATCTACTTGGGGAGTGTCGCTCTGGATCCTTCGCGGGCGAGGGGCCGTTGAAGTACGCCTGTCCTTCGAGGATGTTGGTCTGGAATTGCTGTTCGCTGTACCACTCCGTGAACGCCCGGTTCGTGATCCGGTCCTGCACGACTTGCTGGGCGTCAAATCCAGTATTCGATGGTGAGGATGCCGGGCCGAGACCAGCGTCTCTTGATGGGTCGCTCATCACACTGAGAATGACGACACGAGCACCCATAGGAAGACGCGTGTCGTTTCCGAAATCCTCGCTAATCAGGAGACTAGAATTGGGTACTGAAGGGGTGTTAGGCGTGTGAGCGGTAGGTTCGGGCTTTCGTATTCCCTTCCGCGGAGATGAGATTGTAGTGCTCTAGTTTGGAGAGGTAGTTCCGCACCATCCGTTTGGTCTTCGGGTCGTCAGCCTGCTCGCAGTACGCGTCATAGAGGTCCTGTGGAGTGATTTCACCCTGGTCGATGATGATGTCGTAGAGCAATTCTTGGTGGGTTGTGAGCCGATCGACGGTTTGCTGCTTGATTTCCGATTTCGCTTCCGGAGTCACCTCTTCGATGATATCTGCCGTGATACGGTCACTGCCGCGCCCGGTACGTGCTGCGCGGCGGAGGATTCCGATGGCGACGCGAGCATCACCGCCGGCGTTCGCGGCGATGAGTTGGAGGTGAGAGTCATTGATGACAGCCTCTTCTAATCCCCACTGGACGCGGTCATGGAGGATGGAGGTGAGTTCGTTTTCGTGGTAGGGGTCGAAGTGGATGCGTTCACAGTCGGTGAGGCGGCTATTGAGTCGTTGGTCGATGGACGCGAACAGGTCTTCCTCGTCGTTAGCGATGAGGATCATCGTGATGTGGGGGATGCGGTAGAGGTCGTACAGTAGCGACTTGTCCTCCAGTTGATCCACTTCATCTAGGATAACGACGTATGGGGTGTCGTCTGCGGTGCGGAGGCGTTCAAGCAGGACGTCAGTGGGTGTGGATTGGCGGTGGATATCGACGGTTTTCCCGATGCCATCGAGCAGTCGGTGGAGAGCCTGGAAGCGGCTGTGGTCCTCCCAGCAGTTGACGTACTGGTAGTTGAGATCGACGACCTCGCCGCGGAGTTGTTCGACGAGGAATTGTGCGATACAGGTTTTCCCGACGCCTGACGGCCCGTACAGGAGCGCTGGGTCGGCGCGTTCGCCTTTTGTGAGTGGGTTGAGGACGCTGGAGAGGTAGTTGACTTCCGCGTCCCGGTGTTGTACCTCGCGTGGGATGAATTCTGGCTGGAGTACTCGTGCGTCGGTGATCATGGGTTTGCGTCGACGCAGTCTGCCAGCATTATAATTGGAAGGGTGTGGTTTCCGAATCTTCCGAATCACCACTCCCGAGTAACTGATTGGGCGTGGCTACCGGTGGTTGGCAGTCCTTCGGCTGAATCTGCCCTGATTATACCGGCACGTAGGTACTTACCGAAACTACTCCGCATTAGGGCGGGTTCTTACCAGTGAATTCGGCGTGAAACAGCCGCTCAGTCGGTGGGAGAGTCTACCGCCCAATTCAACGAGAGAGTAGTGGCAAAAAAGGTATATCACGAAGGGTAGTTGTTTCTACTATGAGCCCTCCCCTCTCACGTCGTCGGCTTCTCGCACTGGGCGGTTCAGCCGGGGCAACCGCCCTCGCTGGATGCCTTGATTCTATCACAGGAAGTGAACAGGAGGTCTGCTCTTCAGGCTATCGTGACGTCGGAGACGTGTTCACGAAGCGGTCGATCGTGGACTATCTTCGGTATGCATCGTTGACGGTGCCACAATCTATTGCGGCAGGTGAGCAATTCGTGGCGACACTCACAAACGAGTCCACTGACCCACTCACCACACTGGGAAAAACTCGATATATGATTCAGCGGTTAAGCCCTGACGGCACGTGGCGAAATACCATCGGCGTGCCCAAAGACTACGAGTGGTCGCCGTCGCAACGAGTGCTGGAACCCGGCGAAGAACTCCGCTGGGAAATGACACTCAGTGCCAACGAATTTTCAGGCCCGTTCCAACGGTGTACAATACACACACAAGCCACGTACCGGTTCATCTACTGGGGGTTCTCCGAACATGATGCAGGCATCGCACTCGCCGCTCCATTTCAGGTCGTTGAATAACGGCGAGTATGATACACTCAGAGGCTGCACTTACCGACTGTTTCAGCTCTCACTCTGAATAACAGTAGTTGACGATACGGTTTCTTTATTCAGAGTGCTGGGTGAAACAGCCGGTTAGTTCAGGCGGCCAACAAAACATATGTTTGTCTGCGATAGTTGGCTTAAATGTGAATCGGACGAGACAGCAGAGGATAGGTTCAGTATTCCTGGTCCTACCGTCGGTCTTCATGGTAGTTGTTGGCGCACTTGAAGGGCTCTGGATAGCAGTTGTTCTTGGTGGGGTGGCCGGGCTCCTGGGAGTCACGCTCTACGTCGGTATCGGCCGGTACGAAACGGAACTCGAACAGTTCTACGCGACACAAATCGATTACGCGAGCCCACCGGCGTTCGCCTACACACTCTCTCAGACGGTCGCGTTCACGGTGGCATTCTGCTGCGCACTCTACGTCGCTCTGACCTTCGACCTGGTCGCACCCGTCTCGGAATGGGTTCCCGCGACGGACAGTCTGGTGGTCCTCGGCGGCGCTGTTCTGGGGCTTGCGCTCGGAGCCGGCTACCCACCGTTGATGCAACGGCAGGACCTCGTTCCGCTGCTGAGCGTCGGACGGTGGGCGAGCGAACTGGACGGCGGGCTCTTCGTCACTGCGTATGCCGTACTCCTGTTCGGTTCCGACCCGCTATCCGGCGTCGTCTTCGGAGTTACGTACGTCGGCAGTCGAATCGCCGTCCTTGGCGGCATCCGCGCCAGCGCCCGCACTGACCGGAATAGTGCGTGATACGCTTTCGCGGCGGAGACCATTAGTTCGACATTTTCCCACTGAAACAGCGGTTAGGTAGGCATACCTACTTACCGATTTAGCCGTTTCAGTTTCAGGTGCCTTTCTGAATAAAGAAATCGCGCTAGCAACTACTGATAAAGAAACCGTATTGGGAACTACTGTTATATATCATTCATAGGCAGTCTCTATTTCACTAATTATCCGAAAGATATCGAATAGGCAGAGAGCGGTGTGGTGGAATCCGGCCACTCCATAGTGGAGTTGCCCGTGTGAGACACGGTTCCTGAGATTTGTTCCAGCAGGATCCACGTACCGGTAGTTGAGATACGAGACGACATTCTCGTCAACGGTGCCACGCATCTGACGGAGTAACCCACCTAGAGTACGCTGTTCACTTTCTCTGGATTCAAACTTCGTCACCGGAACATCGTGGTGTTCAAGCGTTCTCGCAATCACACCTTCAAGCCTTGCAACACCGACATGCAGCGCCTCAGCGTATCGATGAGAGAAAAATGCAATTACGAGATCGGTTAGGAATGCTTGGTCATCAATACTCAACCAGTGGGCATCCCAGATTAGCCGATAGAAATGATGCTCCGCAAGGATACCACGCGAAATCAGCCGGTATAACAGCGAGCTAAGGAGTTTACCTGAGAACTGGGCCATTACACTATAATTGGCTGGGCGCTGGTCCAGTTCCTCTTGTGGGTCACGGATAGCAACAGTATCGCCTTCCGGTGAAATGGTAGTACGCGTAATGACCTCGCTGATGATTGACCCCTCCGCAATTTCGCGGGACGTCTCCAAATCTGGCAGGAACGGCTTCTGAGTTAGCAGGAACTTGAAGGCAGACGATGGGTCAAACTGGTTACTCCACCCCTCATAGGTTTCGACCAGTGATTCAATCGCCTCTTCCAGTTCCTCAATATCTTCTTCGTCCGGTTCATGCGTAACTTCGGTCATCTCATCCTGGAAGGCAGCTCGATTCGCAGCCCGAACTTCACGTTTCCATTCCGCAACTCGGCGATCATCAACGAACGCCTCACACCGCTCAATAGCAGTAGATAAAACCGATGCACGAACCATGCGACTCCGCTGCCCCTTCTCCTCCGCTTCAGCCTCGAACGAATCAGCGATAGCTGCCTTTTCCGCGCTCGCATCCTCTCCAAGATAGACTTTCAAATCGATGAGATCCTCAAGAAAACCGCGCTCATTCTGATACGCATCCTGCTGCCGAGCATACTCAACTCGCTCCTGAAGATAGTCGATGACACGCTGGAGAACTGGTTCCGGGGCAATATGCCGATGTCCTTGAATGGTAGCAACGAGCCGGCCGACATTACCAAGATGTACGTCTTGGCCACCGTATTCCGTTTCCAAAACAGAAACTGCTGTTTCAAGCCACTGCCTAAGCTCCTCCTCGTGGTTCAGTTCACCGTATAGCGTGATGAGCTCTGAAAGACAGAATACAGCGACCCCAGACCATCCGTTTTCGATAGCAGCTTCAAACCCCTCTTGATAGCTTTGGAGCGCGGGCTGTGCACCTTCTGTGTAGGCGTCTCCATCCGCGAGTTCCCAGTACGCGTGGAAGTAGACGGCTTCGAGTAGCGGGCTGGCATTCAGGTCACCCAGACGCTCTTCGACGATGTCCGGCGATTTGATAGAGCCTGATCGGGCCTGCGAGAGGAGGTTTCGGAGAGAGATGGCGAGATGATAATCGCTCTCAGGATCATCCTTGCTCTATTCAGATTATCTAGGATTCTCGTCATTCTTACCCAATTACGTACCTACGCTTGCTTAGCACCCCGGATAAATGTTATTTAATTGTCGGTTTGTACAGGCGTACCCTCCGAACTTCTGAACTTCCCTGACTTCGGAGTGTAACTCAGAGTTTTGCCGTCGACGTCGAGAATATCGGCGAATCGGGTACTTGGGCGCTATCGAACCCCTTGCAGATCGCGGATGAGCGAGATTCGGCGCGAAAATCCGGTCTGACTGAGGAGAATCGGTGAGTCAGCCGATAGCTGCCGCTCTGGAGTCGTCGAACTCGCCGGTGTCGCGCCCCTTAATCAGGTTCGTCTTGGAGGTGAATCGCGAGCCAGTCCGCCAGCTCCCCCGCAGAAATCGCTGGCGTGTAGTCAGTAATTTCTCGCGTAACGGTGGCCTTCAGGAGGACGTCGGCGAGCCGCCAGACGTTGTACATGAGGATACCGAACACGAAGTAGTACACTCGTAACTCGTGCTCCGTCGACGAGGTCCGCGCGAGGAACTCCTGTTTGATCGCGCGGTACTCGTTCTCGATACACCACCGATTCGCGTAGTGTTCTACCCACGCTTCCGCGTCCTCTGGAGCGATCGAACGGTTCGTGATGAACGTCTGCGTCTCCCCGTCGTTCCCGGGAACGTAGAGCAAGCGTGACTCGTGTGAGCCCCGTGCAGTATCGACTTTCGTTCTCTCCACGGCAACATCCTTCCCGTCCTGCTCCATTCGCTCGGCGACCTCGAGCTCGCTCGAGTGCTCGATCTTCGGCAGGAGGTAGTCGACACCGAGATCATCCAGCACCTGGTAAACGTCGAGTGACTCAAACCCCCGATCGGCAAGCACCAGATCGATGTTCACGAACTCTTTGGCGCGTTTCACGAGCTCTCGAACGGTTCGGTGGTAGTGGTGGCTCGGGTTTTCGTCCCATGCCGAACTCTCGATGACCGGCGCGTACGCGAGAATCACCGGCATACTCTTCCCGACCAGCGAGAGCGTCGCGAACTTGTACGCCCGCCGCCCTGGGTCTTTCGTCCCGTTTACCTCCGAGGGGAGGTCGTCGTCGGCGTGGAACTCCCACGTCGTGATGTCTATCGCCGCCGTCACCGGACGCTGGAGGATTTGGATATCGTTGGCAACGCTGAGCAGGTTCTCTATCGACTGCGTGAAGCCTGCCTGAATCGCGTCCCTGGAGAACTTGTTGACGGTACGCAGATGGGTGTCGCCGTGGGGTGTGTAGTCTTTGCCGAAGAAGTTCTCCATCCGTGACTGACCCGTCGGCGTTCCACACCCGCCCATTGCCATGAGCGCTTGTAGCTCGTCGAACCGGCTGTCGGGGTACTTCACGTTCTCCGCTCGCCCAGTATCGAACGCCCCGAATACCGTGTCTCTGGCAAGTCGGACGTGCTTCCGAATCTGGTCCTTGGAGAACTCGCCGACGTGCCGCTCACGAAGGTCGGAGTCGTTCTCTTCGACGTGTCGTGGTTGGCGAAGGTCAAGCGCGCCGTCGTTCTCGTAGGCGGCGTCGACGAGACGCTCACTCACCGAGAGGATGCTCCGTTTAGCAGTATCGGAGAGGTGGTCGTCCCACGCGTCCGTCAGCGTCTGGCGCGTCGGAGCCGTGTTGTACTTCCCGAATTTAGCCGGGTCGAAGCCAAGGCGGACTGCCCGTGCTTCCGTCGAGAGATACTCGTAGAGCCCCTTCCAGGAGAAGCCGCCAAGTTCGCGGCAGAGGATTGCTCGCACTATCGGTTCTACGTCGTACTCCCGGTGTTCGAAGAAACTGTGGTCCTCTTTCTGGAGTATTGGTTTCGTATTCAGACCCTGTACGAGTTCGATAAGGTTTGATGCGGCTGTGAGCCCGTCGTGAGCATCGTCGGCGATCAGTTTCGGGGCAACCTGCTCAGCCACCTCAACCAACCTCGGACAATTGAAACATCCATTTCCTAGTTTGAATCGAAAGCATGTCGCACCACTCCAGGTGCTAAAACCCGTTAAACAATCCGATATGCGACACGTCATTTCAATCTATCAAACTTCGCTGTCAAAGTCTTGGACAGCGTCTGAGATTTCCGTTCACCAAGTTTGAAAAACAAATTATGTTTCTAATATATTGCCGGAATAAACTGCGTAACGATGCTTCAGTAGCGTCTGTGAGAAAATCCCAGTAAGCATAGATATCTCAGTGATTGAAGCGATTTGTTTGTCATTGTCTCAGCGGGTGAGGTCAGATCGTGACCCGTTTTTAGGCGAGATATTCGATGATACGATGACTTCTCTACGCATACTCTTCCAATTATTTCAAGTCTAGTCCGTATAATCAAACGACTGGGTCCGTTCCAGAACTATTTATCCCGGTATCAACGATTCGACTCTCGTTTGATCGACGCGCGCTGTCCTTTCTCGATCGGTGCGCCGACAGTGTTACCCCATTCGACCCACGAACCGTAGTAGTTCCGGACGTCTCCGTAGCCGAGGAGTTCGTGGAGCACGAACCACGTGAGTGCGGATCGCTCGCCGATTCGACAGTACGTAATCACCGCTTCCTCTTCGTCGATTCCGTGTTCACCGTAGATCTCGCGGAGTTTGTTCTCGGGCTTGAAACAGCCTGTTTCCTCGACGACCTGGTTCCACGGGATGTTCCGGGCACCGGGGATGTGTCCACCACGTTGGACGCCCTCGTTCCACCCGGGTGGTGCGAGTATCTCCCCTCGATACTCCTCCGGCGTTCGGACGTCCACGAGCGTCGTCTCCCGGTCGAGCGAGGCCATCACGTCCGGTTGATCCGCGCGAATGTCGCGTCGTCGGTCAGCGACCGTGTATGACTGCGGCGTGAAATCCGGGACGTCGTCGGTGAGCGGCGCGTCGCGTTCCTTCCAGAAGTCCCGTCCACCGTCGAGGAGACGCACGTCTTCGTGGCCGTAGTACGTGAAGAGCCAGTAGGCGTGCGCTGCAAACCAGTTTCGCATATCTCCGTAGACGACCACTGTCGACTCCGGTGTGATCCCGAACCCGCCGAGCAGGTCTTCAAACGCCGCTTCGGTCGGAACGTCGAACGTCGTCGAATCTTGGAGATCTGTCTTCCAGTCGACTTTGCTCGCTCCCGGGATATGCCCGGCGTCGTAGTTACTGGGGTCGATGTCAACCTCCAATATTCGAAGTGACGGGTCGTCTCGGCGGGCGTCGTCGAGACGGTCGACGAGCCAACCCACGGAGACGACGGCATCGGTGGTGGTGGGGGTTGTCATACGAGCTAGTTCGTCGGGGAGTGCATTAATCTCCTGTTGTCGCACACCGATCGGTCATTCGAGCCACTGCGTCCCAGTCTCGCCGTCGACGTACAGGTGGACGAGTTTCGACTCTGCCTGTCGGAGTCGGTAGGAGAGCGTGGACCGCGGAATCTCGAGATCGGTCGCGATCTCGTCGAGCGTCGTCTCTCGCGGTGGGTCGTAGTAGCCGGCGTTCACTGCTGCATGAAGAGCGTCCGCTTGCTCGTCGGGGAGTGCCACCCCGGTCAGTTCGTCGCGTCGCCACTCCGTCGCGTCCTGAAGGTGGCCCATTCGGAAGGAGAGGCCGTCACGGAGGCGTGCGCCGAGTTCGTCGTAGAAGATTCCGATCTTCTCGTCGGAGCGCATGAGGACGCGCCACCAACACGTCGATTCTCGACGGCGCGTCTCGAAGATCAATCCGCCCGGAAGATGTGCGCCCGCGAGCGTGTGAACTGACTCACACTCGCAGATATCGGCGAGGTACGAGTAGAGAACGAGTTCGTTCGTCGTGCGCTCGACGACGTCGTGGTGGCGGGCCGCGACGCATCGACGGTCGGTGATCGCCTCCCCACAGGCGTCATCGTCGAACCGAACCGCTTCGAGGTCGTCCAGGGCGGCCCCGGGGCCCGTCGCGTGTTCCATCCGCCAGAAGGCGTCCTCGTCGACGACGGCATCGAGTGAGTGCGCGCTCGCTCGCGGGTGCTCGATGAAAACGTCCATGACGGGGTCGGCCCCGTGTTCGTATTCGATGGCGAATGTGAGCTCCCGCATCATCCCGGTTTCGTTGTCGTTCGACAAAAATTGTTCGTGATGCGGTCAGAAGAGTGCTTGCACGACGACGAGCATGACAGTCGCGACGACGAGGAGACCGGTGAGCACGACGAGGATCGGCTTATATCCCGTCGAACGGAGCTCGTCGACTTGGAATTCAAGGCCGAGCCCGGCGAAGGCGAGCAGGAAGGTCCAGTCGGAGAGATGTGTGAGTGAATCGATCTGTGCGCCGCTCAGGAGGCCGAGGTTCGCGACGACCATGACGACGAGGAAGCCGACGACGAACTTCGGGAAGGTGTCCCAGAGGAACCGCCAGCTGACGGTGGCCGTCCCCCCGTCGGCTGCCACACTACTCTCATTCCCATCGTCGCTCGCGCGCTTTCGGGCGTAGTAGACGGCGTAGGCGACGGCGACGAGCCCGATGAGGGCGTTTCGGGTGAGCTTGACGAGGAGCGCCCACTGGCCGGCCGACTGCGAATAGGCGAATCCGGCGGCGGTGACGGGACCGGTGCTGAACATGGTGAGACCCGCCCAGATTCCGAAGACGGTGTTCGAGAGACCGAGGAGGTGACCTACGACGGGATAGACGAAGAGCGTCGTCGAGTCGAAGAGGAGGATCGTCGCGGCGGCGAACGCGACGTTCGAGTCGTCGGTGTGAATACTCTCAGCGATGGCGACGACGGCGGAGACGCCACAGATGCCGGAGCCGGCAGCGAGAAGCGATCCGGTCTCCTCGTCGATGGCGAAGACGAATCGTGCGACGAGTTCGACGACGAGCGTCGTCGTGATGACAGTTGCTGCGACGAGCAGGAGGATGGTGGGTCCGGCGGTGAGGACGCGGTCGAGCGCGATGCGTGCACCCATGACGACGATCCCGATTTCGAGCCAGACCTTGTGCGTGCCGACGGCGCTCCGCGCCCAGTCGGGGACCCCGTAGAGGTTCCCCACGAGAAGGCCGAGGAGGATGGTGAGAATCAGGTGATTGACGGGGATGACGGTCGCGATGAGACGGCCGGCGAGCCCGATAGCGAGCAGTAACAGGAGTCCCGGGATGAGCGTTCGCTTCATCTGCTCACCACGGGATTGTAACGCCAGCATAGACGAGTGTGAGCGCTAAGAGGCCGAGAATCACCGCTTGCCAGCCGCTTTCAAGTTTCATCCACCACTGCGTGAGTCCAGCATAGATGTCCGTAGTATCGTTCACTGTACCATCTCTCGGACTGCGATTAGAATAAATCCTTGTTTGTCGAAGGACAATATTTGTCGAAGGACAATATTTGGTGGAGAATGCATGGGAAGACGAATTATGATGTCTCTCCGTAATTCGTGTTCTAGATTAGAAATTCGACAGGTTTCGATCGAGAGACTCCATTAATCCAGCAAGACCACTCTCGGTAAACGACTGAGATCGCGGCGAGAGAACGTCGTTCAACCGTATCCTCTAATTAGACCGGGTTGGGTTATTTTCAGTGTCCCAAATAATTGAATATGGTTATATAATTGGATTTCAATCTTCAGTAACACTCCAGAAGAACGTTCGTGTTGCCTAATTCCGCGGTTATAACGACCCAGATGGTGGGAGGTTATCGTTTACAGAAACCCACCCTCCGAAGTTGGGAGACGATAGGACGAAAATTTGATATATCGATATATAATTCATAGACTAACAGATGGTTTTGGCCGCGGTAGAGTGTTGTTTAGTTGTCCAGACGTGACGTCAACGCACAACAAAAACTAATATCTCAAATTATATCGCGCTACTCTCATAGAGTCGTACCCTTAGGATTACCAGGCCACCGAGCGAATCGGTTACGACGCTGTTCCTGTAAGAGAACAAGCCACCGTCGTGGCGCCAAAGAACGATGCAGGCGAAGGGTAGTGTGGTGGCACACTATACTTATGGACGTTGCACTCCTCGTCTCTCGTATGAGTGAGTGCGTCGATTCAGAAAGCACGGTTTCGGGGAATCAGGCGAACATCCCTGCCCGCATCCGCCGCGAGCTCGACATTGACGACGGCGACAGGCTCCGCTGGCAGGTCGAAGACAACGGAGCGTTGCGGGTCGAAGTCGTCCAGCAGCGCAACGGAACGTTCAGCGACTTCGACGGTTACGAGGGCGAGGAAGAGACTGACGTGGTAGTTGACCACGACGCTTGGGGCGTCGACGTCGAGTAGATGCCGCGCGCACTCATCGACACGAGCGTGCTCTTCGCGGCCGCATATCGACGCGACAGTCATCACGACGCCGCCCTCCCGATCCTCCGGGGCGTCGATACTGCGGAGCTTCCGGAGGCAGTCGTCCTCGACTACGTGCTCGCCGAGGCGTTGAACGGACTCACGACGCATGCGAGCCACAACGCGGCGACGGATTTCCTCGACCGCATCGAGGAGAACGCCCGCTTCCACCTCGAGTCGTTGTCCAGTGACGCATTCGCGACCGCGAAGGCGCTCTTTCGGCAGTACGAACGCTTCTCGTTCGTCGACGCGTGCATCGTCGCCTACATGCAGACTGAGGGACTCGGCTACCTCTACGCGTTCGACGACGATTTCGACGCCGCTGCCGACGTCTACCGCCTCGACACCGCGACCAACCCCTATCAGCCCGAATAGCCAATGGGGGCAATCTATGCCCGCTTCGACGACCTCGACGATTCTGTCGCAGCCATGACGGAGCGGTACGACTGACTGAAGAGCTTCGGTAACCGCGAGGTCGACTTACCTCGCTTTTCTCTCGTTGCGCGAGACGGAACGGTGTCCGAATAAATGAAACGCGAGAGAAGACGAACCTCCCCACCTATATTTTAGACAATTCTGAAATAGCCAATTCTGAATTAGGCTATTCAAGAGTATTTTAGCGGTCGGGCACGCCGGGTGCCTATGGAGCGTTTCGTGGACCGCGATGAGGAGCTCTCGCGACTGCGTGAGTGCTACGAATCCGATCGGGGGGAACTGGCAGTCATCTATGGTCGGCGCCGTCTCGGTAAGACCCAGCTCGCCCAACATTCACTTCGGGATCGAGACGACGCCGTTGTCTACCAAGGGACCGAGACCACTGCCCAGTTCCAACTCGACGAGTTCATCGACGTCGCCTCGTGGCGCCGTCTGGGAGCGCTTCGTCCGTGGTCTTACCACTCATACGTCCGAATACACGCTCGTCGTCATTATCTTTCCTCGATCAGCCGTTGATTACGGAGAAAACGGCGTGCTCGGTGGTATGGCGTTCTAAGGGCACGATTCTGAGTGGATAGAGCGATACAATCTATTCGCTTAATTTTTGTGGTGCGTTGTTGTCTGGACCAGACAACTAAACAACAGAGAATGGGGCGATCTACTAGGTATCTAGGAAATCCTATATTAATATACGAAATTCGACGGCGCGCCCCGAGTGTTCGGGGGAAACACTCACGGCGCTGGGCGTAGAGGCGACCGTATGGAGTCCTCCACGCAGGTGACGCGTGTCGCGGACACGCGCTGTGAGACGGGCGAAGGACCGATCTGGCATCCCGACGAGGGCGTGCTCTTCTGGTGTGACATCCCGAGCGGTCGACTCCTCCGGTACGACCCGAAGCGAGACCGACACGAATGCGTGCTCGACGGCGACGACGCGCTGAGCGGAGTCACGATACAGGAGGACGGCGCGTTGCTCTTGTTCCGTGCGGGCGGTCGCGTCGAGCGCTTCGACGGCGGTTCCCCCTCGACCGTCGCGACGGTCGGCGACGCCGCGGGCACCCGGTTCAACGACGTCGTCGCGGACCCGAAGGGCCGGGTGTTCGCGGGCACCATGCCGACCGGCAATCGCCTCGGGCGGCTGTACCGATTCGACACCGACGGTTCGATCGAGCACGTCGAGGGGGCGTACGACATCCCGAACGGGATGGGGTACACCACGGCGCGTGACGCGATGTACGTGACCGAGTCGAACGCGAAGACCGTCTACCGGTTCGACTACGACCCGGAGACCGGGGCGCTCACGCGGCGTCGGACCTTCTTGGACGTGCGCGGCGAGGCGGGGATCCCGGACGGGATGGCCGTGGACGCGGACGGTGACGTCTGGTCCGCCCGGTGGAACGGGTCGGCGGTCGTCCGCTACGACGCGTCCGCGACCGAGCGCGAGCGCGTTCGGTTTCCCGCGGCGAAGGTCTCGAGCGTCGCCTTCGGCGGACCGGACTATCGAGACGTCTACGTCACGACCGCCGGCGGCGACGACCGCGCGAGCGAGGGCGACGGTGCGGGCGCGCTCTTCCGGTTCCCGGCGCCGTCTGGCGTTCGCGGGACGGCGCCGTTCCGATCGGCGTTCCCGACGGACTGACGCTGTCACCGAGAGCGCGCGGTCCCCGTAATTTATGCTGATCGTCCGTGATACGACAGACGATGGCGACGTATCCCCTCTTGGAGCGCGACAGTCGGGAGTGGCAGACCGTCCACGACGGCACCGTTCGCTTCGCCCTCGTCGGCGTCGGATGGTGGACGCAGGAGTTCGTCCTTCCCGCGATCGAGGCGTCCGAGCTATGCACGACGACGGCGGTCGTCACGAGTTCGGCGGCGAAAGCGGAGCGCGTCCGCGAGTCGTACGACTCGATCGATCACGGCCTGACGTACGACGAGTTCGCGGACGGGACGGCCGCCGAGGCCTACGACGCGGTGTACGTCTGCACGCCGAACGCGACGCACCTCGAACACGTCGAGTCGGCCGTCGACCTCGGGAAGGACGTTCTCTGCGAGAAGCCCATGGAGGCGACGCGGGAACGCGCGGAGGCCGTCGTTGAGGCCGCGTCGGGCACTGACGTGACGCTCATGGTCGCCTACCGGATGCACACCGAACCCGCGGTCCGCCACGCGCGGGACCTCATCCGGAATGGGGTCATCGGTGAGCCGACGGTGCTCAACGGCGAGAACTCACAGCCGCTCTTGGAGATGATTCCCGACGCCGACCAATGGCGTCTGAATCCCGACCTCACCGGGTACGGAGCTTCGGTGATGGATCTCGGGATCTATCCGCTGAACACGGCACGCTTCCTCCTCGATGCCGATCCAATCGCCGTGCAGTCGATGATGCGCTCGGCGCGCGAGGAGTTCGAGGACGTCCCCGATGAACACGCCGCGTTCTCCGTCGAGTACGACGACGGGACGCTCGGATCGTTCACGTCGAGTCAGAACGGGAGCGACGAGACCCGCCTCGAAGTCGTGGGAACCGAGGGACGCATCGAACTACACCCCGCGTTCCACATGGAAACCGGGCTGACAGTCGCTCGGGACGGAACGACCGTCAGCGTCGAGACCGAGCAGGTCGATCAGATGGAGTACGAGTTCGATTACTTCGCGAACCAGGCGCTCGCTGGCGAACCGGTCTACGCGGACGGCGAGCACGGTCTCGTCGACATGTACGCGCTCGAAGCGATCTACGAGGCCGCCGAGACGGGGCAAACGACGTCGGTTCGGCGTCCATAGTTCATCGACGTCGCAGAGCGCCGTCCCACCGTTTCACACCGGGACGTCGTCTTCTGCGTCGCTCGTCGATCCAGCCACGGAAACGGAATCCGGGTCCGACGAACGCACCTCACTCGGAACTTCGGAGACGTCGAAGACCGGGGTGGTCGTCCGAGCGTCGAGGTCCTCGGCGCGGACGAGTGGCGAGTCGTAGCGCGGGGACGGTCATCAGTCGTTCTGAAATCCAGAATGTTTATTCATGTGAGTGCGTAGTCAAACGTATGGGAGCGAAACACACGGTTCGGACGACCGCGAAGACGCTCACCCTCGTGGAGGAGCTCCGCAACAGGGGCGCCTGTGGCGTGACCGAGCTGGCCGACGAACTCGACATGGGAAAGAGCGCGGTACACAACCACTTGACGACGCTCAAGGAACACGGCTACGTCCTCCAAGACGGCGACGAGTACCGACTCGGACTGAAATTTCTCGAGATCGGTGGCCACACCAGGAAGTCGATGGACTTCTACCGCATCGCCGAACCCGAAGTGAAGTCGCTCGCGGACGAGACCGGCGAGCTCGCTAACCTCCTCGTCGAGGAGCGCGGCGTCGGCGTCTACCTCATGCGCTCGAAGGGAGAGGACGCCGTCGATCTCGACACCTATGCGGGCCGCCGGACGTATCTTCACACGACCGGACTGGGAAAGGCGATCCTCGCACACCTCCCTGAGGCACGCGTCGACGAGATCGTCGAGCGCCACGGACTCGAACGCCGGACAGCGCGGAGCATCGGGACTCGAGGAGAACTCGACGAGGCGCTCGACGAGGTTCGCGAGCGCGGGTACGCGATCGACGACGGGGAACGCCTCGAAGGCCTCCGGTGTATCGCGGCCCCGGTCACGCAGTCCACCGGCGACGTCGTCGGGGCCATCAGCCTCTCCGCCCCCGCGAGCCGGGTCAGCGACGAGGAGTTGGAGGGGCGACTCGCCGAGCGCGTGCTGAGCGCGGCGAACGTGATCGAACTCAACCTCAACTACTAGCGTCGAAAATAGAGAACAGTTCGGACCCCGTTTCGCCGTCGCACAGATAGTGTTTACACTAGTATTATCGTAAACCATCGGTCCAGCGTCCGCGTGGGCCGTTCTCTCCTTCAGAACGGTCCGGTGGGTCGGCCGACATCGCGGAGTACACGCGTGTTATCGACGCCCTCCGCGGTGTGAACGCGATCGCGCGAGCGATCCGTCGTCGTCGGTCCCACGGCGTATCGACCCGCCGACCGAGCCGTTCCGCTCGCGGCGGTACTATTTTATCACCCTCGGTGTATCGTACCCGTATGCGATACTACCGCCTCCCACGCACAGCGCAGAGTACCGCAACGGCCTCTCTCGTTGCCGTCGACACGTCGGGCGACGCCCACGACCTCACGACGGCGTCGCCCGACCTGGGCTCGTTCACCGAGCTCGCTCGGGCGGCCAACGCGAGCGACCGATCGATCGACGCCATCGCGCGGGATCGACTCGGTGACGCCGACCCGCTCGATCCGACGACCCTCCGCGGTGAGTCCCTTCGGCCGGTCGTGCCGGACGAGGTGTGGGCGGCGGGCGTCACGTATCAGATCAGCGAGGAGGCGCGAAAGGCGGAGAGTGGAAAGCCGGAGGTCTACATCGACGTCTACGAGAGCGAGCGGCCGGAAGTCTTCTTCAAGGCGACGCCGTCGCGGACCGTCGGCCCGAACGACGCGATCGGCGTCCGCGCGGACTCCGCGTGGGACGTCCCCGAACCCGAACTCGGGGTCGTGCTCCACCGGGGAAGCGTCGTCGGATATACGGTCGGAAACGACGTTTCGAGCCGGGAGATCGAGGGTGAGAACCCGCTCTACCTCCCGCAGGCGAAGGTGTACGACCGGTGTTGTTCGATCGGCCCGTGCGTCGCGACCGGTGAAACTGTCGAGGACCCCCACGACCTCACGATGACGCTCGCGATCGAACGCGACGGCGATCGAGTGTACGAGGGGTCGACGTCGACGAGCGAGATGGCGACGACGTGTGAAACGCTCGTCGAGTACCTCAGCCGGCACAACGACCTCCCCGAGACCGTGGTGCTCCTCACGGGGACGGCGCTCGTGCCGCCGGACGGGTTCACACTCACAGAGGGCGACGAAGTGCGTATCGACATCGAGAACATCGGACAGTTGGTCAACCGAACGATCTCCGTCTGAACTCGCGGCTCCGACGAGCTCCACGGCCCGGTGAAAAGGCCGTACTGAGACGCCCGAAAAGGGAGCGAAGCGAGACACCGATTTCAGCCCGCTGCCGGCGAGGTTTGAGAAGTGAGCAGGTCGATGCGTGTCTCGTCCAAAGATGTGCGCAGACTCGTCCACTCCTCGAACTGACTCAACTAGGCAGTGTCCGTGAAGACTATCTGTCGGGAGTGGGATGTGTCGCGCATGGAAGTCGACCTCGACAGCTTCAGCGGACGTGACTGGGAGACGCCCACTGACGCCGCTCCGGTCCGGTTCGCCATGGTCGGGCTCGGGTGGTGGACGCGCGAGCAGTCGATCCCTGCCGTCGAAAACGCGGAGCACTGCACGACGACCGCTCTGGTCAGTTCCAGCACGGAGAAGGCCGAGGACGTCGCGGCCGACCTGAAGGGTATCGAAGCGACACTCACGTACGACGAGTACGCCGACGGCGTGGCGAGCGACGCGTACGATGCGGTGTACGTCTGCACGCCGAACGGCTTCCACCGCGAGCACGTCGAGGCCGCGGCCGCACACGGCAAGGCGGTCCTCTGCGAGAAACCCTTAGAGGCGACCGTCGAGGACGCGCAGGCGACCGTCGATGCTTGCCGCGAGGCAGGCGTCCCGTTGATGGTCGCGTACCGGCTCCAGACCGAGCCGGTGGCTCGCCGCGCCCGGGAGCTGATTCGGGACGGCGCCATCGGGGACGTCGTCTCGATAGTCGGGCACATGTCGGACACGATTCTCGACTCCGTCGACGAGACCAGTTGGCGGTTCGACCGCGACTTGGCGGGCGGGACGACGCTCAACGACATCGGGATCTACCCGCTGAACACGATCCGGTTCATCCTAGAGGAGGATCCACAGGCGGTGTACGCACGGACGGAGTCCGAGCAACCCGCCTACGATGGGACTGACGAACACGGGGCCTTCCAACTCGAGTTCCCCGACGGCAAGCTCGCCTCGTGTACGATCTCCCACAGCGCGACGGTGACGTCGAGCCTCCGGTTCGTCGGTACCGAGGGCGAGCTGAGCATCGAGGGACTGTTCTTCCCGAACACCCAGAAAGTGCTCCGGGTATCCGGGCCGGACATCGGGGGCGAGGTCCGTCCGGAGCCGGTCGACCAGATGCGCGAGGAGTTCGACTACTTCGCCAATCGCCTCCAGCGCGGCCTCGACCCCGAACCCGACGGCGAACACGGTATGGTCGATATGCGCGCCATCCGTGCCCTTTACGAGTCCGCCGAGAGCGGGCGGCGCGTCGAACTCGACCCGTAACCGAGACGCCGGGCACTAGCTTACGACACGGCCGCAGCGGGGTGCCGACGTACGGGCGGGATTCGAGATGAGTGAGCCGTGGTCTCGCTCAACGTCGCCGCTGCACTGGGGACACGTCCAACGCACGCCACGTTTTCTTTCGGCAATCAGCTAAATGCTCGTCGGTCGTCAGTCTAGGACGAGCGGGTCGTGGAACGACACCGACTCGTCGTATCCGACGGCCTCGTAGGTGGTGGTCGGCCACCGGCCGGTCGTTGTGGCGACCTCGATGCCGCGCTCGGTGACCAGCGCCGTATCCTCGCATTTCGCGCCCTGCACGGTCGGGTTCCACGCGAACGGCATCGGGAGCGCTACGCGGTTCTCGGCGTCCGGCGTCGCAATCCACTCCCGGGTCGCATACCCGATGGCGCCGCCCTGATGGTGGGCGCGCCACTCGCTTTCGAACCCGACCGCCGCGTACGCATCCGAGAGTGCGTCGAAGACCTCGCCGGCCGACCCGACGGACGAACCGACCTCCCGCGTCGCCGCGAACGCTGTCGCCGCGACCCGACCGGCGGCGTCGTGGCGCTCCTGGAGCCACGCCGGTGCGTCGAAGGCGACCGTCCGCGTCACGGCGACGTCGTGGCCGCCCCGTTCCGCTACGACCGTCAGGTGGGCGAAGTCGCCGAGGGGCGCGCCGCTGGGCGTGTAGTGGCGGTAGCGCTGCGAGCGGTCGCCGCCGCCGACCAGCACGACCGGGGTGCGGAAGCCGCGTTCGAACAGCGCCTGCGAGAGCGCACCGGCGGCCGCCCGCTCGGTCGTCTCGCTGGTGAGGTCTCGGGCGACGGCCTCGACGGCTGCGGTCGTCTCTTCGCAGGCATCCCGGTACCGGTCGCGCTCCACGGGCGGCATCGGCGAACGTACGCGCGTCGGGTCGAGCTCCTCGACGCCCGCGATGGCCACGTCCGCGGCGGCCACGCCGTCGTGGTGTGAGGCGACGGCCTCCCGGAGCGAGGCGTCGTGCCACTCGAACTCCGTCACCTCGGGAGCGGTGTCCGCGGCGTCGAGTCCGGGAAGCTCCTCGTCGAGGAGGCGGCCGCGTTCGTTGTTCGGCGCGAGCACGCGCACGCCGTCGTGCCCGACGCCGACCGCCCCGACACCCACGTCGCTGGTCATGTCGACGACCGGGTCGCCACCGGTCAGCCACCCGTAGTTCGCTGGCCGACAGAGCCACAGCTCGTCAAGATCGCGCTCGGCGAGTACAGCTCGAAGTCGTTCGAGCTTCGTCGTGGTCGCGTACGCCATAGGTCACCATGCGCACGCTGGCGACTAAAACACACGGCCTTCTTCCAACGAACTATCCCGGTTCCGGTGTGTGCGCCACACACATCGAAACCGGTGGCGGAGGACGCGTGACTCGACGGATGGTAGCGAGTGTTGCGCTCGTGTCGCTAGTCAGAGCTTGTTCAGTTTCAGTGGCCGCTCGGCGTACTGAATCTGGGTCAGCGTCTCGTTCATCGCGGTCGACGTCATTTCGAGGAGGTGTTTGCCATTTGGCGACGGGAGAATCGGAGTCGTCCACCCGACGAAGATTCGGCCGCCGAGTTCGCCCGATGTCCGGAACGACAGCGGCGCCTCGACGGCTGTCCAGTCCCCACTTCCGTCGAGGTTCGTGTTGGCAAGGACGACCTCGCCGTTCCCCTCTGCGGGTTGATGGTTCTCGTCAACCAACTGTTTGCCGGAGACCAGTACCGTCCCGTCCGGGCCGCCCCGCGGCGTCCACGTGACGTACGGACCGTTGACTAACCGTCGACCGTCGGCGGTAACGACCTGCTGGCCGAGGTCGGTCGGGTCACCCCAATCGCGGCCGTTCGGGGATGTCTTCACACGTATCTCACCGTTCACCTCGTTGGAGCCGACGACCTCGTAGGCAATCATATAGGTACCGTCCGGGAGTTCGACGACGACCGGCATGCCGGGCCGGTCGACCCCGTTCGGCACCGCGGCCACGAACTGCTCGTCGCCCCACGTCTGCCCGCCGTCCGCGGACGCCTTGAGTCCAACGAGCTGATTGTAGTCGTCGTCGCTGCCTTGCCGCTCGTCCGCGAAGTAACAGATGAGATGGCCGTCCGCGTCGAGCTGGAGCTCCGGTTCCCAGACTGGGCTGTTGCCAGCCTGTGGAACTGCCGTCCCGCTGGTGACGACAGTGCTGACGTACTCCCATGACTCGCCGTGATCAGTGCTGGCGTAGAGGTCGATACTGGAGTCGCCGAGCGTCCCGATTTCGCCCTCTGGGATGTCGCTAGGGTCGTCGAGAATCGGAATCGAATTCCCAGCGGCGAGTACGGTTCCCGCCGGCCACGGCCCGACCTCCTCGGGAAGTTCGTAGAGGGTGGGCTGATACCGCATCCCCCAGTCCTTTCCGCTCTGGTCGTAAATCTCGGAGAACTTCGACCACGTCTGGCCACCGTTCGTGCTCCGGTATACCGGGAAGAACGGCTCCGCGCCGCCGCTCATCGACGGGTAGTACTCGAAGGTCGCTAGCAGCGTGTCGTTGCCGCCGGGTGCGTGTTCAAGGCGCTCGACGCGGGGGTACATCGCGCCGGGCGCCGGTGCGCCCTCGGGCGGTGCGTACAGCGTCTCCCCACTGTGTTTGGTGCCGGGGTCGGTGGTCGCCGCATGAACGGATCCCGTCGCGCCGACGCTGGCAGCGCCGAGGAGCCCGAGTACCCGGAGGTAGTCTCTACGTGTCGCGCCGTCGCCGAGAGTGGGTTTATTCATGCATTCATCACCGCAACACTATCGTCGGCAGGAAATTGTAACAATCTTTCGCAAGTGTTATCGGTGTGATCGCCGCTCCGTGGGAAGCGTGCTCACGTCGATTCTCGGGCGCGGTTGACGACTAGCTGTCTGAGCACCTTAACGTGCAGGCTGACCGCGGCAATCTCGAACGAACCACGAAAAACGGAGTCGTCGCGTGGGAAGAGTCGTAGGACGACTCGTTACTCGACGGAGATGCCGGCGACCGTCGACGGCGCGAGGTCCACGGTCAGCACGTCGCCGTCCACGTCCACGCCGAGGTCGTCGGCCGCGAACTCGTCGGCGTTCGACGCGCCGGCTTCGAGGCCCGGGTCCTGCCCCTCGAACAGCACTTGTGCGGCCACGTCGGCGTCGCCGGCGTCCGCACCCTCGATGGCGACCTCGACGGTATGGCCGTCGCGGCAGTCCAGATTCGTGACTGTCACGTACGTCTCGCCGTCCTCGGCGACCGAGGCGGACGCGCCGACGAACGGCAGGTCGTCGTCCCCGTGCTCGACCTCGCGGGACGGCGTGTCCACGGTCGTCGTGAGCGCGTCGTTGCCCTTGTGGGGCGCGTAGAGGTCGAACACGCGGTAGGTCGGGCGCGCCCACGCCTCGTCGCCGTCGGTCTCCACGAGACACTGGAGGACGTTGACCGTCTGCGCGATGTTCGACATCGTCATCACGTCGCTGTGATGGTTGAAGATGTCGAGGACTGCGGCCGCCGACAGCGCGTCGATGACGGTGCCGGGCTGTTCGAGGCCGTTCTCCGCGACCGCCTCGGTGTGCCACGCGCCCCACTCGTCGATGATGACGCCGATGTCCCGCGTCGTCGCCACGGCGTTGATGGCCGAGGCGATGCGCTCGATGTGGTAGTCCATTTCGAGGGCCTCCACGAGGAACTGATCGTACTTCTCCTCGCCGGCCTCCGCGATGGACATCGTGCGGCCGTAGTAGTGGTGCAGCGTGAGGTGATCAAGCGGGAACTCGACGCCCCAGTTCGTGTTCCCGATCTCCTCCATGAAACGGTGGTTCCACTCGTGGTTCTCGAACCCGCAGGCGATGAGCTCGAGATCGTGGTCGAGCATCAGGTTGTCCATCGACCCGACGTAGGTAGCGAACCGGCGGTACTCGCGGGCGTACTGTTCGGGGGTCATCTGGCCGCCGCATCCCCAGTTCTCGTTTCCGAGCCCCCAGTACTTGACGCCGTAGGGTTCCTCGTGGCCGTTCGCGCGGCGGCGGTCGGCGAGCTCGGTGTCGCCGTCGTAGTTACAGTACTCGACCCAGTCGGCGGCCTCCTGCGGGTCGCCCGAGCCGACGTTCGCGGCGAGATACGGCTCGGTGCCGACGCGCTCGCAGAACTCCAAGAACTCGTCGGTTCCGAAGGCGTTCGACTCCTCGGGCACGTCCTCGCGGCCCTGCGCCCAGAAGAGATTGCGCCGACGGGGGCGGTCCTCCCGCGAGCCGACGCCGTCCTCCCAGTGGTAGTCGTCGGCGAAACAGCCGCCCGGCCACCGGAGAACGGGGATTTCGAGATCGGCGAGCAGTCCGAGGACGTCCTCGCGGAACCCGTCCTCGTCGGCGGTGTCGTCGGTCCACAGGCCGTCGTAGACGCAGCGGCCGAGGTGTTCGGAGAAGTGGCCGTGGAGTTCCGGTTCGATGCGGTCGATACGCGCCTCTGGGTGGACGGTAACGCGGGCGTTTGCCATGCAATTCCATGGTTGGAATATCGATGATTATAAATCAATGGGTTGATCGAACGGCCGACGACAGCTGCGGGACCGACGGCGCCGTCCGACGGTTAGGGGAACCGAGCGCTACCGGGAGTTCACGTTGGCTTCGATGACGGTGATGGTCCGCAAGGCGATCACAATCGGTAGCTGTGCGCTCGGTGACCTCCAAGAAATCGCGCTCGTCGAGGATGTCGTGGATCCCCTCGGCGGATGACTCCACGAGAATCGCCTTCCTCGCGGAGGTCGTCGAGAGGGTGACGTGCTCGCCGACCTGGTGGGCCATCTTCTAAATCTCGGGCTCGACCACGTCGCAGGCGGGGTCTCGCTTTCGGGCGTACCCGCCGATTTCGAGAATCGTGTACCTACGCGGTGCCGTCGTCGTCGCTGGTCACGAACTCCTCGTCTTCCAGCGTCCGGTGGTGGTCGAACACCGTACTCGCGGGCAGGTCCACGTACTCGGTGAGCGCTGAGACGCCAGTTTGATGTGCTCTTGGAGCACCTCGACGACGCGCCGAACGTCGACCGCGAACCGTAACCGGACTGCCGAGCTCCCCCGTCGCTCCCTGCTGGGACAATGTTTATGCGTGACTGCGTTCAGGTGACGGTATGGCGTTCGATACCATACTGGTAGGCATCGGACCGGGCGACTGGGACCGAACGACCCGCGTCGCGGCCGAGACCATCACGGTCGCAGAACCGACCGACGCCACGGTCGTGTTGCTGCACGTGTTCTCCGAGGACGAGTTTGAGGACACCGCTCGGAAGTTGGAGTTCGACCCGTCGAGGGAGGACGTCGACCCAGGCACCGTTGCGCGCCGGGACATGGTGATTCACGATCTCGTGGACGCGTTTGAGGACGCCGGCGTCGAGTACGCGATTCGCGGCGCAATCGGCGACCCGGCGGAGGAGATCGTCCGAGTCGCGGAGGCGGAGGGCGCCGACCGGGTGTTCGTTGGCGGGCGGAGCCGTAGCCCCACCGGGAAGGCGGTCTTCGGGAGCATCGCCCAGTCGGTACTGCTGTCGTCGCCGTGTCCGGTCACGTTCGTCCGCCGCGAGACCGACACGTGACGACGCACTCTTCACGTGAGACTGCCGACACGCCGCTCATCGAGAACGCGTCGGTCACGTCGCGTGTCGGCCGACGACGGCGACGTGGAAGGTGAACAGCAGGAACGGGAAGACCAGACAGACGGTGACGGTGAACAGGGCGCTGACGGCGAACAGGCCGAGGCTGACGAACCCGACGAGCACCGTGTCGAAGGGACGGGAGACGGTCCACGAGTACCCGCCGGTGACCGCCTCGTACGCCGACGCGCCCTCGGAGAGGCGAACGAACGCGACGACGAGGACGACGGCGAGATGCGCGGTCACGTAGCCCACGACGACGGCGAGCGCGCCGGCTTGGACGCCGCCAGTCTGGAAGTACTGGGTGGCGTAGGCGGTAGTGACGACGGTGAACGCGACGAACACGCCGCTGAGGAGCGCCGCGTTGTGCCAGTTGGCGGCCAGCGCCTCGCGGATCTCGCTGCGGTCGACGTGGCCGTGGTCGCGCAGCGACTGGATGGCGGCGTACGCGGCGAGCGTCGCCGGACCGACGGTGACGACCGGGAGTGACGCCACGAACCACCCGAGACTGACGACGACCGCGGCGACGCTGTGGTGGTACGCCGACCGAAACGCGTCGCCGAGGCCGGCGTGGACCGATCGCACGTCGTCTGCCGTGTTCATCGCGTCACCCGCGTCGGCTGGTCGGTGCGCGGCGCACCGTCGGAGTCGCGTCGAGCGTGCATGTTGTCAACACGCGTGTTGGTCGTAATGAGTGTTGTCCCCGACGTGGGCGGCGGGAAGTGGGGATCCGGGGGTCACCCGGTGGTGCCGGTGCCCTGAATCTGGACGGCGCGGACGATCTCACCTTGGAAAAAAAGGTAAACGATGAACAGAGGCAGCGACGCCAGCACGGTCACGGCCATGTGGAGGCCGGGCGTCGTGAGGTTACCCTGATAGAGGTTCACGAGCCCGATGGGGAGCGTGTACGCCGCTTGGTCCGAGAGGACGATGAGCGGCCACAGGAACGCGTTCCAGTTGTAGACGAACATGAACAGCGCCAGCGACGCCAGAATCGGACGCGCGAGCGGCAGGACGATGCGCGAGTAAATCTGGAACGTCGAGAACCCGTCGAGGCGCGCGGCTTCCTCGTACTCGTCGGGGATGTCCCTGAAGAACTGGTAGAGGAGGAACACGCCAAGCGGGCTCGCTACCGCGGGCAGAATCACCCCCCAGTAGGAGTTCACCAGCCCGAGGTCCGAGACGACCGTGTACAGCGGGACGATGTTCATGTAGTACGGGACCATGAAGCTCGCGAGGATGACGCCCATCACGACGGACTGGCCGGGCCAGTCCAGCCGCGTCAGTGAGAACGCTATCATCGAGTCGATGACGAGGATGATGAGCGTCGCGCCGCCGGCGATGATGAACGTGTTTATCGTCCACTGCACGAACAGCGACTGCGTGAGGATGTGTCGGTAGTACTCGAAGGTGATCTCGGGCGGAATCCAGAACGGCTTCGGACTCGTCAGGAACCGCCGCGGCTGGAACGACCGCGAGATCGTGTACAGGTACGGGACCGCCATGAGGATGGCAGTGCCGTACAGCACCGCGTGGGTCCCCAGTGAGCGCAGCGACACGTCGTCGAGCAGGCCGGACCGCTCGTGTTCGGCGTCAGTCATTGGTTCCGATCACCTTGAAGTTGATGACCGCGATGAGCACCAGAATCATCACGAGCACGTACCCGATTGCCGCGCCGTAGCCGTACTGCTGTTGGGAGAACGCGCTCCGGTAGAGGTAGTACACCAGCGTGTCAGTCGAGTCTCGGGGGCCGCCACCCGTCAGGACGTACGGCTGGGCGAACACTTGGAACTGGAGGATGAACTGAATGATGACTACGAACAGGATGGAGTTGCGCATCTGCGGTAGCGTGACGTCCTTGAACGCGCGCCACGTGCTCGCGCCGTCGAGGCGTGCGGCCTCGTAGAGGCGCTCGGGAATGCCCTGTCGGGCCGCGAGGAAGATGACGAAGTTGAACCCCACGAGCCACCACACCGTCATGAACGCCAGCGCCGGCATCGCTAAGTCCGTCGACGTCAGCCAGCCGGGCGGACTGTCCATGACGTACCCGAGGTAGTAGTTGATGAGGCCGTATCCCTCGGAGTACACCTCCGACCAGATGAGCGTGACGACGGCGACGGTGAGGATGTACGGGCTGAAGTAGATGGCCCGCAAGATGCGCTTGCCCTTCACGTTCTTGTTGACGCCGAGCGCCAGTCCGAGCCCGACGAGTACGAGTAACGGGACCGAGAGCGCGACGAAGTACACCGTCCCCTGCATCGCGTTCCAGAACACGGGGTCGTGTAACAGCTGGACGTAGTTCTGGACGCCGATGAACTCCGACTGCGAGGGAACGAACGGGTCCCAGTCGAAGAGGCTCATGTACAGCCCCTTCAGCGCCGGCCAGACGAGGAACACCGAGAACACCGCCAGATACGGGAGCGACCATGCCACGCCCTCGACGGTCTCCTTGCGGACGCCGAAGACGGTCTGGCGGGCGTGGTCAGATTCCTTGGTGAAGCGGTTTCGTAGTCCCATCTCTCACTCTTTGATGCCGTTACTGATGGTCGAGACGCCGTCTTCGAGAGCCGCCTGCGGATTCTCGTAGTTGTGGCCCCATAGGTCGCGCAGCCACTGGTACCAGTCTTGAGAGGTCGGGTCGCCGTTGGGTACCTTCGGTTGGTAGAAGTACACGTCGTTCTCGGCCATTTCGAGGTACTTCGAGAGGGTCTTGTCGTAGAACGGGGAGTTCTGGAACACCTCGGATTCGCGGATGTCGGCGGCGGCGGGCAGGTGGCCGGCGCGCGCTCCCCACTCGGGGTTTTCGGTGGTCATCCAGTGGGCGGCCTTCGCGGCGAGCTCAGATTTGCGCTGGCCGCGACTCTGACTCCGGGGGAGGACGACCGTGTGGCCGTCCGCCCAGACCGCCTCTTGGCTCCGGTTCGGCGCGACGTTCGGCTTGAAGAACCCCCAGTTGAGGTCCTCGACATCCGATAGCGAGGCGACGTACCACGTGCCGTTCATCGTCATCCCGAGGTTCCCGTTCGAGAATGCGTTGGTGCCCCAGTCGGCCTCGGTCGTTTGCGGCGACCAGCCCATGTCGCCGGTCATGTCCCAGAACAACTGAGAGGTGTTCTGGCCGGCCTGGTTGTTGAACGACGGGTTCCAGTCGCTGTCGAAGAGGGTACCACCCTGCTGTTTGACGAGGCTGCTCCACGTCCGCCACGAGCCGAACCCATCGTTGGCCGGGGATTGGCTGAATGCCGCGTTGTCAGTCTGGTCGACGATGGCGTTACCGGCGGTCTGGAACTCCTCCCAGTTGGTCGGCGGCGATTCGGGATCGAGACCCGCGGACTCGAAGACGTCCTTGTTGTAGTAACCGCCGAGCGGGTGGAGATCCATCGGGAGGGCGCGCGTCTCGCCCTCGACGGTGACGAGGTCCCAGTGGTTGTCGAGGTAGTCACTCTCGATGTCGCTCGTCTCGAGATAGTCCCCGATGGGGTCGATGACGTTGTTCCACGAGCGCAGGTACGCCGCGTGCATGATGGCCATGTCGGGCCCGCTACCGCTGGTCAGCGCAGTGTAGAGTTTGTTGTAGTACTGAGCCCACGGCGTGCGTTGGCGGTTGATCGTTACCTCCTCCTCGACGTCGAGGGGCTGTTCGTCGTTGAACTTCTGGACGATGTCCTTCATCACGGGGCCCTCGCCGCCGCTGAACAGTTCCCAGAACGTGATCGTGTACGAGTCGGATCCGCCACCGCCGCCCGAGGACCCGTCGCCGCCCATGCAGCCGGCGAGTGCGATGCTCCCGGTCACCCCGGCAGCGGCGATGAATCTACGGCGCGTACTCGTGGATAGTCGGTCGCCAGTCATGATTGTCCCGGTTAATCATGGTCGACTGCACCATGATAAATGTTAGGTAGGGAACTGCTCAAAACCGCGCCTGCGGATCGAACTCCGCGTTCGCGGTCGCGACGTAGTCCCCCGAGTGGACGACACGGCGACCGAGCAGCGTCGTCGGGGGCCACAGACCATCCGAAGAACTATTATACAGTGTTAATAACCACTTCCCATGAGTCGCGTTAGCATCGAAAACGTATCGAAGCTCTACGACGGCAGCGGTGACGGCGAGGGGAAAATCGTCGCCGTAGATGGGGTCACCCTCGACATCGAGGACGGCGAGTTCCTCACTATCGTCGGTCCCTCGGGGTCGGGGAAATCGACGCTCTTGCGGATGGTCGCGGGGTTGGAGGACATCAGCTCCGGGACGATTCGCATCGGCGACCGCGTCGTCAACGACATCCAGCCCCAAGATCGGGGCGTGGCGATGGTGTTCCAGAACTACGCGCTGTACCCTCACATGTCCACGCGGAAGAACATGGCCTACGGCCTGAAGCTGACCTCCGACCTCTCGGACGACGAGGTCCAACAGCGCGTCGAGGAGGCCGCCGAGATGATGGGCATCGAGGACCAACTCGGCAAGAAGCCGGGAAGCCTCTCGGGCGGCCAACAGCAGCGCGTGGCGACGGGTCGCGCCATCGTCCGCGACCCCGAGGTCTTCCTGATGGACGAGCCGCTCTCGAATCTCGACGCGAAGCTCCGAGCGCACATGCGCACGGAGATTCAACGCATCCACGAGGAACTCGGCACCACGTTCATCTACGTGACGCACGACCAAGAGGAGGCGATGACGATGTCCGACCGCGTCGCCATCCTCAACCACGGCGAAGTCCAACAGATCGGAACGCCCGACGAGATATACAACGAGCCGAAGAATCTCTTCGTCGCGGACTTCGTGGGCAGTCCGGCGATGAACACCTTCGACGTGACTTTCGACGGGACGACGCTGACGGCCACGGACTTCGAGTACGAGCTCTCGTCGACGCGCGCCGAGCGGGTGCGCGAGCGCGCCGGCGACGACGCGTCGCTCGTGCTCGGGATTCGACCGGAGGACATTCATATCGCCGAGGCGGACGCCGAGAACGCCATCGAGACGATACTCGACGTGCGGGAGCCCGTCGGGTCGGACAACTACCTCTACCTCGAAATGGAGGGCGTCGAGGAGTGCCGGGTGCGCGTCCCCGGTGACGTGAAGCCCCGCGAGGGCGAGGCCCTCACCGTCTCCTTCGACGAGGACGACATCCACCTCTTTCGGGCGTCCGACGGCGAGAACATCCTCGCCGAGGAACGCGGCCAGCACGAAGTCACCGCGTGAACGGCACTCGGCGGTAACGGGTCGTGAACAGATGCTCGCGCGGTCGACGCTGCGCCCTACATAGAAGTCGAACAGGCATGCGTTCGTTCGCGGACCACGACTTGCGGGAGACTACCGACGGCGCGCTGCGGCCCGCGCTCGTCTGTCTCGGGTGAGGGGCCATCGACGTCGGCGTCGCGGATCGCGCGTTCTACTCGGAGCGGTCGTCAGTCGTTCTGAAATATAGAATCTTTATTCATTCGGGTACGTAGACAAACGTAGGGGAGCGAAACACACGGTACGGACGACCGCGAAAGACGGGACCGGCGAACTCGCTACCCTCCTCGCCAAGGAGTGCGGCGAACATGATCGAGGTCGACCCCAACCATTAGCGTCGAAAATAGAGAACAGCGTGGACCCCGTTTCGCCGTCGTACAGAGGTATTTTACATTAATATCTTTGTAAGCCTTCGGCCCAACATCCGTGTGGTTTGTTCTGTATTTCAGAACGGATCGGTGAGTCGGCCGTCACCGCGGGTGCAGGCGTGCCATCGCCGCCCTGTACGGTGTGAACGCAATCGCACGATCGATCCGCCGTCGTCGGCCCCATAGCGTATCGGCCCGCCACCCGACCGTCCTGCCCGCGGTGATATTATCTTGTCATCCTCAGTGTATTATACGCACATGATACCACTACCGCCCACGAACGGCCTAGAGTACCGTAGCGACGTCTCCTGATGCCGTCGACGCGTCGGACGACGCCTATGACCTCACGACGACGCGCGACGGTAGACGGGTGTACGAGAGGACGGCGTCAACGAGTGAGATGACAACATGATTGGAGATACTCGTCGGGTGCCTCGACCAGCACAACGACCTCCAGAGAGTGGTGTTGCTCAGGGGGACGGGGGCTCGTACCGTCAGACAGTTTCACGCTCACCGGGGATGACGAGGTCAGAATCGACATCAAGAACATGGGACGCCTGGTCAGTTGGACGGTCCCAGTCTAACGCGGTCTGGACGCGACGCGCCAGCGGGCTGGCCAGCGACGTATCCCCCAAGATCGAGAGATATGACACCACAAGTACTATATGCGTCTACCGCGGCGAATGTAACGAACGATGGCGAACGACATCCCATCCACCGATTTCATTACGAACAGGCGCAAAGTTATGGCCAGTCTCGGTGCGCTCGGCGCGAGCGCGCTCGCCGGTTGCGGCGGGAGTTCCGGCGGCGGCGAAAACAATAGCGGCGGGTCCGGTAGTCAGAGTAGTGGATCAGGATCATCCGGCGGAACCCTCGAAGTTCTCCACGGGTGGACCGGGGGAGACGGTAGCAACGCGATCGAGGCGCTCAAGCAAGAATTCAAAAACACGCACCCCGAGGTCAAGACCAATATCAAGGCGGTCGGCGGGAGCGCGAACGTCAGCCTGAACGCAACGGTGACGCGCCGGCTCGCGAATAACAACCCGATGAGTTCCTTCGCCAACTGGCCAGGGAAGAACCTCCAGCGGTACGAGGGCGCACTCATGGACCTCGAAGAAGACGTCTGGGACGCAAACGGTCTGAAGGACAAGATATTCGACCCGGCGGTCGAGAAATGTAAGTTCAACGGGATAATGCCGACGGTTCCCATCGGCTCCCACCGGCTGAACAACCTCTTCTACAACGTCCACGTCTTCGAGGAGGCGGGCGTGAACGCCGAAGACCTCACAGACCCTTCATCGCTCGTTGACGCGCTCGAAAAGATCCAGAAGAACACGGACGCCGTCGGGATGGCACAGGCGATGAAGGCGCCATTCACGAACCTCCAGCTGTTCACGGAGATTCTCATGGGGCAGGCCGGCGTGGAGTCGTATATGAACTTCATCAACGGGAACCCCAACCGGAGCGACATCGCCGACGCCCTCGAGACTGAAAAGACCATCCTAGAGAACTACATCAACAACGACTCTTCCTCGATCAACTACACCACGGCGAACTCGAAGGTGATGTCCGGGAAGGCGGGCTGTATTCACGAGGGGAACTGGATGTACGGGATGTACCGCGCCGACGAGAGCTTCAAGTACAAAGAGGACTGGGACTGGATCCCTTTCCCCGGGACGGAGGGGTTGTACGTCTTCCACCTCGACTCCTTCATCGCGACGGCGAACAACCCGTCCCCGGACACGACGAAAACGTGGGAGAAGTTCGTCGGGTCGAAGAAGGCCCAAGTGACGTTCAACAACCCGAAGGGGTCGGTACCGCCGCGCAACGATATCGACCCGGAGAAGCTCACGCCGTTCCTGAAGATGACCTACAAGGACCTCCTCTCGGCGGACCAGCTCCCGCCGACGACGGCTCATGGACTCGCTGTCTCCCCGAAGACGCTCGGCGACCTCAAGAGCGCGTTCGGGAACGACTTCATGGGGCCATTCCACGTCGACAAGACGGCGGACGCGCTCGTCTCCGCGGTGAGCAGCTGAGACCGTTCTCCCACGACAATACATGGTCACACAGAACCCGACCGATCACGCGGGCCGGACGGATGAGAGGCCGTTCTCGGAGCGGCTCCAGCACTTCGTCAACGGGACGTTCGTCCGATCACTCCCGTTCTGGGGGATCCCGTTCCTTCTCATGGGGAGCGCCGTCTATGCCGGAATCGGCTGGAACGTTCTCATCTCGCTGACCGACTACGAGGGGTTGGCGTCCGCGAGCTACTCTCATCTCGACTTCGAGATGTACGCGCGGGCCTTCGGCAGCTCGACATTCTGGACGGCCGCGCAGAACACGTTTGTCCTGCTCGTCGCGTTCACTGTCATCTGCCTTGTCCTCGGGCTAGCGCTGGCGGTGCTCCTCGACCGGAACATCCGGTACTCCGAGTCCATCCAAACGATATACGTCCTCCCGATGGCGCTCTCGTTCGTCATCACCGCCCAGCTCTGGCTGTGGATGTACAATCCGGATAGCGGCCTCGTGAACCTCGCCATCAAGACGCTCGGGCTCTCTTCGATCGACTTCCTCGGGAATCCGAAGTTCGCGCTCGCTGCGGTGATCTTCGCCCTCGTCTGGCAGTTCAGCGGCTACGCGATGGTCGTCTACCTCGCGGGACTCCGATCCATCCCTACGTCTCAGTTCGAGGCCGGGAAGATAGACGGCGCGAGCACCGCGCGGATCTATCTCCGGGTCATCATCCCACAACTTCGCGCGTCCTCGGTCAGCGCTGCGGTAGTGTTGATGGTGTTCGCGTTGAAGGCGTTCACCTTCCTCTATTCACTCACGGGCGTGTTCCGGCCGCCGAACGGGACTGACATCCTCGCGACGCTGATGGTGCGACGTGCGTTCAAGTACACGGAGTGGGCGTACGGCGCGGCCATCGCCACGATGTTGCTGTTGTTGGCGCTCGGCGTCATCGCACCGTACCTCTACTACCAGCACAAACACGGGAGTCTCTGAGATGTCTGTTTCCACACCAACGACCGACGACCTCGTCGACTGGTACACCGATCTGACGTGGACACGCGCGGCGCTATACGCGCTCGTCCTGCTCGGCGTCGTGTTCTTCCTCGCGCCGCTCGAGACGGGGTTGATGACGGCGTTCAAGTCGGACGCCGCGGTTATCCGCACGCTCCCGTTCCTGCCGCCGTTCGGGGACGGGTTCACGCTTGACAACGCGCAGTTCGCGTGGAACCACCTCAGCGGTCCACTCCTCAACTCGCTCGTGATGTCCATCCCGGCGACGCTGTTCACCGTGCTGTTCGCGAGCATGGCAGCGTACGGGCTGACGATGGTGGACTGGCGCGGCCAACTCGCCGTGCTCAGCCTGTTCATGGTGGGCGTGTTCGTCCCTTATCAGGCCGTGCTCGTGCCGCTCGCGCGGTTCTGGAACAACATCCTGCCGCTCGGGAAGATGGTCGCGCCGTACGTCGCATCGCTCCCGTACTTCACGGAGAACCATGCGGTGCTCGTGCCGCTGATCATCACGCACGTCGCATACGGCATCCCGATCATCACGGTGTTGTTCCGGTCGTACATGCAGACGCTCCCGACATCGCTCGTCGAATCCGCGATGATAGATGGTGCGAGCGTGACGAAGATCTACTACCGCATCATCGTCCCGCTCTGCAAGCCGATGTTCGCCGTCGTCTTCATCTACCAGTTCACGCAGATTTACAACGAATTCCTGTTTTCGCTGACGCTCATCGGGAATGCATCGAGTTCAGCGGCGACGGTGACGCTCGTCCTGCCGAGTCTCGGTGCGTCCGTTAGCGGGATGGACTTCGGGGTTCGGATGTCGGCGTCGCTCCTCGCAGCGATTCCGACAGTCATCATCTACGTCGCGTTCGCCGAACAGTTCGCCAAAGGACTCGCAACCGAAGCCTGAAACTATGGGAGAGATCAACCTATCCAACCTGACGAAACGATTCGGCGACGTTGTCGCCGTGAACGACCTCGATCTGGAAATCGAGGACGGGGAGTTTCTCGTCCTCGTCGGCCCATCCGGCTGCGGGAAGTCCACGACGCTCCGCTGTGTCGCAGGGCTGGAGACGCCGTCCAGTGGCCAGATCCGATTCGACGAGACGGACGTCACCTACCGCGTCCCACAGAACCGGGACGTGGCGATGGTCTTCCAGGACTACGCGCTCTACCCGCACATGACTGTACGGGAGAACATGAAGTTCGGCTTGGAGGAGGAGCCCGATTACACGGACGAGGAGCGCGAGGAGCGCGTCGAGTCCGTCGCGGACTTACTCGACATCCCCGACCTGCTCGACCGGAAACCCGGCGAACTCTCGGGGGGCCAACAGCAACGGGTCGCACTCGGTCGTGCTATCGTCCGCGACCCCTCGGTGTTCCTGATGGACGAGCCGCTCTCGAATCTCGACGCGAAGCTCCGCGCGACAATGCGGATGGAGCTCCAACACCTGCAGGAGGACCTCGGTGTCACCACCGTCTACGTCACGCACGACCAGACCGAGGCGATGACGATGAGCGACCGGATGGCTGTGATGAACGACGGGGAACTCCAGCAGGTCGGCGAACCTCTGGATCTCTATCACGCCCCCGCGAACCTGTTCGTCGCCGAGTTTCTCGGCGAACCGAACATGAACCACCTCAACGGGACGGTCGACGACGGCCGGTTCGTCGCCGACAGCTTCACCTACCCGTTTGACGACTCGGTGCTCGACGACGTCGAGGACGCGGATGACGTCGTCCTCGGCGTCCGCCCGGAGTCGGTCGAGATCCTCGACGACGACCCGGAAGCGGTGTCACTCGGCGATCGCGAGTTCGAGATGACAGTGGATGTCGTCGAACCGATGGGGAATGAGCACGTCGTTCACCTCGATTTCGCCGCCGACGCGTCGGAGTCGCTCACCGCAATCGCCGACGGAATGCGTCGCATCGAGGAGGGCGAGTCCGTTATCGTCCACTTGCCACACGACGCCGCCCATGTGTTCGATGCGAGAACCGGCGTGGCCCTCCACAACCGGCGGGTCTCGTTCGATGGTTCGAGCGACCAGCTTGACGAGCCGCGCGTCTGAGTAGGCGATCGCCGCGGGACTCCGATGCGTCCCGGGATGCGATTTTAATTTCTCGCAGTCGCTACGACACGTATACGACGACTCGATCGGCCGGACACGTACCTTGACGTCCGCGGCCTCGCGACCGTCTGGTTCGCCCGGCCGAACGGGTTCGCCTGTCTGATCCGCGAAGAACTGTGCGTGCTGACGGCGAACATCAAGGCCGACCGGCTCGCGGAGGGGGAGATCCCAGCTGACGCCGTCGTCGATCACTATCCATGGCACGAGACGGACCTCGTGGACGCGCTCACTGATCGGGATCCGACGCCGACTCAGTGGACGCCGACGTGTCTCGGTTCGAGCGCGGCCGAAGCGGCGCTCACGGGCCAACTGGCCGAGCGCGACGTTCGTGGGCCGGTGGTCCTTGTCGGCGGTGCCGAGAGCGCGGTACGCCACCGCCACTTCACGCCAACAGACACCGAACTTGGCGCGTACGCGCTGGTGTCGGTGACGGCCCCCCGCGGCAGCTTCTTCAAGTGCGGAAATTAGAGTGCTTTCGAGGGAGAAGGTCCGGACCTTTCGGACCGTGACCCGACGCGCCGCTCCGGTCGACTACCCCGTTCGAGGGAGAAGGTCCGGACCTTTCGGACAGTTTCGATCGCGGGCGTCGAAATCGCGTACATGGTCCTCTGGGTGCTCGGTCTGGTCGTCCTCTTCGGCCTTCTCCTCCAACGGACCCGATGCGGACACCACGTCTACGCGACGGGTGACGACGAGTCAGCCGCGAACCGGAGCGGGATCGACACCGACCGCATCAAGATCACGAACTTCGTCATCACCGGAGTCGTCACGGCCGTCGCTGGCGTCCTGTCGATCACGTACTTCGGGTCGATGTTCGAGGGTTCGAGCTGTTGATCATCGCCGCGGTCGTCATCGGCGGCACGAATCTCTTCGGCGGCGAGGGCAGTATCTCCGGCATGTTCCTCGGTTCGCTCGTCATCGCCGTCATCCCCGTTCTCCTGGTTCTGAACGGGATGTCGGTCGCGTTTCAGGAGACGTTGACCGGCGCGGTTATCATCGGTGCGGTCATGATCGATATCTTCCTCCGCGACTGAGCCATCCCTCCGCTTTCGATCCGCACCCCCGGAATCGACGGACTTCCCGTCGATCCATCGGACGGCGCGCTCCCGCTACGCAGACGGCGGCGAACGACTCGCCACGCGCCGATGCCGCCATCGGTATCGATAACGACTCCGCCACGCTCCCGGTCGATCGGGTGGGGCGATCGACGCGATGGTCGGAACGGGTGTCCCACTAGGGTGAACAGACATAAGTGGGTATGCGTAGAAGACCCGGAGCATGGGAACACAGAACTCGACGGTTCAGGCGACCCGGACGAGCATCGCGATCGTAGAGGCGCTCGTTCGACTGGACGGTGCGGGCGTTACCGAGCTCGCGACCGAACTCGACCTCCCGAAGAGCACGGTTCACAACCACCTCGATACGCTCCGTGACATCGAGTACGTCGTGAAGGCGGACGGGGAGTACAACGTGGGCCTGCGGTTCTTGAAGCTGGGCGAGTACTCCCGTAACCGCCTCAAGATCTACGACATCGTGCGGCCGGAGATCGACGCGCTCGCGGAGCAGACCGGCGAGTTGGTCAACCTCTCGGTCGAGGAGTACGGCCGCGGCGTCTATCTGTACCTCGCGCGGGGCGACGAGGCGGTTCATCTCGACACGCACGCCGGGATGCAGGTGCACCTCCACTGCACGGCGCTCGGGAAGGCGATCCTCGCACACACGCCGGAGGAGCGCGTCGAGCAGATCCTCGACACGATGGGGATGCCCTCGCGCACCGAGCAGACGGTCACGGACCGCGGGGAGCTGTACGAGGAACTCGAGACGATCCGAGAACGGGGGTACGCGTACGACCGACAGGAGCGACTAGACGGCCTCCGCTGCGTCGCGGCGCCGATCACGACGTCGGAGCAGGAGATCGTCGGCGCGATCAGCGTGTCCGGGCCGACCAGCCGGATGCAGGGTGAGCGCTTCGATACCGAGATCCCGGACGCGCTTCGCGACACCGCCAACGTGGTCGAGCTCAACATGACTTACTCGTAGACGCGGCCGACGCGCCCGCCGTCAACACGGACGTTCAGACAGAGTGAACGGGGGTCGACGACGAATCGCCTCCGGTTCGGGACACGCGCTCGCCCGCATTCACTCACGGTGACGCGAAACGGCGTGGTGGGTCAGTCGTAGACGTGGCGGCTGCCGGTGCTGTTCGCTTCGATGTAGTCCCAGTCGTACGTGACGCCGAGCCCCGGCCCGTCCGGGACGGGGACGGTTCCGTCGTCGTCGACCGTCTCGAACTGATCCTCGTAGCCGTCGGCGTAGATCGGCGGGGTCGTGTTCGCCGCGTCGGGGTGGACGAGCGCCATCTCGTAGTAGTTGGCGTTGCGGGTGGCCGCGATGCAGTGACGCTGTGCGGGGCCGGGCGCGTGGAACTCCGTGTCGATCCCGAACCCTTCGGCGACGCGTGCCACCTTCATCGCGCCCGTGATGCCGCCGTCGTACTCGGGATCCGCGCGAAGGAAGTCGGTCGACTCCGAGGCGGCGAAGTCGGACTTTATCTCGAGCCCGCGGATGTGCTCGGTCTGGAGGATCGGCGTGTCGAGCTTCTGCCGGAGCTTCCGGTGGGCGTGCTGGCTGATCCCCGCGTCCCGGAAGGGATCTTCGTACCAGAAGAACCCCTCCTCGTCGAGCGCGCGCCCGAGCTTCAGCGCGTCCGCGAACGTCTCCAGCTCGCAGGCCGGGTCGTGCATCAGGTCCATCTCGTCGCCGACGGCGTCCCCGACCGCGTGGACGGCGTCGATCTCGCGCGAGAGGTCGCGCGCGGCGTCGCCGCCGCCCCAGCCGTGGATCTTGAACCCCGCGTACCCCTGTTCGCGCGCCTCCTCGGCGAACTCGGTGAACGCCGCGGGCGAGTCGAGGCCGCCGCGCTCGTCGCCGTGATACGTGGAGGCGTACGCGGGGATTCGCTCCCGATAGGTCCCGAGGAGCTCGTGAATCGGTGCGTCGTAATACTTCCCGGCGAAGTCCCACAGCGCGATGTCGACGGGACCGATTCCCATCCGGTCGTACTTCCGGAGGGCGCGTTTGATCTCGCTCCAGTGTTTCTCCCGTTCGAGGGGGTTCTTGCCGATCAGATAGTCGGCGAACATGTTCACCTGCGCCGCTCCCGGGGAGTTCCCCCCGACGTACTCGCCGGTGATTCCGGTGTCCGTGTGCACGCGGAGCGCGAACAGTTTGCGCGTCGTCGTCGACCCGGGCTCATAGACGAGATTGAACCCGTGTTCGTCCGTCCCCACGTCCGCCAGCTCGTACGCGAATTCGGTGCTGTCGATTCGGGTGATCTCGGGTGCCATACGTGAGACACCCACGGCGGCGCGATAAAGCTTGGTGGCCGAGACCCGATCCGGCGTGTGGACGCCGTATTCGAACAGGCCGACGCCCACGGGCGTGCCTGTGGCGATCACGTCTCCTTCTTCGAGCGTCATGTGTACTACGTGATTTCCGCGATCAGCTCGGGGAGAGAGAAGATGAACCCCGGGACGTGTTCAAGGTCGGCGACAGCATCAAGCGAGGATTCGAACCACGATACGGTGTCTGTCGACATGGCCGAGCCGTCCCATTGACTGTTGGCAATATCTGAACGCGTATCTGGGATCACACTGACGAACACTGGAACGCCGGAAAAAGAGCGACTGGTGACGGCTACTTCACGATGTCGATCTTCTCGCGGTCCATGGACATGGCGACGGCGAGGATGACGACGACGCCGAGGATGATCTCCTGTGTGAACGATCCGACACCAATGAGGTTCATCCCGTTGGCGAGGACCCCGATCACGAGGACGCCGATGATCGTCCGATGCGGACCTCCGACCCCACCCGTGAGTGCAGTGCCGCCCATCACGACGCCCGCGATGCTCTGGAGGAGGAGTCCGGAACCCATCCCAGCGGCGCCCGACGAGATGCGCGCCGTGAGGAGCGCGCCCGCGACCCCACAGAGCAGTCCCGAGAGCGCGAATACGCCGATCTTGTAACGGTCCACCGGGACCCCAGAGAGTTCCGTCACAGTCTCGCTCTCTCCCAGCGCGTACGTGTACCGCCCGAAGGGCGTGTAGAACGCGATGAAAACCGTTATCGCGTAGAACACGAGCCCCCAGATGACGAGATTCGGCACGTGCGGGATCACGTGGCCGATCGCGAACTCTTGGACGAACGGACTCCGGTAGGGCTGCGAACTCCCGTTCGTGATCAGGAGCGCAGCGCCCATGAAGACCGACTGCGTCCCAAGCGTCACGAGGAACGAGGGGATCTTCCCCTTTGCGAACACCACGCCGTTGACGAGGCCGACCGAGAGGCCCGCGATCGGCCCGACCAAAATTCCAACGGGACCGAACTGATTGATCGCCATCGCAGTGAGAACCCCGGAAAACCCGAGGTTCGCCGCGACGGAGAGATCAATGCTCTGCTGGAGGATCGGGAACGTCGCCGCGAGCGCCACCAACAGGAGGATCGTCGAGTTCATCATCACGCTGTTCACGAGGTTACTAAACGTAAAGAACGACGACGAAAGCACGCTGAACAACACGACCAAGATGATGAGCATCGCTATTGGACCGGCGTCGCGTGCCCAGTCCTGCACCGTTCGATCCTCGAAGAGATCAGCGAGCATGGAGTCCGACTGTGCCTCGCTCATGATTCTAGCATCGCTTCGATGAGAGTGTGTTCGTCGGGTTTGTCGTCCGCCGGTGCGGGGACTACCCTCCTCAGTTCACCGTGTCGCATAACGCCGATTCGATTTGACATACCAATGACCTCCGGTAGTTCGTCTCCAATGAGTACGATAGAAACGCCATCGTCGGCGAGCTGCCGGATGACGCGGTACACTTCTTCCTTCGCGCCGACGTCGATACCACGGGTCACGTTGTCCAAGACGAGGACGTCAACGTCGCGCTGGAGCCACTTCGCGATCACCACTTTCTGCTGGTTCCCGCCACTGAGCGTGTGCATGAGCGCCTCCGCGCCCGGGGTCTTGATGGCAAGATCCGCAATGGATGTCTCGGCCATCACCTGCTCGCGGTCAAAGTCGATCAACGGGAAGACCCGGCCAACCACCGGGAGATCACGCTGGATTTTCTCCGTGTTGATCGAGGGGAGCGTGACGTTCTCGCGGAGCGACTGATAGAGGAGGACGCCCTCACTCTTGCGCTCCTTAGGAACGTAGCCGACGCCGGCGGCGACGAACGACGAAACGGACCCCGTCTCGACGGAGTCGCCATGGACGCGAACTGTCCCTGATTCGGTTTCGATCGCTCCGGTCAGCGCCCGTCCGAGCGCCTGCTTTCCGCTGCCCTCGACGCCGACGATGCCGAATATTTCGCCCTCGCAGACGTCCAGCGAGACATCGTGAACGAAGCTATCCACGCAAACGCTCTCGACACTCAGGACGGTCGGTGTGCCCTCGTCAACGGAGCGTTGCTCGTCCGTCCGATAGTACTCTTGGGACGTGCTCCGGCCAACCATCCGCTCCTGGAGGAGTTCCTCAGTCGCTTCGGTGGATGTGAATTCGTCCACCACCATCCCATCCTTCAGGACGTAGATGCGGTCGCTGATCTCGAGGACTTCCTCGAGTTCGTGGGAGACGAAGACGAAAGACGCCTGCTCGCGCAGGTCGTTTATCCGGTCGAAGAGAACCTCGCGGCCCGACTGCTCGAGGGCCGCCGTCGGCTCATCGAGGAAGAGGATCGGGTGCTCGGCCTCTTGGGCGGTGTTGAACGCGCGGGCAATCTCGAGCATCTGGCGCTCGTTGAACTCGTACGTCCGGACGGGCGCGTCAAGGTCGAGGTCGATCCCAAGCGCCGCGAGCACGGCGTCCCCGCGCTCGCGGAGCTCACCGTGGTCGAGCATCGGGCCGTTCGTGTACTGACTGTACCGGCCGAGAAAGAGGTTTTCGTACCCGGTGAGGTTCGAGATAATGCTTTGTTCCTGCTGGACAATCGAAACCCCGTGTTCGGCGGCCTCGGCGGGACTGCCGAAGTCGACTTCCTCGCCGTCGAGGACGACCCGACCCTCGGTGGCATGGTAAACACCGGAGAGGATGTTCAACAACGTACTCTTGCCGGCGCCATTCTCACCGACGAGCCCGACGACTTCGCCCTCGTTAATGTTGAAGGTGATATCGTCCAGCGCGGTGACGTTCTTGAACTGCTTAGTGAGTCCGTCGACGTGCAGGAGCGCGCCGTCACCATCGCCGCTGACGCCGACGTCCGGAGAGGCACGTGGATGTGGTGTGCTCATTGGGAGGGGATGTTCTACTGGTACGGGTCGGTCTGGTGCTGTTTCTGGTAGAGGGTCTCGGCGTCGTCGAAAGAGCCCGAGTCGCTGTATGCGTCCGGGATCGAGTACCCGCTCGGCTTGTTTGACTCCGTCCAGTTGAGCTGGTTGAACTCTTGTTTCCGGATAGGAACGAGCTTGTTCTGCGGATCCCAGCTGTCCGGGTTGAGCGTCCGCGACGCCTTCTTCCAGTCATAGGGAGACTTCCCGTCTGAGTAGGCGACGTTGAGGTATTCATCAGGCTTCGACCAGGACGCGCTGAAGTCCGTCTTCGTCTTCCCCTGGTACTTACTGGGGTCGTCCGTGACGACGACGCCGCCACCCCACATCATCCGCTCGGGGGTCTTAGGCCGCCAGCCGTTGAGCCAGTCGAACGCCTCAACAACGGCGTAGCCGCCCTGCCAAAACGTCTTCGCGGAGAACGAGGCGACCCAATTCGGGCCGTCGCCGTCTGCGCTCGTGGACTTGATGTTGTTGACGGCGTCTTTCGGCCCGTCGTAACCGACCATCGGGACGTTCATGTCGTTGTTCTTCAGAATGGTGTACGCCCCGAGGCCCATCCCATCGTTCTGGCAGTACACGCCGTCGATCTTGTCCCCGTACTTCGATACGAAGGAGGACATGACCTGCCGGCCGGACGGCCGCGACCAATCGCCCGGCTGCATGTCTAGTTTCGTGATGTTTGGGTACTTCTCCATCGCGTTCTCGACGCCCATGTTCCGGTTGCGGCCAGTGGCCCCGTGCGGACCGGTAATATGGACGAAATTCCCCTCACCACCCATCGCCTCGAAGAGAATCTCAGCGGTAAGCTGTCCAGTCTCCGCGACGGCCGGGATCTGATACTGTATAAAGTTCTCGCCCGCGTCGAGCGGCGTGTACCACTTTGCGATGTTCCAGTAGTCGACGAACCCGGCATCGTTCTCCTTGCACTTGCGGACGACGGTTGGGACGCCGGACGCCTGATACGGCGTCCCGCAGATGGCGTTGTAACCGTTCGTGAACGCCGTCGAAAGCTGGCTCAGCATCTTCTGTTGCTGCCCCTCGTTCTGCTTGTGATCGGACGCGGGTGCACCGAGCGCATTCGCAGCTTCCTGCACTCCGCTGGCGAACGCCTTCCACTGGTCATTCTGCAGGTTGGTGACCATCCCGAACGGCTTCACGTTCGTCTGCCTGCTCCCATCTGAAGACGAGGAGGTACCCGAGCCACCGGAACCGCCGTTATCTCCGCCGCCACTGTTACCGCCACATCCCGCGAGCCCCGTGAGTGCCGCCGTGCCGGCGACACCGGAAGCCTTCAGGAAACTGCGCCTGTCGTTTTCAGTCATATAATCTAACCAAGTGGAACAACGTAAACATCATTAATAATTCTATCGTTGATGAACGACAGTGAATAACTGTACATCGAACTCAACCCATGAGACGGGCGTACGACTCGTGGGGTCGGGAGCGTACGCACGCTTCCCGACCGCCACCTCCGGTCAACACAAGATCTAAGAGCGGGAACCGAGACGTAGTTGTCATGCGCTATCAGCAGCTACGCCGGGGTGCCGACAGTCACCTCGTTGCGGAGACGAACGGAACGCACTACGACCTCACAGCCGCCAAGCCCGAACTCGAGGGGTTCCGTGATCTCGCTCGCTCCGCGTCGGTCGCCGACGCCTCGATCGACGCCCTCGCGGCCGATGTGCTCGACGACGCACCCGAGATCGACGCCGGCGACGTCGCGTCCGATCGCGACCTCCCCGTCGTCCCCGAAGAGGTGTGGGCGGCGGGCGTCACGTACCAGATCAGCGAGCAGGCGCGGCAAGCGGAGAGCGACACGCCCGACATGTACGTCGACGTCTACGACGCCGAGCGGCCGGAGGTGTTCTTCAAAGCGACGCCGTCACGGACCGTCGGCCCGAACGAGGATGTCGGCGTCCGCGCGGACTCCGAGTGGAACGTCCCCGAACCCGAACTGGGGATCGTCCTCTACCGGGGCGACGTCGTCGGATACACGATCGGCAACGACGTCTCCAGCCGCGACATCGAGGGTGAGAACCCGCTCTACCTCCCGCAGGCGAAGGTATACGACCGGTGTTGTTCGATCGGTCCCTGTATCGTCAGCACCGGCGACATCCCCGATCCACACGATCTCTCGATGTCCATGTCGGTCACGCGCGACGGTGCGGAGATCTACGCGGACGAGACGTCGACGATCGAGATGGTCCGCACCTGCGAGGAGCTCGCGGACTACTACACGCGGCACAACGCGGTTCCCGAACTCGCCGTCCTCCTCACCGGGACATCGATCGTGCCGGACGAGGGCTTCGACCTCACCGCGGGCGACGTCGTGTCGATCGACATCGAGGGGATCGGCACGCTCACGAACGGCGTCCGGACGGTCTGAAGGTCCGTTCGAGCGGCCGTCGGGTCCCTCGGGGTTCGGGACGGCACGTGGTCTCTCTCACGACGCGCTTACGACGCGCGGACGTTCACGGGACGCGTCCGCGGGCCACTACGTCTCTCGGCGGATTCAGTCGTAGAGCTCGGAGACGTCGAAGACGGGTTTGACCGTCTGGCCGTCGACGAACGCGTCGAAGGCCTCGTCGGCGTCGAGCAGCGAGAAGCGGTCGTCGATGAACGTCTGTGCGTCCACCTCCCGACTCCTGATCATGCGTAGCGCGCGTTCGAAGTCCTCGTACATCGACGCGTACGAGCACTGGAGGTCGATCTCGGAGCGGACGAGCGGCGAGTACGGCATCGTCGTCTCGCCGGTCTGGCCGACGAGCACGATCTGCCCGCCCTTCCGGACTTGCTCGACGGCGGTCGTCAGGCCGGAGGGGTGCCCGGTCGTGTCGAAGACGATGTCGTAGCCGACGCCGTCGGTGACTTCTGCGCGCTTCTCGGCCATGTCCTCGCCGACGGTCACCGTCTCGAACCCGAGTTCGCGCGCGAGCGGGAGTCGATAGTCGGTGTCCGGGCCGACGCCGGAGACGACGACGTCCCCGCCCTGCGCGCGCGCGACCTGCGCGGTCAACTGCCCGATGGGACCCGGGCCCTCGACGAGCACGCGGTCACCGGGGCCGACGCGCGAGTTCTCGATGACGGCGCGCGCGGCGATGCTCGTCGGTTCGACGACGGCGGCGTGTTTCGACCGCACGTCGTCCGGGACGGGGTGGAGGGCGTCTTCGGGGACGGCGATGTAGCGTTCGTACGCGCCGTCGTGGTCGACGCCGGTGATGACCGCGTCCTGGCAGACGTTCGACTCGCCGATGCGACACTGATAACACTCGCCACAGCCCCGGATCGGCCGCTCGACGACGCGGTCGCCGGCGGCGAACTCGGTGACGTCTTCACCGGTCTCGACGACGGTGCCGCAGTACTCGTGCCCGATGACGTTCGGGAGGTCCATGCGCTCGAACGCCGACTCGAACTCGTAAATACCGGCGTCGCTCCCGCAGAGACCGGCGTACTCCACCTCGACGAGCGCCTCGTCGGCGGCGGGCGTGGGACGCTCGCGGTCGATGAGCTCTAGCGCGCCAGCTGTCCGCTCTACTTTCGCCAATCCTCGCATACAGACAGGTCAGTAACCATCGACCATAACTCTATAGGATACGCGTCAATCTTCGGGATTCCACAACGATAATGTAGTACGTTTCCGCAGCACTGGTATGGTCGAGTACGAGCACACACCGGTGAGTGTCGCCGACAAGCGCGCGGTCGTCGTGGGCGGGACGAGCGGGATCGGACAGGCGATCGCGCTCGGCTTTGCGAGCGAGGGCGCGGACGTCGTCGCGACGAGTCGGAGCGAGGAGAAAGTCGCGGAGACGAGCGACGCGATCGAGGCGCGCGGCGCCGAGACGGTCCGCGTCACCTGTGACGTCACCGACTCGGAGTCGCTCGCCGACGTCCGCGAGGCCGCCGTCGAAGCCCTCGGCGGGATCGACATCGTCGTCGCCTCACAGGGCGCGATCTCTCGGGAGACCGTACTCGGCATCGACGACGCGGACTGGGACTTCGTGACCGACGTCGCGCTCGACGGCGTCCGCCGCGTCACGCAGGCGTTCGCGCCCGCGATCGACGACGGCGGGAGCATCGTCAACATCTCGTCGCTGGCGGCTCGGCTCTCGATGGCGAACCTCCCGGCGTACGCGGCGGCGAAGGGCGGCGTCGAGGCGTTCACGCGTGCGGCCGCGAAGGAGCTCGGTCCCGACGTCCGCGTCAACGCCATCGCACCCGGGTTCGTCATCACGCCGCAGAACGCGGAGACGTACGCCGAGGGGACGGAGAAGCGCGAACGCATCGACGAACGCGCGATACTCGGTCGCGTCGCCCGCCGCGACGAGATCGTCGGTGCGGCGGTCTATCTCGCGAGCGACGCGTCGTCGTACGTCACCGGCGAAGTCATCACCGTCGACGGCGGCTTCGCGGACAGCGCGTTCTAACGGGGCGGCCTCGCGCGTTCGGCTCCGCGACGATCGGGACGACGAAACGTCGAGGCGACGCGCGAGGTCGGTCGTTCGGTAAAAATCGAGAGAAACGGACGATGGGGGCGTCGAGAGGGCGCCTCAGTAGTTCTCGTAGACGGTCTTCGAGATCGTGTAGAAATCGAGCCCGGCGTCGCCCTGTTCGCGCCACGTCTCGCTCGAGGAGTTCTTGAAGCCACCGAAGGGCACGTGGAGTTCGAGACCGGTCGTCGCCTCGTTGATCTTCACGACGCCGGCCTCGACGTCGCGCGTGAAGCGGTTGATCTCGGAGTGGTCGTTCGATACGATGCTGGCGGCCAGCCCGTACTCGACGTCGTTACAGACCTCCAGGGCCTCCTCGTAGCTCGAAACGGAGATCACGGCGAGCACGGGACCGAAGACCTCCTCCTGGGCGATCCGCATGTCGCGATCGACGTCGGTGAAGACCGTCGGCTCGACGTAGTAGCCGTCGCCGAAGCGATCGCCGGTGGGCTGACTACCGCCCGCGGCGAGTTCGGCGCCCTCGTCGGCGGCGATGTCGATGTATTCGAGCGTCCCCTCGAGTTCGGACTCGGAGACCTGCGGGCCCATCTCGTACTCGTCGCCCGGGCCGATCTCGATGCTCTCGGCGCGCTCGACGATGGCGTCGACGAAGTCGTCGTAGACGTCCTCGTGGACGATGGCGCGCGACGTGGCCGTGCACGCCTGCCCGGTCACGCCGAACGCGCCGCCGGCGACGATGTCCGCGGCGTCGGCGACGTCGGCGCTGTCCATGACGAGGGTGGGGTTCTTGCCACCCATCTCCATCTGCACGCGCTTCTGGTCGTCCGTCGCCTGCTCGTAGACCGTGTTCCCGACCTGGCTACTCCCGGTGAAGGAGACGGCGTCGACGCGGTCGTGCGTGGCGAGCTCGGTCCCGACTTCGCTTCCGGGACCCGTGACGAGGTTGACCGCGCCGTCGGCGATGCCGGCCTCGTCGAGCGCCTCGACGATGGCGTGTGCCGGCCCGGGGGCGACGGACGCGGGCTTGATGACGACGGCGTTCCCGGCGGCGAGCGCGGGCGCCATCTTCCACGCGGGGATCGCGATGGGGTAGTTCCACGGCGTGATGAGGGAGACGACGCCGACCGGCTCGTCGACCGTGTACAGGTTCGTCCCCGTCCCGCTCGCGGACTTGACGTCGCCGCCCATGTCGCGCGTCTTGCCGGCGTAGTAGTGGAAGATGTCGATCGCCCGCTGGACCTCGCCGCCGGCCTCGGCGTGCGTCTTCCCCTCTTCGGCGGTGAGGAGTTCGGTCAGCTCTTCCTTGCGGTCGGCGAGGATGTCGCCGGCCCGTCGGAGGACGTCGCCGCGCTGGGGCGCGGGCGTAGCTTCCCACTCGTCCGCGGCGGCGGCCGCGGCGTCGACGGCGTCGGCGGCGTCGGCGGCGCTCGACTGCTGGTAGGTGTTGACGACGTCGCTCGGGTTCGCGGGATCGGTCACGTCGACGGTGTCGCCCGTGCTCGCTGCGACCCACTCCCCTCCGACGTAATTCTGGCGTGTATCTACCATACGATATCCCATTGGACGTCATTACAAAGGGGTCTTTCGGTCTCGGCATGCGTCGCCCTGCCACGAAAACCGTTCACTCAGTATGAACGAGATGTCGGTCAGACGGGATACGAGTGGGGATAGTGTCGAGTGGGGGTAGCGACGTGTTCGCGCCGTCGTGCGACGACGCGGCCAGTCCATCGCAGCGCCGGCGATCCGTAGACGGTGAACGCGCCGTCTCCCGAACGGGCGGAAATCGCCCGGTCTTACGTGTATACCCCCGTCAATAACTCAGCGGACGAGAGAGGACGGGGTTCACTCCAGTCGAACGATCGAGCCGCAACGTGACGGGGCGCGGGGGAGGCGGTCCGCGCACGCGGTAACGGACGTGCGAGTACGATCGGCGTGCTGGGAGTGCGGGGACGCCCGCGATAGGCGATCGTCGGACGCTCGGGGACGACGCGGGATCGCCGGCACGCCACCGGCCGACGGACTCGTAGTGTAAAAGGCGGCGTCGGTGGAGGGACGAGCGGCGTCAGCAAAGAGGGGGCGAACGGCCGTCTCAGGCGAGCGGGAGAATCGTGGAGTAGACGAGGACGATGATCAGGGCGGCCACGGAGAGGATCGAGGTGACCGCGGTCCACGTCTTGAACGTCTCGGACTGCGTCAGACCGCCGATCTCCTTGACGATCCAGAAGCCGGAGTCGTTGTACCACGACGTCGTGATCCCGCCGGCGCCGATGGCCATGACGAGGTAGGCGGGGTGGACGGTGAGCTCGGGCACCAGCGGTGCCATGATCCCGCCGGTCGTGATCATCGCGACGGTGGCCGAACCCTGCGCGATGCGGACGATGGCGGCGATGAGCCACGCCGTAATGAGCAGGCCGATACCGAGGCCGCTGAGCGCGTTCGCGATCACCATCCCGATGCCGGAGGCCGCGAGCATCGCACCGAACGCACCGCCGGCCGCGGTGATCGCGGCGATGTTCCCACCGTTCTGGAGCGCCTCGGTGAGCTCGTCCTGCCAGATCTGGCGCGGGAAGTCGTCCATGCGGAGGTAGGTGATGGCGGCGACCATCGCCGCGACGGTGAGTGCGAAGTTCGCGTCCCCGATGAAGTTCGTGAGCGGATCGAGGGCCTGAAGCGACGGGTAGCTACCGGAGAAGGTATCGACGAAGGTCCCGGCGGCGATGAAGAGGACGGCGACGAGGATCGGGAGCAGGGACTCGAAGAAGCCCGGCAGGCTCTCGATCGGTTTCTGGGCCTGGTTCTCGAGGTCCTCTGCGGTCGTGCCCATGGACTCTCGAAGCGGAATGTCCACGCGCTCGTTGATGAAGCGACCGTACGCGACGCCGGCGATGAGTGCAGCGGGGATGGCAGTCGCGAGACCGACCACGATCGTCATGCCGAGGATCGACTCTCCCGCGCCGAGCTTTTGTGCGACGGCGAGCGGGCCAGGAGTCGGGGGGATGAACGCGTGCGCGGCCGTGCCACCGCCGCCGACGACGGCGATGTAGAGGGCGTAGTTATCCCCGATGCGCGCACGCATCGAGCGTGCGAGCGGCGCCATGAGGTAGAACACGTTGTCGAAGAACACCGGGATGGCCAGCACGGTGCTGCTTCCCCAGAGGGCGAAGTCGGCGTTGTCATCGGAGACCAGCGACTGGAACGAGCGAACGACGCGGTTCGCCGCCCCGGATTCGGTCATCGATTTCCCGATGATCGCGGCCATCAGGATGGGGATACCGATTCCGGCCATGTTGTTCCCGAACGCGGTCGCGACATCGCCGGGTATGGATCCGAACGCGACGTCGGGCATGAGGAGAGCGTTCACCAGTCCGACGGTGAACGCCGAGATGACGAGGCCGACGAACGCCGGGAGATCCAAGACGACGAGTAGCAATACGACGACTATGACACCAATAGCCAACGCCGTGAGGGCGGGGAGTGCTGCTGGCATGGGAGTTCTACATCATCCACAATAATGAGGGTGGTATAAAAACACTATGGATATGGTAGTACGTCTTCCCCCGGCGACGGGAACACACTTATCAACCACGAAAATGATGGTGAGGGTATGCAGCGAGGACTGATCGTCGTCGAAGAGACGCCCGCACACGCGGATCTCCTCCGCGAGGCCGAAGAGCACGCACGTGGTGCCGACGCACCGCTCACAGTGATGACGTTCGCCACCGAGCGGGACGTGGGCGAGGGTGTCGAGAAGTTCGAAGCCCTCGGCGGCGTCGAAGGCATCACCTACGACGACGAGGAGGAGTTCATCGACGCCGCGGAGGACGCCCTCTCCGAGTACGTCGAACGAGTCTTGGGTGACACCGAGATCTCGTACGACGTCGTCGTCGAAGTCATCGACGGCGGCTACGGGACGGCGACACTCGCCGCCGCCGACGACCACGGCGCCGACCACGTCTTCATCACCGGCCGGCGTCGCTCCCCGACGGGGAAGGCGATCTTCGGCGATTGGATCCAGCGCGTCCTCCTCGGCTTCGGCGGGTTCGTCACCGTTCAGACGCGCGAGAAGGAGGAAACGTAACGCCGCGATCGCCGAGCTCGTTTTCGATCGCGGACGCGAGTACAGCGATTCTGCCGGCCCCGCTCCCTGCGCCGACCCCGAGGACGAGGCGTGTCGGGTAGTCGATGAGGTACCGTTTCGCTACGCCTCGTCGAGTTGGGCGACGCGAGGCATCGCTTGCCCGGCGAGTCGGGTCACTCCTCGTCGAATAGCGTCTCACCGGCGACCATGTGCTCCTCGACGACGTCGAGGTCGAGGGTGAGGCCGAGGCCGGGTTCTTCGGGGACCTCCATGCGTCCCTCCTCGATGAGGTTCGACTCCTCGACGAGGTCCTCCCACCAGCCGAGTTCGTAGGAGTGGTACTCCAGAGCGAGCGAGTTCGGGATGGCGGCGGCGACCTGCGCGGACGCCATCGTCCCGATCGGCGAGGAGACGTTGTGCATCGCGACCGGGATGTAGTACATGTCCGCGATGTCCGCGATCTTGCGGGTCTCGCGCATCCCCCCGACGCGGGGCAGGTCGGGCGCGACGATGTCGACCGCCTGCGGTTCGAGAAGCGTCCGCTGGCCGAACTTCCGGTAGACGTTCTCGCCGACGGCGATCGGCGTCGACGTCGAGTCCGTCACTTTCTGCTGGACGTCGTGGTTCTCCGGCGGGACGGGGTCTTCGAGCCACCAGACGTCGTACGGTTCGAGCTCGCGCGCGAGTCGCTTCGCGCTGCCCGCGGTGAACGACCAGTGACAGTCGAAGGCGACGTCCGCCCGGTCACCGACGGCCGCCGTCGTCGCCTCCACGATCTCGACTTTGTGGTCGATCTCGGGGTTGCGGAGGTGGCGGTTCGCGCGGTCCTTCCCGTGGCCGCTCGGGACGTCGAGATCGAACTTGATCGCGTCGTAGCCGAGGTCCTCGACGACGCGCTCGGCCTCCGCGGCGCAGGCCTGCGGGTCGGCTTCGTTCTCCGTGTGGAGGTCGCAGTAGACGCGGACCTCGTCGCGGTATTTCCCACCGACGAGCTGGTAGGCGGGGACGTCGAGGAGCTTCCCGGCGACGTCGTGGAGGGCGATCTCGATCCCGGAGATCGCCGAGATCACCTTTCCGGAGATGGATCCCTCGCCGCTCATCTTCTGGACGAGGTGTTCGTAGAGTCGGTCGATGTCGAGGGGGTTCTCGCCCTCGAGGAAGGGCGCCATCCGCTCGATGATCTCGGCGTCACCCCCGCCCCAGTACGACTCGCCGGTCCCGACGACGCCCGCGTCCGTGTACACCCGAACGAGGATCCAGGGGTAGTTGCCGTCCACCATCGTCGTCTGCACGTCCGTGATCTCGACGTCCCGGACCCCACCTCGGTCGTTCGTCACGCCCATCGTCTCCGCGGAGAGATCCCGCATCGTGTACTCCGCGTTCGGGTCGCTTAGCTGGTTGTAGTCGACCATTGCATCTACCCAGTCAGTAACGGTCATGGTAAATCTTCTGCATTGGACACCGACGCCCCATCGGGCTCCCGACGGTCCGCGCGTAGACGGACGGACATCGATCGAACGCGAGGCCGCCGTGTCGCCACCCGCAACGAGCGGGCGCGGGACGTCAACCCACGAAACTCGCGTTCAGTATGAAGGGACGAATGACCGACTCCCCGTCGATCGCTGCCCCACAGTGGACGTGCCGAGGAGCCGAGTGAGCATCTGCTACACTCTCGAACCCATTCGATTACGAAGATATAGATGTAAACCAATAGTGTTCATCTTGGGTGAACGAAGCGTCGATCGAGCGTGGTCGGGGTCGGTGGCCCGGTCGGATCATGCGTGCTGCGACGCGGATCGATTTGTGAACCGAGACGGCTATCGGACGCCCCCATTCGTCCCGTACCGCCACCGATTCGTGTCGGTGCGTACTCGGGGAGCGGCTCTGGGCCAGCGACGGCTCGACATCCGACTCACCACGCCGGTTCAAACAGATTAAATATATGCTAGCTGTACTGTTGTTTATCGTAGATGAGCGCTCGACTGGAGTCGCGTGGGGCGAGTGAAACGACGGCCCACCACCAGGCGACTTCGGGCAGCCCCGTGGTCGGACCGGGAGTCTCGAGATCGACGACAATCGGTGCTAAACGACGCGTGCGGCCCCGTCAAACCGATCGTTCGTCAGCTTCGGGATCCGATCGACGGCGTCACTCGGTGGATCGACGCTGATCACGGTACAGGCGTCGATGCACTCGACCGATACAAAATCATAAATATAAGAATGAGTCGTCTAAACGGTTAGATGGAGAATTATGTGTGGTTGACAAAATCGGGCGACGGACTGTGGGACCTCGTCCGTCGCTTCGGCGTCGCGTGTGCGCGCCGCTCGCGTGCAATGCACGCTCGCTTCGCTTGATGCGGTCCGACGTCGCCCGTCGAGTCGACGCCGTCCCCCACCCCGTGCTGTCCGCTGTAGTGTCGTCCGCGAGGACCTCACCGTGGTCACGTGCATCCGAACGTCTCGCGTCCTGACGTGGACGTCTGTCGGGGCGTCACCGACTATCTCGTCGCACTCGGACGGTGACCGCCAGTTGGGTCGCGGCTACGACCGGACAGCGAATCGTGTATCTCACGGGCGACTCACCAGTGCGTCAGCGACCGCCAGATGCACTTGAATGGTTTCCCGCAGCTCTGGCAGATGATCGTCCGAGTGCGACTCGTCTTGACGAGATCGACGCTCCAGTCCTCGTCCGTCGGGATGCACTCGTCGACTTGGGTCTGCGGGATGTTTCCGGCCGCCTGGTCCTCCCTGTGGGCCCCGCAATGCGGACACCGTAACACACCCTTCACTCGCTTGTCGTCGCTACCTCGCTCGACTCCTCCCATGGGTAATGACTCTCCAGTGTTCGCAAAAAGCTTTGTGAATTTATAAATAGTGGATTGGGGAATCCTCCTGTTCAAGCCTCGAAACCCACGCTACCGTGGTTCTATCGACTCGACACCCCAGATACCTTTCATACGTTATTCCACAAATTGTGGTTGTGTCGGCCGGGTCCACTCCGGGGGTCGTAACGGTCGTCGAGACGGACGGGTACCATCAGGGCGGGGGCCGTGAGTCGCGGGCCGCGGATTCTATCGGAGCAGTTTCTCGCGCTCGGGGTCGAAGAGTGGGCCGGAGCGAACTGTGGCGTCGTAACGCTCGCCCTCGTACTCGATCTCGACGGACCGGCCGACATCGGTGTACTCGGTTGGGAGGTAGGCGTACGCGATGCCGGCGTCGATGCTGTAGCCGTAGTCGGCGCGGCAGGCGTACGCGACGACCTCGTCGTCGACGAGTATCGGGTGGCCGGCGTCGATGACCGTCCCCTCCTCGTCGAGCGTGATGGGGACGATCTGCTCCTCGATACCGTCCTCGCGGGCGTCGAGGAGTGCGTCCTTCCCGACGAAATCGGTGTCGAGGTCGACCGCGAAGCCGATGCCGGCCTCGTAGGGATTGTACTCGGGCGTGATGTCCGTCCCCCAGAGCCGGAAGCCCTTCTCCATGCTCGTCGAGTCGAGCGCTTCCCACCCGACCGGCGCGATGTCGTAGGCTTCGCCCGCGTCGGCGATGGCCTCCCAGAGCCGACCCCCGTACTCGGTCGGCGCGTAGATCTCCCAGCCGAGCTCGCCCGCGTACGAGAGGCGCAGCATCGTCACCGGGATGCTCCCGAGGTAGGTCTCCTGGGCGGAGTAGAACGGGAACGCGTCGTTCGAGAGGTCCGCTTCCACGAGGTCCACGAGCACGTTCCGCGAGTCGGGCCCGAAGACCCCGATGCCGGTCCGACTCGAGTCGTGGACGGTGACGTCGACCGAGCCGTCGTCGGGGGCGTGCTCGGTGATCCACCGCGAGTGGAGGGTGGCGGAGCTCCCGCCGCCGGTGAACAGCACGTAGCGGTCGTCCGCAAAGCGCGCGACCGTCAGGTCCGCGAGCACGCCGCCGTCCTCGTCGAGCATCGCGGAGTAGCGCATCCGCCCCGACGTGACGTCGACGTCGTTCGTCAGGAGGCCCTGGAGGAAGGCTTCGGCACCTGACCCCTCGACCTCGATGGGGGTGAACGTCGTCATGTCCACCATTCCGACCTTCTCGCGGAGGTGCTGGTGCTCGGCGCCGTGAGCCTTCGACCAGTTGCGTGCGAGCCACTCCGGGCGGTCCGGGACGTCGTACTCCCCGAGTAACCCCTCGTTCACTTCGTACCACTGCGGCACCTCCCAGCCGTCGCTGTCGTAGAACTCCGCCCCCAACTCCGCTTGCCGGTGGTAGAACGGGCTCCGGCGGAGGTCGCGCTGGCTCCGTGGCTGCTCGCGCGGGTGGATGAGCTGGTAGACCTCCTGGTACTGCTGGGCGCCACGGCCGTAGGTGTACTCGTGGCTCCCGGTGTGTGGCTGGAAGCGCGAGATGTGCGCGCCGGTCGCGTCGACGGCGTCGCCGTCGAGACGCGGGGTGCCGTGCTCCATCCATTCAGCGACGATGCTGCCGGCGCCGCCCGACTGGGTGACCCAGATGGCGAGCGCCCACCAGAGCCCGTCGGTGCCCTCGTCGGGCCCGAGGATGGGCATCCCGTCGGGCGTGAAGGAGAACATCCCGTTTATCTGCGAGGTCCACTCGCAGTCACCGAGCGCGGGGACGAGTTCGCTCGCGGCGTCGTACGCCGTCCGGTCGTGGTCGGGGTGGGTGTTCTCGTAGAAGTGCTCCTCGGTGAACTCCCGGAGGGAGGGGTACTCGAGGCCGAGGTCGTCGAGTCTCTCCGGGCCGTAGATGTCCTCGGGTTCGACGAGGAGCGGCGCGTGGTTGTACGAACCGATGCCGTAGCGTTCGCCGTGCTGGCGGAAGTAGAGCGAGTGGTCCTGGTGGCGCAGCAGGGGCTGTTCGACCTCGCGCTCGGCGCCTTCGAGCGCATCGATCTCGTCGGAGACGAGGTACTGGTGGGCGCAGGGGACGAGCGGGATGTCGGTGTCGACCACGTCGCCGAGGAGCGGCCCCCAGATGTTGGTGGCGACGAGCACGTCGTCGGCCTCGATGCGGCCGTTCTCGGTCGCGACCGCGTCCACGCTCCCGCCCGACGTCTCGATGTCCGTGACCTCGGTGTTGCCGTAGAACTCGACGCCCCGGTCCCGCGCGTACTCGGCCATGGAGGCGGAGGCGCTGATGGCGTCCGCCTTCCCGTCCGAGGGGAGGTAGTACCCGCCGAGGATCGCGTCCTCGTCGACCTGCGGGACTTCCGCGACGACCTCCTCGGCGGAGAGGAGCTCGCCGCCTTCGAGGCCGAAGGAGCGCCCCCACTCGCGCTTGCGCTTGAGGAATGCCCAGCGGTCCTCCGTATAGGCGACTTCGACGCCGCCGCAGGTGCGAAAGTCACCGAAGCTGTCGTAGAGGTCGCGCGTGTAGGACGCCATGTTCGCCATGAGCTTGTTCCCGGTGGTCTGGAAGACAAGCCCGGGCGCGTGCGAGGTCGACCCGCCGGTCTCGAAGAGCGGCCCGCGGTCGACGACGACGACGTCCTCGCGCCCCATCTCTGCGAGGTGGTAGGCGGCGCTACAGCCGACGCATCCGGCGCCGACGATGACCGTGTCGGCGCGCTCCGGGAGCGTAGACCCTGTGTTCATGTACCATGCAGACGAGGGTCGTCTCCGGGTATATCTTTCCGGGTGTATAATCTGTGCCCTATACGTACCCCGAGCAACATCCGGGGCCCGCGAGTGGTAGAACAGAATATTCGGTGAGGTATTGGTGCTCATTCGGATAGTCTTTCGGCACAATCGTTTTACGAATGCTGTCTGAAACGCCCACGTAGCCGAGTATGTACGACGAGATGCTAATTCCGTACGACGGGAGCGACGAGGGGGAGATGGGCGCGCGACACGGTATCGAGCTCGCCGCCGAGCTCGGCTCGACCGTCCACGCGCTCTACGTCGTCGACCTCCCCGGCGTCCCGCGTTCGCTCTCCCTCCGGGAGGACGAGGAGGCGCTCCGCGAGGAGTACCGCAAGCACGGCGCCGACACGCTCGCCGAGGTCGAGGCGTTGGCCGCCGAGCACGGCGTCGACTGCGTGACCGAGATGCGCAGCGGCTCGGTCAGCGACAAGATCATCTCCTATGCCGAGGACGAGGAGATGGACGTCATCGTGATGGGGTCGGCCTACCGCGGGAAACTCGGGAACGTCCTCGGCGGCACGACCGACAAGGTCGTGCGCTCGACGACGATTCCCGTCGTCTCGAAGCGGATGGACGCCGACGCGCGCTAGTGCACGCACCGAGCTGGACTGATGATGACGCCGTCTCCCGGAGTCGAGTCCGCGCTCAGAGGCGCGATTCGCGCAGGTAGATGAGGACGCTCGCGCCGAGGAAGCTGAGCCCGGCGAACGGGAACTGTTCTCGCGTCATCAGTACGAGTCCGGCGCCGAAGAGCGCGACGACGACGGCGAGCGCGCCGGCGCGGAGGACGGTTACTGTATCGGTCATGTCGGAGCGCGGAATGATAGGTACTGCGGTGATAGTCGAGTACGGGCGCCGCGTGGCGACCCGCGTCGATGCCTGTCTGGTGCGGTCAGTCGTCGCTGACGTCGGCGCCGGTGTCGCGGATGTCCGTCACCACCTCCGTGCCGGAGGTGTTGATGTCGAACTCCTCGTCGGTCATCTCGTCGATGCGCTCCTTGAACTCCTCGGAGGCGAGGACGTCGTACTCGTTCTTGAGGCCGAGGTAGACGGTGTAGCACATCACGACGAGGATGATGGCGAACGGGAAGCCAGTGGCGATGGCGGCGGTCTGGAGGGCGTTGAGGCTCGCCTCCCCGCCGCCGTAGAGCAGGAGCGCGGCGACGCCGCCCTCGGTCATCGCCCAGAAGATGCGCTGGGCGCGCGGGACGTCGTGCTTCCCGCCGGAGGTGAGGTGGTCGACGACGAGCGACCCCGAGTCCGAGGACGTCACGAAGAACGTCACGACGAGCAGGACCGCGACCAGTCCCGATATCGCGCCGATCGGGAACTGGTCCAGCATCGCGAACATCGCGACCGTCTGCCCGACGTCATTGTACGTCGCGAGCACGGAGCCGTTCCCCATCAGGGTGTTGAAGAGGCCGCTGCCGCCGAACGCGGCGAGCCAGATGGTGGAGAACAGCGATGGGAGGACGAGCACGCCGAGGACGAACTCGCGGATCGTCCGCCCCTTCGAGATGCGCGCGACGAACATCCCGACGAACGGCGACCACGCGATCCACCACGCCCAGTAGAACACCGTCCAGGCGTGGACGGTCGTTGCGCCCTCGCCGAGCGCGCCCGTGAAGAAGGAGAGCGTGAGGAGGTCTCCGAAGTACGCGCCGAGGCCCTGCACCCACGTGCTGAAGATGAAGATTGTCGGGCCGACGATGAGGAGGAAGCCGAGCAGCGTGAACATCAGGTAGACGTTCAGCGTGCTCAGACGTCTGACACCGGCGTCGAGACCGGCGGCGACGGACGCGGTGGCGATGAGCGTGATCGCGACGATGAGCAGTATCTGTGGGATGGTTCCGGTCGGGACGTTCGCGACCCCGAGCATGCTGCTCCCGAGGATGTAGGAGAGACCGGTGTTGATCTGGGCGACGCCGAGGCCGAGCGAGGTCGCGAGGCCGAACAGCGTCGCGAACACCGAGACGAGGTCGATGACGTGGCCGGGCCAGCCGTAGATGCGTTCGCCGAGGAGCGGCCAGAAGATCGAGCGGAACGTCAGCGGGAGCCCGCGGTTGAACGAGAAGAACGCGAGGCCGAGCCCGACGAGGCCGTATATCGCCCACGGGTGGAATCCCCAGTGGAAGAACGTCTGCGTCACCGCGGCGATGCCGGCTTCGCCGGTGCCGGCTTCGGCGCTGTAGAAGCCGGGGACGTTCGAGACGTAGTAGAGCGGTTCGGAGACGCTGTAGAACATCAGTCCGATACCCATGCCGGCGCTGAACAGCATGGCCATCCACGAAAACGTGCTGAACTCCGTCTCGGCTTCGACGCCGCCGAGTCGGATCTTCCCGTACTTGCTGACGGCGAAGAAGAGGAGCGTGACGATGAAGATGTTCACCGAGAGGAGGTAGAACCACCCGAAGTTCCCCTCGAAGAAGCCGCGAATGTCGGAGTAGACGGTCGCAGCTTGCTGTCCGAGCACGAGCGTCACGACGACGAACAGCCCGATGATGAGGAGCGCGGCCGGGAAAACGACGGGGTGAACATCGAAGCCCCACTTCTGGATGTTCCCGTCGCCGGGTTCGCGCTCGGTCTCCGGGTGGAAGAGGTCCACCTGTAGTCCCTTCGAGACGCCGTCGCTCGCGTCGTCGCTGTTCGACATCGTTACGCCCTCCGCTCCTGGTCGTCGCTGTCTGCTGACTGTATCATGGGTTCGTCCCTCGTCGTGTTCACTGAGTCGTCCGGCGTGTCTCGGCGGCACTCCGTCTCGATCGAATCGTACGTGTCGGTGTCACGCGTACGGAACGCAGGTCGGTAGCATGACACATAACCCTTTGGCAGAAGATGCGAGGGTGTTTATGACATAGTGGGACAGAAAGGGACCAAATTGGATTCTAGCGTCCTAGATTGGTTGGTATATGTGGTATCTATGGACGATCAGTCGAATCTGTCGAGCGAGAACATGTCGATGTCGTGGTCGCTCTCGCCGTCGACGGCGAGGTCGGCGAGCACCTCGCCGATAGCGCTCGCGAACTTGAAGCCGTGCCCGGAGAACCCCGCGCCGACCGCGACCTGCGGGTGGTCGGGGAGCGTATCGAGGATGAAGTGCTCGTCGGGCGAGTTCGTGAACATGCACGTCGAGAGGCGCATCGTCGGTCCCGCCGCGCTCGGGAAGTACTTCTCCGTGACGTCGCGGAGCACGGCCTCGTCCGCCCGATTCGGCTCCCGATCGAAGTCGTCCGGGTCCACGGTCTCCTCGCGGTGGTGGTACTTCCCGAGTTTGAACCCGGGGACGTCGTGGATGGGGAAGCCGTAGAAGCGCCCCTCGGGGACGCTGAGGTTCCACACCGGGAACGACTCCGGCCGGTAGTCATCGAGCGCGTCCCCGTCCGGCTGGAACCACGCGAGCGCCTGGCGCTCGGGCACCGCGAGCCCGTCGAGGGCGTCCGCGAGCGTGTGGGTCCACGCGCCCGCGGCGAGCACGAGCGAGTCCGCGACGTAGACGCCGCGGTCCGTCCGGACGCGGACGCCCCCGTCGTTCGTCTCCGCCCAATCCTCGACGCGCTCGCGGGCGCGTATCTCCGCGCCGCGCGCCTGGGCGGCCTCCGTGTGGCCGACGATCGCCTGCTCGGGGACGACGAACCCGCCGTCCGCCTGGTACACGGCTCGGTAGTCCTCCGGGAGGTCGTAGCCGGGGAAGCGCTCGTTCACCGCCGCGCCCGACAACACCTCGTGTGGGATGTCATGCTCCTCGCAGGAGCGCTTCGAGCCCGCGAACACCTGATCGTCCGCGGGTCCGGCGTCGATCGAGCCCGTCCGGTGGATGACGTCGCGGCCGGTCTCCGCCGCGAGCTCGTCCCAGAGGTCGTACGCGCGCTCGATGAGCGGCACGTACGCGGGATGCTCGTAGTATGCGCGCCGGATGATTCGCGTGATACCGTGCGAGGACCCCTTTGTGTGCGGGATGTCGTAGCGTTCGAGGCCGAGGACGTCGTGGCCGCGCTCGGCGAGGTGATAGGCGGTCGCGCTCCCCATCCCGCCGACCCCGACGACGATCGTATCGTATCGGTCGGTCGTAGCCATCGTCTTCCCGAGTTCGATATCCCCGTTCTTGAGTCTTCACCCTCGGATGTGAACCGTTTATACGCTCGTCCACCGCGACGTCGCCCCCGCCGCCCTCGCGTTGGTTCTGATCCGTCCATGTTTTCAGTCCCATCTACTGCGATCGGCCGCGTATTCCGCCTTCACTTATACGGGTGCCGTATTCCCGACGAACCATTTTTACCGTTACTGTCTACCGTTCTCACATGACGCGCTGGAACGACGGCCACGACGACGTCGGTGCGGTGAGCGCCGACATCACCGAGGAGACGAACGCCCTCCCGGCAGAGTACTTCACCGACCCGGACGTCCACGAGATGGAGAAGGAGAAGGTCTTCGGCCGCTACTGGGTGTACGCCGGCCACGCGAACCACGTCCCCGAGCGCGGCGACTACTTCACGCGCACCATCGGTGACAAGCAGATAATCGTCACGCGCGACGGCGAGGGCGACGTTCGGGCGTTCTACAACGTCTGCGCGCACCGCGGCTCGAAGATGCTCGAGGACACGCCGATGACCGATCCCGGCACCCTCAGTCGCATCACCTGCCCGTACCACCTCTGGGCGTACGAGCTCGACGGCGACCTCGCGAGCACGCCGAAGAGCTTCGAGGAAGCCAGCCTCAACCCCGACCTCGACGACGACGCCGTCCGCGAACTCGACCCCGAGGAGAACGGCCTCATGGAGGTCACCACCGACTCCATCGGCCCGCTCGTCTTCGTGAACTTCGCGGACGACCCCGACCTCACGCTCGCGGAGCAGGCGGGGTCGATGAAGGACGAACTCGAAGCCCTCCCTCTCGAAGAGTACGAGCATGCGCGGCGCTACGTCTCCGAGGTCGAGTGCAACTGGAAGACGTTCAGCGGGAACTACTCGGAGTGCGATCATTGTCAGGCGAACCACCAGGACTGGGTGCAGGGCCTCGAACTCATGGAGTCCGAACTCGAAGTCAACGACTACCACTGGGTCCTCCACTACCAGCATAAGGAGGACGTCGACGACGAAATGCGCATCCACGAGGAACACGAGGCGAAGTTCTACTACTTCTGGCCGAACTTCACTGTAAACATGTACGGCACCGCCGACGGGTACGGGACGTACATCATCGATCCGATCGATGAGGGTCGCTTCCAGCTCGTCGCCGACTACTACTTCCGTGACTCCGAGCTCACCGACGAGGAGGAGAAGTTCGTCCAGACGAGCCGTCAGCTCCAAGAAGAAGACTTCGAGCTGGTCGAGCGCCAGTACGAGGGGCTGCGCTCGGGCGCGCTCGCGCAGGCCCAACTCGGCCCGAACGAGCACACCGTCCACAAGCTCCACCGGCTCGCGCAGGAATCCTACGAGGCCTGACAATGGCGTCGACAACGGACGCCGAGCGGCCGCACGCCGGCGCGATCACGTGTGCGGCCTGCGACTTCCACGCCGTCATCACGGAGCCGAACGACGCGATCGAGCGCTATCGGCGCCACCGTAGCGTCACCGGGCACGCCATCAAGTGGGAGCAGACGGCGCTCGGCGTCGGACTCGACACGAACGACATCGAGACCGCGCTTGACGCGCTCGGCGACGAGTATCCCGACGGCGTCCCTCTCGGCGTCCTCACAGCGGCACTCTCCGAACAGGGGGTCACTATCGAGACGACGCTCGATGCGATCTACGACCTCCGGATGGAGGGTGCGATCTACGAGCCGCGGGACGACCACGTCCTCGTGGTCTAAGCGACGCCGCTCCTATTCTTCGAGCAGCGTCGATTCGACGAGCTGGGCGGTCCCGCGGCGGATCCGACCGCTGACAGCGGTCGAAGAGATGCCGAGGCCGTCCGCGAGGTCGGCGAGAGAGGCCTCACGCGGCTCCTCGAAGTACCCTTCCTCGTACGCGGTGACGAGCGCGTCGCGCTGTGCGTCGGTGAGCGTACTCGGCTCGCCGTGCTCCCAGCCGTCCTGTCGGAACGTCCGCTTGAGCGTGAAATCGATCCCCTCGGACTCGCAGTACTCCCAGAGGCCGGAGAGCGACTCGCGCCCGGTGAGGAGGAGGCGAACCGTCCAGCCGCGTTCGCTGCCCTTCGCCTCGAGCATCAGCCCGCCCAAGGAGGTGACCATCGGCGACAGGAGGATGGTGTCGTCCGTGTGGCCGATCCGATAGATGCGCGTGTCCCCCTCCTCAGCGATGCGCGTCCACTCGCTAACGGTGTGGTCGGCGTCGAGCGCTTCCTCAAAGTCGCCATTGATCCCCTTCACGAGGAAGAAGAACTGGCCCGTCTCGGGGTCGGTCGCGGACTGCGAGACGACCTTGAGCTCGTCGCTCGCGTGGGACTCGATGGTCGGCGTCAACGCCAGATCGTCGTGTCTGATGTCCGCAACGGTGACGAGGCTCACCGTTCCTCCCGACGGCCGCGGCGACGCGTCCCGCGCGACGGCGACCCGAGACGATCCGCGGGCTTCCGTTCAGAAATACCCCTCTTCTCCGAACAATATTGTCTATACCCACTCACTATAGGAACGAATCGGGCGGATATATTTATAATTTAGCCCTAACGTATTATTCTGTCGTATAAACCCTCTCACTATTCCACACCGCGTTTCAGGGACGCCGGATCCGTGGTCACGACCAGTATGTCTGTGGGAGACTCACTGCAACGGATTGGGTGTTTCCTTGAGAAATGCGAACAGCGGTCGAGCATCGACGTCCGTGGCGCGGACGTCACGATCACGGACGACGAAGCGCGCGTCGACGCCGACATCGCGCTCGCGACCGACGACGGGACGCCAACGGCCGCTGTCGACGTCCGAGACGCCTCCCTCGACGCCGACGGCTCGCTCGCGGTCACGCTCGCGTTGAGCGGTCCGCTCGTTCCCTCCCACGCCGACGCCATCGATGTCGCGGTGCGTGACGTCTCCCTCACCCCCACTCCGACCGCCGTCGTCACGGCGCGAACGCCCGTCAGATCGGGATCGTCGGCGGGCAACGCACCGACGGCGACGACGCCCACGCCCGACGACGCACAGGGCGGTGGCGACGCCGACGTACCGCCGTTCCGGGACGCCGATCGGCTCGCCGAGATCTACGCGTCGTGCGAGACGTTCGCCGAGATGGCGGACGTCATCGAGATGGACGTCTCCGCCGAGACCGTGCGGCGCTACATGATCCGGAACGGGATCCACGAACCGGACAGCTACGACACCGGGGACGCGGACGACGCCGCGACACCGGAGGCCGCGCCCGCCGCGCAGTCGCCGTCCGCGACACCGGACGTCCGCGACGATACCGCGCCGCCGATCCGGACTGACGGGATGGGCCTCCCGGAGTCGGTGACGGTCGACGACCTCGTGGCGGCCGTGAACGACGCCGGCACGATCCGCGAGGTCGGGCGGTGTCTCGGCATCGAACGCATGGACGCCTTCGAGTTGCTCACCGATCTCGACCTCCTCGAGTTCGTGATGGGGCGTCTCACCCGCGACGACGACGGCCAGGTCGGCCGAGAACAGATCCTCGCTCGCCTCCGGGAGACCGCGGTCCAGTCGTGATAGCCCCCTAGCCCCCGCAGCACAGTCGCAACCGTCGCGTAGCCCCCGCGATCCGGCACCGAACGCGTCACCGTCTTGGCGTCGGTCGATCGTCCGACCGGGGCCGCCTCCGGGCGTTCAGTCGGCGTCGGCGACGACCTCGATCTCGACGGCGGCGCCCTTCGGGACGTCGGCGACGCCGACCGCGCTCCGCGCCGGCGGCTCGTCGTCGAAGAAGTCGCTGTACGCCGCGTCGAACGCGTCGAAGTCGTCGATGTCGTCGAGGAACACCGTCGTCTTCAGGACGTCGCTTGCGTCGAGTCCCTCCGCGGCGAGGACGGCCTCGACGTTCCTGAGGCACTGTGCGGTCTGCTCGTCGACCGGCGCGTCGTCGAGGAGGTCGCCGTCCGCCGTCAACGGGAGTTGCCCGGCGGTGAAGAGGAGATCGCCGTTCGTCGTCGCCTGACTGTACGCTCCGACTGCCGCTGCCGCACCGTCTGTACTGATAATTCGCGTCACACGCATTCGGTCTACCCGATCGATAGTAAAACCGCTCGACGCGGGGGGAACCACGACCACTCGGATTATTTAGGTGCCCCGGGTGACGTCGTCGACGGTGTATCCGGCGCCTTCGATCGTGGTAACGATCGAGGCGGCGTGCTCGGCGCCGTTCGTCTCCACGCGGAAGAGGAGATACGCCTCCCCGACGTCGAGCGACTCGTCGGCGCGGACGTGCCGGACATCGTGGATGTTCGCGTCGCGCTCGGCGATGAGCCCAGCGAGACGCTCCATCTCGCCGGGACGGTCGTCGATTTGCACGCGCAACCGGAGCGTCTGCTGGCGGTCGGTGAGCGCGTGTACGAGCACGGTCTGGAGCATCGTCATGTCGAGGTTCCCTCCGCAGAGCAGCGGCATCACGGTCTCGCCCGCGACGTCGAGGTCGTCGCCGAGGAGCGCCGCGACGGACGCCGCGCCCGCGCCCTCGATGACCTGCTTCGCGCGTTCGAGAAGGAGGAGGATCGCGCGCGTGATCTCGTCGTCGGTGACGGTCACGACCTCGTCGACGTGGGCGTCGATGGTGCGCAGCGTCAGCTCAGAGATGCCGCCGGTCGCGATACCGTCGGCGATCGTGTCCGTCTCGTCGAGCGTCACGGGCGCGCCCTTATCGAGGCTCGCGTGGACAGTTTCGGCACCGCGGGCCTGCACCCCGACGACACGAACGCTCGGATCGTGGTGTTTGATCGCGGTCGCGATCCCCGAGATGAGCCCCCCGCCGCCGATCGGGACGACGACGGTGTCCATCTCGGGGAGGTCCTCGTACATGTCGATGCCGAGGGTCCCCTGGCCGGCGACGATGTCTGGATCGTCGTAGGCGTGGACAAACTCGGCGTCGGCGCCCTCGACGAGCGACTGCGCGTGTGCCATCGTCTCTTGGAAGTCCTCGCCGACGAGCTCGACACTCGCACCGTAGTCGCGCGTTGCGTCGACCTTCGCCTGCGGTGCGGTCTCGGGCATCACGACCGTAGAGTCCGCACCGCACTCGGTCGCGGCGAGCGCGACGCCCTGGGCGTGGTTGCCCGCGCTCGCCGCCACGAACTCATCGACGCCGTCCGCGACGTCCTGGCTGATCTTGTTGAACGCGCCCCGCGTCTTGAACGAGCCCGTCCACTGGAGGTGTTCCATCTTCAGGTGGACGTCCGCGTCGACGAGCTCGCCGATCGACGTGCTGCGCTCGACCGGCGTGCGTTTGACGACGTCGTCGCGGAGGCGCTCGCGCGCGCGCTCGATGTCGCTGTACTGGATCGGGTGGTGGGGTGCGTCGGTCATCGTGTTTTCCTCGTCGCCCGTGCGGGCGCGACTCGCCCGCGTCGTCGCGATAGGCGGCCATGACAGCGACGGAGTATATAGCTATCGTCGCCCCGCGATCGACGCGTCGCCACGAACCGCCGACTGGAACGACGGGGGAGACGAATAGCAGTGAGACAGCCGGTATCGATGCGCGTTGGCGGATCGGCGATCTGCTCGTCGAGCGACGTCCGCGACGCGAAACACATGTGCCTCTATACCCCCAAGATTTGAGAGGTCGTGTTCTCGCGGTGCGGCGGGCGGGGGACGGCGAAGGCCTATAGGAGAGTCCCGTGACGTGCGGACGATGACGTACGAAACGGTCCGGCGGATCGACACAGCGGTGGCGTCGGCGCTGACGGGCGAGCGCGAGCGGCAGAACGGAACGCTGGCGATGATCGCGAGCGAGAACCACGTCAGTCAGGCGGTCATGGAGGCACAGAGCTCCGAGCTGACGAACAACTACGCGGAGGGCTACCCCGGCGGGCGCTACTACGGCGGCTGCGAGTACGCCGACGACGTCGAGCAGCTCGCGATCGAGCGCGCGAAGGAGCTCTGGGGGGCCGAGCACGTCAACGTCCAGCCCCACTCCGGGTCGCAGGCGAACATGGCGGTCCTCATGTCCGTCCTCGATCCGGGCGATACGATCCTCTCGCTCGACCTGATGCACGGCGGGCACCTCTCGCACGGCCATCCCGCGAACGCCGCCGGCAAGCTCTACGACGTCGTGCAGTACGAGGTCGACAGCGAGACCGGACGCCTCGACTACGCGGGCCTCGACGAGCTCGCTCGCGACGTCGAACCCGACCTCGTCATCTCCGGCTTCTCCGCGTACCCCCGCGAGGTCGACTGGGAGGCGATCCAGGAGAGCGCCGATTCGGTGGGCGCCTACCACATGGCCGACATCGCGCACATCACGGGGCTGGTCGCGGCGGGCGAGCATCCGAGTCCGGTCGGCATCGCGGACTTCGTCACCGGGAGCACGCACAAGACGATCCGCTCAGGTCGCGGCGGCCTCATCATGTGTCGCGAGGAGTACGCCGACGACGTCGACGCCGCCGTCTTCCCCGGGATACAGGGCGGTCCCCTCATGCACAACGTCGCGGGCAAGGCCGTCGGATTCGGCGAGGCCCTTGACCCCGAGTTCGACGCGTACGCCGCGCAGGTCGTAAAGAACGCCGAGGCGCTCGCGGAGACCTTCGAACTGCGCGGGCTCTCGCTCGTCTCCGGCGGGACGGATACCCACCTCGTCCTCGCCGACCTCCGGCCGTCGCATCCGGAGACGGCCGGGAAGGACGTCGAAGCGGCGCTGGAGGAGGCGGGGATCGTCCTCAACGCCAACACGGTGCCGGGGGAGTCGCGCTCGGCGTTCAACCCCTCGGGTATCCGTGCGGGGACGCCCGCGCTCACGACGCGCGGCTTTGAGGAGGCGGAGATGCGCCAGGTCGGCGACCTCATCGCGGACGTCGTCGACGCCCCGAACGACGAGGACGTGATCAAGGGCGTCAGCGCACGGGTCGACGAACTGACCGACGCGTACCCGCTCTACGACTAATCGGGCGAACGCTTGCGGTCGCGCACCGAGGCAGCGTCGTGCCCCCAAGTCCCATCGCCGACGGCGTCGAGTCCCGCCGACCGAAACACATCAGCATGTGTATGATTTGTGGTTGAATATGTGCGCCCTCGGCACGTACTACTAAGTGTCGTACCCGACTATCAGCACACGTCATGAGTGAGACAATCACGCTGACCGAAGCGACGGATCTGATCGAGGAAGCCGAGGCAGCCGCCGCCGAGATGGATCTGAAGATGGTGATCACGGTCGCAAACCCGGAGGGGAACCTCGTCGCCCAACACCGGATGGACGACGCGTGGCTGGCGAGCGTCTCCATCTCGCGGAACAAGGCGTACACGGCGGCGGCACTCCAGATGCCCACGCACGACCTCGCGGAGGCGTCGACGCCCGGGGAGTCACTTTGGGGACTCCAGACGACGGACGAGAACCGCCTCGTCGTCTTCGGCGGCGGCTATCCGATCGTACGCGACGGCGACATCATCGGCACCATCGGCGTCAGCGGCGGCGAAGTCTCGCAGGACATGGCCGTCGCCGAAGCCGCGCTCGACGCGTTCGAGGAGCACACCGCGTAAGATGGCGTTCACCGAGTCGGATCCCCAGATCGCCCAGCGCCGCACGTTCCACGCGTATCCGGAACCGTCGTGGTGCGAGTTCCTGACGACGAGCCGGCTCGTCGACGCCGTCGAGGAGATCGGCGTCGACAGCCTGCACGTCGGCTCATCGGCGCTCGACGCGGACGAGCGCGTTGGGGTGCCGGACGTCGACACGCTCGACCGGTGGCACGAGCGCGCGGCTGACCGGGGCGCACGCGCGGACGTACTTGACGCGACCGCAGGAGGGACGACCGGGCTCGTCGCGGTGCTCGATCGCGGACCCGGCCCCGTCGTCGGCCTTCGGGTCGATATCGATGCGCTCCCTGTAACGGAGGCGGACGACGACGGGCACCAGCCCGCGGCAGAGGAGTTCCGCTCGGAGAACACGGGCGTCATGCACGCCTGCGGGCACGACGCCCACATGACGATCGGCCTCGGCGTCCTCGAGGCCGTGAAGGCGAGCGACTTCGCGGGAACCTTCAAACTCTTCTTCCAGCCGGCGGAGGAGGTACTCGGTGGCGGTCGTCCGATGGCCGAGAGCGGGCACGCCGACGACATCGATGCCCTCTTCGCGGTGCACGTCGGCTTCGATCACCCGACGGGCGAAATCGTCTCCGGCGTCGAGAAACCGCTCGCGATCCGCCAGACGCACGCCCGCTTCACCGGCGAGAGCGCACACGCCGGCGCGGCACCACACGAGGGGCGAAACGCCGTCCAGGCCATGGCCACGACGGTGCAGAACGTCTACGGGATCGCGCGGCACGCTGACGCGCTCACTCGCGTGAACGTCGGACGCGTCGAGGCCGGCACCGCGTCGAACGTCGTCGCGGACGACGCCGTCCTCGAACTCGAGGCGCGTGCTGGGACGAACGATGTCCTCGACTACCTCACGGATCGCGTCGACCGCGTCCTCGAGCACGCGGGCGCGATGCACGACTGTACCCTCTCGACGGAGACCGTCGGACGGGCGCCGCGCGTCGACAGCGACGACGGCCTCGCGGACATCGTCGGCGCCGTCGCCACCAACGTTCCAGCCGTCGAGTCCGTTCGCCCGAGCGCGCCGTTCGGCGCGAGTGAGGACGCCACGTACCTCATGCGCCGGGTACAAGAGCGCGGCGGCGAAGCGACGTACGTCATCGTCGGCACCGACCACCCGAGCGGTCACCACACGCCCACGTTCGACATCGACGAAGCCAGTATCGATATCGGAATAGACGTGCTCACGCGCGCTATCCGGCGGACTCTCGGCGACGACGCATAGATCGCGACCACCGTTCGCCCCGTGGTGGACCGCGGGCCGTCTCGATGGCTTCTGTCGACACCGAACTCGGAGCGTCGCTGGCGCATCCTCGGCACTCCGCGAATTCCTCGACGCCGTACGGGCCGAGGGCTGGCACCGACTCGGGGAGCGCGGCGTCGTCGCAGCCCATCGTCGCCTAGGTATCCCGCACGGCATATTACACCGATAGGTGTGTAAATACCTCTTAGTGAATTTAGGACGCCGATCGGGGGCATACGCACCCGAGGTCGTCCGCCCGAATCCGGTCGGCGCGCACTGTCTAGTTGAGTCAGTTTGAAAAGTGAGCAGGTCTACGAGCATCTCTAGGCACGTTACTCAGCGACCTGCTCGTTCCTCAAACTGACTCAACAAGCCAGTGCACATCTGTCTAAAATTCATCTCAAAATACTATCTTTGCAACTGATACGAACCGGCACCGAGCGCTCACGGAAGGCCGTTCACGACCGAGTACGGAAGACCGATCTATATTCGTTGACGGCGTGAATTCCGCTCACATCGCGCTCGACGGAACGACGGCGTTGGCATAACGGGTCCTCCGGAATCCGTGGGAAACGCGACATCGAAGACAGCACCGGAATACGGAGTGTTCTGATCGGCGAACGAGATACATCGTGTCTCGATAAGGCGGTGTGTCTCGTCGATCACGCCGAGTATCTAGGACTGCACTCCGACGATCGGGGATCCGGTTTCAAACCGCTCGTCACGAAAATCGTAATACCGTGAAAATATAGATAGATTGATAAAAGTTCGCACGTACTCTCTAATCGATGTTTTTCAGCCACATCGGTCCGGAGATTCAAAAACGTGGTCAAAAGAATTCGTTACCTGGTGGAACACACGTAACGAACGTGGAGTCTCACCGCCTTCCGAGAGCGACGATACGACCGTGATACTGGCCGACGTGCTATCGTTCCTGAACGCGAACTTGGCCCGAATTATAGTTTCTTCCGTCTACTATTTACCCGGTCGTGGGATACAAACGAACACCTGATGTCGAAAGTAGTGCGTACACGTATTATGTATCTTAATCCCCTAATCCAGTATATGACGTCTATATCGATGTAAAACACGTCCCATCAGAGACGACGGCGTCGGTGTCGAGGATGGGGGAACTGGTATCGATGCTGTCGGCGACAATCACGACGGTCGATGCGACGGCAGATGCGATACTCTTGGTTCACGCCACTCATCGTGAAGGAGAGTCAGTCCTGTCTCGTCGGTGTACCCGAATACATCGAGGAACTTCGAGTGCTAGAACTCGGCTATCGCTCGCAGACGCGCGCAAAGTTGTCGAGGACGCGGGTCGCATTCGAATCCGCAAACCCGTATGCCCCGGGAGTAAAATCGTCCGGCTCGCCGACGACGCGCTCGGTGAACTCGGGGTGGAACTGCACCGTCCAGAGTGGCGCGTCCACGTGCCGCGAGCAGAAATAGTCGCTATACGATGTCGACGCCGTCGCGACCATGCCGTCACCCAGTTCGGTGACGACATCGGCGTGGAGCACCGGCACAATAGGAGCAACGCCGTCGAGAACGGCGTCCTCCGGATCAGTGCGTGACATCTTTACAAACGTTGCCCGTCGCTCGTCGCGCTCGACCGTCCCACCCAGCGCCTGATTCACGAGCTGGTGACCGAAGCAAATGCCGAGCAGCGGAACGTTTCGCTCGACGCACCGCTTGACGAGGCGAGACTCCGGATCTATCCAGTCGTGATCGTCGTAGACGCTCGCGGTGCTCCCGCTGAGGACGATCCCGTCGACGTCGTCGAGGTCGGGCGGCGTCGGATCGTCGGCGAAGACCCGATAGTCGGACGCCGAGAGTAGCCGCGCGATCTCGGGGCCGAGATACCGGTAATCGGGTTCGACTTCGGTGTCGAGAACGCTGATCATTGGCTCATGCTTCGTGGCGGATCGTGGTACTATAAGTGTGTTCACGGCGCGTGAGACGAAAAACCGCGGAGGCTAGTATCGATTCGCGTCATCGTGCGTCGCGTCTCTACTCACGCAGAGATCTATCCGCCGTACACATCGGGATGTAAAAGCCATGTGTGGGCAAAGATATATGACACTGGTACAAGTCCGTACGATAATGTGGCCGTCGATTACGTCGGCGGTCGAGCTGAGATATGACTGATACCCAGCAAACGATGGCGAAGCGTCTCGAGGCCGCCGACGTTCGTCACGTCTTCGTGGAGTTTGCGGACGTGAACGGGATGTCGCGTTCGAAGCAACTCACGACGGAGCGGTTCCTCGACGTCTGGGAAGACGGAATCCCGGTCAACATGCTGTTGCTCGTCCAAACGACGCGCAATGAAGTGCCGTCGAACTCGAAGTTCGGTGAGGCCATCGGGTACGGCGACGGGATCCTTCGACCCGACCCGTCGACGCTCCGCACGTTACCGTGGCGCGACGACGCGGCGCGGGTGCTCTGTGACGTGGAATATGAGGGCCAGCGCGTCGCCGCCGCTCCGCGCAGCGCGCTCCGGAACGTCCTCGACTCGGCGGACGTCGGGATAGAGTTCGGTGTCGGAAGCGAGCTCGAGTTCTACCTCCTCGAGGAGAGCGACGAGGGGTACGCGCCCGCGACCGATCACAAACACGAGTGGGTCTCAGAGGTCACTGAGCGCGTTGCACCGTTTTACGACCGCCTCTCGAAGTGGGCGCCGGCGTACGGCATCCCGATTCATTCGCTCGAACACGAGCACGGTCCGGGACAGCTCGAAGTCCTCTTCGACCACAGCGACGCGCTCACGCAGGCTGATCGGACGTTCGACTTCGTCCGACTCGTGAAGCGGACGGCGACGCTGACCGACACCGTCGGGACGTTCATGCCGAAGCCGTTTGGCGACGAGAGCGGGAGCGGCTATCACCTCCACGTCAGCGCGCAGCGCGACGGCGAGAACGCGTTTGACGACGGGGCGGACACGCTCTCCGAAGTCGGCCGGCAGTTCGTCGGCGGGCTCGTCGAACACGCGGACGCGCTGACAGCGTTCGGGATACCGACGCTCAACGGCTACAAACGCCTCGATCCGGAGGGATTCGCCCCATACGCCGCGACGTGGGGGTACGACGACCGACGAACGGCGTTCCGCGTCCCGTCCGGATACACGCGCGTCGAGAACCGTATCGGCGCGGCCGACGCGAACCCCTATCTCTTCATCGCGGCGACGCTGGCCGCGGGCCTCGACGGCATCGAACGCGGCCTCGACGCTGGACGGTCGGGCGCCGAGACGGTGGACGGCGACGCACGGACGCTCCCGCAGACGCCTATGCAAGCGTTCGAAGCGTTGGAGAACGACGACGCACTCATCGGCCGGCTCGGAAGCGACGCCGTCGAGGCGTACCTCTGTACGCGACGTCGCGACCTCGCGGCCTTCGACGCGTGCGTCACGGACTGGGAGCGTGAACGCTACGTCGACATGCGCTGACGGGAGAGAGCGACCGCGCGTCTCGCGTCCCGCTCAGCTCAGCACGAGCTCACCGTCGTCGGAATCGAACCCGATCAGGACGTCCTCTCCCTCGTCGAACCGCTCGACGCCCTGCTGGCGCTGGAACTGTACGGTCAGCACGCGTTCGCCGACGTCGACCTCGTAGAGGGTCCGAGAGCCCTTGTAAATCGCGTTCTCGACGACACCCTCCCACGCGTTGTCCGCGGCGAGATCGGCTCCCAGCCGTAGGCTCTCGGGACGCACTGTGTAGGCGGCGTTCTGCCCCTCGGTGAGGTCGACGCCGTCGTCTTGGACGAGCGTGACGTCGATATCGCCGGCAAGGACGACTCGGCCGTCGGCGCGCGAGATCCGCCCTTCGAAGAGGTTCGTCTCGCCGAGAAAGCTCGCAACGAACCGGGTGTTGGGGTGCTCGTAGAGGTCCATGGCCTCGCCCACCTGCTCGATTTGACCGTCGTTCATTACGGCAATACGATCGCTCATCGTCAGCGCCTCCTCTTGGTCGTGCGTGACGTGAACGAACGTGATGCCGAGCTCCTCCTGTATCTCCTTCAGCTCGATCTGCAGGCGCTCGCGGAGCGCGCGATCGAGGGATGCGAGCGGTTCGTCGAGGAGGAGGACGTCGGGCTCCTGAACGATGGAGCGCGCCATCGCGACGCGCTGTTTCTGGCCGCCGGAGAGCGCGTCGGCGTCGCGGTCCTGATAGCCGTCGAGCTCGACGAGTTCGAGGACGCTCTCGACGCGCTCTTCGCGTTCGGCCTTCGGAACGTCGCGCATCTCGAGGCCGAAGGAGACGTTCTCTCCGACGGTCATGTGTGGGAACAGAGCCCACTCCTGAAACACGATACTCGTATCGCGCTTGTTGGCCGGAAGCGACGTGACGCGCTGTCCGCTGATTCGGACGTCGCCGTTAGTCGGCGTCTCGAGACCGGCGATACAGCGTAGCGTCGTGCTCTTCCCGCACCCGGAGGGACCGAGGAGGGTGAAGAACTCGCCGGATTGTACTTCGAGATCGATGCCGTTCACCGCGACGGTGTCGTCGTACTCCTTCCGGAGTGCGTCGAGTCGGACGTGTCCACTTTCACTCATGGATATGGGGACGTGGCGGGTTCGCTCCGCCGAATCACTCCTGTATAGAGCGGAACCCTATTTCAAGGTACCGACCATAGGCAGATGTTACGCGTGCATCTGATAGGCCTATATCCAATCATGTAGTCAGTTATTTTCACTATTACAACCAAATCTACCCTATAATTCGCAGATAGTCCATCAAAACGATTATACTGGCGGACGTGTTTGGCAGGTACGTCAGCATGCGAGACGATACGACGACACGGCGGAAACTACTCACCGTGACGGGCGCAGCCGGAGCGGCAGCACTCGCCGGTTGCGGCGGAGGCGGCGGTGGAGGAAGCGGCTCCTCATCGGGGAACGACAGCGGGAGCGACGATAGTAGCGGGTACGGTGGCGAGTCGCTGAACGTCCTCACGTGGGCGGGGTACGGCGGCGTCGCTGAAATGCTCGAGCAGCAGACCGGCGCGACCGTGAACGTGAAACTCATCTCCTCCGACGTCGAGGGGTTCAACACCCTGAACGCCGGCGGGGTGAATCAATTCGACGTGATGGTGCTGGACAACACGTGGGCGAAGCGCAACGCCCGGGCGGACACCATCAGACCCGTTCAGGAGGGCGACTACCCCTCGCGGGAGAACTGGATGAGTCAGTTCAGCTGGCCCTACGACACCTTCGTCAACGAGGGACAGATGTACGCGGCTCCGCCGCGGTGGGGGTGGGGCGGACTCGGCTACGACGACCGCTCGGTCGACCTCTCCACGCTCGAGGAGAGGGGGTACGCGGCCGCGTGGGACGGGAGCTTCGATGGCGAGATAACGCTGCTCGACTGGCCCACGTGGACGATCCCGCTCGTCATCATGCAGCTCTTCGACCTCGACGGGCAGAACCCGATGGATATCGAGCTCTCGGATTCGAGGCTCCAGCAGGTCGAAGATACCCTCGTGAAGATGTTCGACAGCGCCGTCGCCGTCCACGGCGGCGCAGCGGGTGTCCGACAGGACATGCTGCAGGGGAACGCCACGCTCGTCATGGGGACGGGGAACTTCGGGCTGAGTCAGCTCCGCGCCGAAGGCAACGACTGGATGAAGCTCATGTATCCGAGCGACATCGGCGGCTGGTACTGGACGGAGGGTCTCACTCTCGTCAATAATCCCGACCTCAATCGCGACCTCGCGGTCGAGTTCCATAACCAAGCGCTCACGCCGGAGGGTCAGTACTCTATCTGTTGGGAAGACGCTGAATCGAAGGGGGCGCCCGTCAACACGGCCGCTTTCGATGAGTTCAGCGAGGAAGAGCAGAAGACCATCATGATGTATAAAGACCAGGGGTTCGAGGCTGCAGAGCACCTTCTTGAAGATCTCGTCCAGTACAAAATCTCCCCACAGCAGGACGAGTGGCTCGACATGTGGTCGCGCGCGAAGGCAAACTCCAGCCTCTGAGGCGGGACGCTTCCCAGCTTACCTTTTCCTTCGACGTCGCTCTCGAGCGACGCGTTCATCCGTAAGTGGGGCACCAGTCGTCACCGTCAACGCTGGATTGCATCGTACTGGCAAAAGGACGGTAGATAGAGACCGTCGGACCGATCCACGATCCCGTCAGTCTTGGAAGTACTGACTGGCCGCAATGACCGTCATCGAGATGACAAAGGCGAGCGTCGAGATGGAGTTGACGATGGGTGACGTCGCCCGGTTGATAGTAGAGAAGATGAACACGGGAAGCGTGTTCTGTACGCCGGAGGTGAAAAAGGCGATGAGGAAGTCGTCGAAGGAGAGCGAGAACGCGAACAGCGCACCGCTGATGATCCCCGGAGCGAGCAGCGGGAGTGTGATACGCCGGAAGACCGTCCATCGGGACGCACCGAGGTCTCGCGCGGCCTCCTCGAGTAGGGGGTCGAAGCCGCGGAGCCGGGAACTCACCGTCACGACGACGAACGGTACGACGAAGACGAGTTGCGCGATGATAACCGTTCGGAGCGTCCGCGTCACCTCGAGGTAGTTGAACATCATGAGGATGGCGACGCCGAGGATGAGCCCTGGAATCGTCATCGGTGCGAGGACGAGCGTCCGGTAGATGCCCTTCAGACGGAAGTTCCGACGGACCAGCGCGACGGCGCCGAGCGTCCCCAGGATCGTTCCGACGGTCGTCACGAAGAACGCCACGTACAGGCTGTTTACGATGGAGTTCATCGCCTGAGAGTTACTCAGAAGCTGTCGATACCACGTGAGCGTGAATCCGTCCCATGGCAGGTTGGAGAACGCGCCCTCCTCGAAGGAAAAGACGACAATGACGATGATGGGCGTGTAGAGGAACAGCATCACGAGGACGGTCCATCCCCCGAGCCAGTGCGCTGAGACCCAGCGGCCGACGGCGGCCAGCGCGCGCCGGTCGTCTCCCGATGCGCCCTCCGTGGTGTCTGTCTGCGTACTCATGTCAGAAGAGGTCCTCCATATTCGCGTACTTGAGCATCACACCCAGCGCGACGAGCACGATGAGCATGAGGATACTACCGAGCGCGGAACCGGCGGGCCAGTCAGCGCCAAAGCCGAACTCGTACTGAATGCGCGTTCCGACGTACGGGATACCGCCACCGAGGAGGGACGGGACGATATACGCGCCCATGCTAAAGATGAACACGAACGTCGTACCGGCGACGAGCCCCGGAACGGACAGCGGGAAGATGATACGCTTGAACACCTTCCAGCGGGACGCACCGAGGTCGTAGGCCGCTTCGACGTACTCGTCTCGGATGGTACCGAGCGTCGAGTAGAGCGGTAGAATCATAAATGGAAGCCAGAGGTAGACGAGCCCGAACCAGATGGAGAACCGGGTGTTGAGCACGAATGTCAGCGGCTCGTTGATGATGCCGGCGAACGACAGGAAGTTATTGAGAAGTCCGTCCTCCGAGAGGATGATACGCCACCCGTAGATGCGAACGACGTAGTTCGTCCAGAACGGGATGATGACGAGAGCGGCGAGTTGGTTCTGGTACTCACCGCCGAAGCGCGCGATGTAGTACGCGATCGGGTACGCGACGATCGCGGCCGTCACCGTCGTGAGCGCCGCGATGAGGACGGTGTTCTCGAAGGCGGCGATGTTCTGGACTTTCGTAACCCCGGCGACGAAGTTGTCGATGCCGTAGTGGGCCACGAGGTTGTAGTTCTCCATCTCCATCGTGGCGATCATCAACATGATGAACAGCGGCCCGAGGAAGAAGATGCCCTCGAGCAGGAGTATCGGACCGGCGGTCACCAGTAGCTGGACGTAGGAGTTCTCGGCGATCCGGTCGAGGAACGAGGACTCCGAGATTGCCTGTGTACTTGTCGTTTCTGTCATCGTATCACATCTGTTGTGTCACACGTGTTCGCTTATGGCGATACACACGCATCACGTTCGACGAGTATTCTGCGTGTACTTAACATTTTGTTCCGCATACTTAGACATCCCACCACGCGGACGCGTGCTCGACGACGGAGTCGAGGCGGCGGTGGGCCGAGTCGGCGTCCTCGTCGAGCCATGCGAACGGGTCCTCGATGCCGGTGTCGACGCCGACGGCACCTTCGAGGACGCCGAGGGTGGCGTACGGGAGGTGGCTCACCTGATAGCCCCCCTCCTGAACGAGAGCGAGAGGGGCGTCCACGGCCGTTGCCAGTGTACGGGCACGGTCGCCGAGGGTGCGGAACCCCTCTTTGGTCACCACGTTCCGCCCGAGCGGATCGACCGTTCCGGGATCCTGGCCGGCGGAAACGAGGAGGAGGTCGGGATCGAACTCTCCAACGACCGGGGCGACGACTCTATCGAACGCCGCTGTGTACCCCTCGTCGCCCGTTCCGGGGGGGAGCGGAACGTTCAAATTGTATCCGTCCCCGTCACCGATCCCGGATTCGTCGAGGTCACCCGTCTGCGGGTGCGCGTCGCGATCCCACGACCAATGATCGTTGTGCAGAGAGACGAAGAGGACGTCATCGCGGTCGTAGAAGCACTCCTGCGTCCCGTTCCCGTGATGAACGTCCCAGTCGACGACGGCGACCGAATCGACGGCACTACTCACGAGCGCGTGCTCGGCAGCGACGGCGACGTTGTTGAAGAAACAGAAGCCGTCAGCCTGCGCGGGCTGGGCGTGGTGTCCGCTCGGTCGAACGCACGCGTACGGGATACCCGCTCGCTCGGTGTCGATCGCGCAATCGACGGCCGCGATTGCGCCGCCGGCGGCGTGCCTCGCGGCCTCGAAGGAGTGCTCGTTGGCGCCCGTTTCGGCCGTGAGACGGCCGCCGCCGTCGCGGCAGAACGCCTCGAACGAGTCGACGTACGACGGGTCGTGGACACGTTCGAGTTGCGCACGCGTCGCAGCCGGCGCGGGCTCCCACGTCACGTGGTCGTCGAACTCGTAGCGGAGGATGTGCCGGATGTTCTCGACGCGCGCCGCCCTGTCCGGGTGCGGTTCCTCAACGGCGAGCCGTCCGGTCCACGCCGCCTCGAACTCGCCGGCCGGTGGTTCGTGTGCGAGAAAACTGTCGTCCCAAAACGCGGTGACGCGGGTCACGGAGGTGGGACGGCGGGTGACGACTAATACGTTTCGTCGATGGGGGCGGAACAGTGAAGTGAGTGCGCGGACAGCCTTCGGGTGGCGCGGATACGATGTCGTCCGTCGACGAACGCAGAACGCGTTATCGGAGACGGGCGACACCGTCCCGAACCCCGGGCCTGTCCGCCACACACTCATCCACCCATGCAACTCTGGAACGACGTCGAATCGACGTATCGTGATCGGACTCCGACCAGCGCCGACTTCCACGCGGAGACGAAACGACACGTCCCCAGCGGGGTCGGCTCCACGTACCGCGAGTGGGATCCCCACCCGCTTTATATCGACGAGGCTTCGGGCGTCCACTTCACGGACGTCGACGGGAACGACTACCTCGACTTCGGGTTGAACAACGGCGCGGGGATGAGCGGACACGCCCACCCGGCCATCACGGAGGCGGCGAGCCGACAGTTGGACGAGGGAACGCTGTACACGAAGCCGAGCAAGCTCCTCCACGAGGCAGCGGCGGAGCTGAAAAAGCGGTGGTCGGGGATGGACCTCGTGCGCTTCACGAACAGCGGGACCGAGAGCACGATGCACGCGATTCGCGTCGCGCGCGCACACTCGGGGAAAGACAAGGTGTTGAAGATAGAGGGATCGTACCACGGTTGTCACGACTACGTCCTCCTCAGCAAAGCGGCGGGTCGCGAGAAGCTCGGGCACGCCGACCGACCGACGCGCGTCGTCGAGAGCGAGGGCATTCCTACGAAAGTGGCCGAAACCGTCGAGATCGGACCCTGGAACGACCTCGAGGCGATCGAGAGCGTTCTCCGCGAGCACATAAACGAGATCGGGACGATCATCGTCGAGCCCATCGTGATGAACGTCGGGGTGACGCAGCCATACGGGGAGTTCCTGCAAGGCTTGCGCGAGCTCTGTGACGAGTACGGGCTCGTCTACATCTTCGACGAGGTAAAGACGGGCGTGAAAGTCGCACCCGGCGGTGCAGCGGAGTACTACGACGTCGAGCCCGACCTCGTGACGATGGCGAAGAGTATCGGCGGAAACCTACCGGTCGGTGCGTTCGGCGGGTCGGAGGCGGTGATGCGCGAGATAGAGAACGGCGCAGCCCACTACGGAACGTATAACGCGAATCCGCTCGCGCTCCGTGCCGTCATCACCCAGCTCCGCGATGTGCTGGACGATGACGCCTACAGGCACGTGAACGACCTCGGAGGGCGCCTCGTCGCGGGGTACGAGGACATTATGGCTGACCACGGTATCACCGGACACGTCGAACACGTGAACTCACAAGGTATCGTCTCGTTCACTGACGAGACCATCCGCGACTATCGGGACTGGATCGAACACGTCGATGTGGAGTTCCACGAGAACTACTGGTTCGCGATGCTGAACCGGGGCGTTATGCCCCATCCACACAGTGCCTCCCAGCAGTGGACGATCAGCGTCCAACACACCGAGGAACACGTTGAGGAACACCTAGAGGCCTTCGAGACGATCGCACCGCGACTGGCGGACGAACAGGGAGAGTGAGACGCCGAACGCACCACGTCAGATATCCGGTGCCCGGCGTGCCGTGTCCCTCTATGTCGAGGTTTATTTTCCGTCAGTTTCTATCGACCAAGGGCATGATTTTATTACTTGTGAGAGATAGACAAGACTCATGGTCAACAATGAGGAGGAGACGGACGAATACTCCGTGCTGTTCATCGGCGGAGAGACGACGCCGGCGGCAGACGGCGCGACGTACGACATCACGGACCCGGTAACCGAAAAGCGAAGAGAAGCGGTCGCGGCCGCCGACACCGAAGACGTCGACCGCGCCGTCGTACACGCTCGCGAGGCAAGTGAGACGTGGACGAGTCTGGAGGCCGCCGAACGTGGACGGCGTTTGCACGCGTTCGCGGACGCGATCCGCGAGGAGGCGGCGGCGCTCGCCCGACTCGAAGCCCGTGACGCCGGCAAGCCGCTCTCGACCGCCGAAGCAGACGTCGGGAGTCTCGCGCGCTACTTCGAGTACTACGCGGGGATCACGGACAAGATCGAGGGGGTGGCGCTCGCGACTGACGACGCCCACTTCGGCTACACACGGCGCGAACCGCTCGGCGTCACGGGTCACATCCTCCCGTGGAACTTCCCGCTCCTCCTGTTCGGGCGGAGCGTCGCGCCGTCCCTGGCCGCGGGCAATGCGGTCGTCGTGAAGCCCGCGGAGGAGACGCCACGGACGTCGATCGCAGTGGCACGCATCGCCACGGACGCGGGGATCCCCCCAGGCGTTATCAACGTCGTCCCGGGACGCGGTGCGACGGCGGGGAGCGCACTCGCGAACCACGCGGGTATCGGCTGCGTGAGCTTCACGGGATCGGTTCCGACCGGCATCGAGGTCGGAAAGGCGGCGGTCGAGAACGTCAATCCAGCGCACCTCGAACTCGGGGGGAACGGCCCGAACGTCATCTTCCCGGACGCGGACTTCGAGAACGCCGTCGACAACGCGGTCGCGGCCGTCTTCTCGAACGCCGGGCAGGTGTGTTCAGCCGGCCCCCGTCTCATCGTGCACGAAGACGTACACGACGCGTTCGTCGACGCAATCGTCGCACGCGCGGAAGCGATGTCGCTCGGCCCGGTACTCGACGACCCCGACATGGGCCCGCTCGTTTCCGAGGCCCACTACGAGAAAGTACGTGGGTATATCGAATCCGCCCGAGAGGTGATCGGTGAACCGGTCACGGGCGGACGAGCGCTCGACCGAGCGGGCTACTTCGTGGAGCCGACGGTGTTCGACGACGTGCCGAATGACGCGAGAATCGCCCGCGAAGAGGTGTTCGGGCCGGTTCTCACCGTCACGACGTTCGCGGACGAGGAAGAGGCGATCGCGCTCGCGAACGACACCGAGTACGGGCTGACGGCGGGTATCTTCACCGAGAACCACGGACGCGCACACCGGTTCTCGCGCGACGTCGAGGCGGGCGTCGTCTACGTGAACGAGTGGTTCGCACCGGGCGTCGAGGCGCCGTTCGGTGGGTACAAGAAGAGCGGGATCGGGCGCGAGGCCGGGCTAGAAGCCGTACGAGGGTACACGCAGACGAAGGCCGTCTCGGGGTGCATCGAGAAGTAGGGCGGACGCGATTAGTCGTCGAAGACGACGCCGAGCGCGTCGTCGAGTGCGTCGAGGCCGCGTTCGAGTTCGGTTGCACTCGCGATGAGCGGCGGGGAGAGGAGTATCTGGTGGGCGGGGCGGCCGCCGGCGACCAGTACGCCGTTCTCGCGGGCGTGCGCGATGACGTCGTGAACGGGGTTCTCACCCGCGTCGTTAAGCGGGTCGTGGTACGGCTCGCCGGTCTCGGGGTCGGTTATCTCGACGCCCCAGTGATAACCCCGTCCCTGTATGCGGCGCACGGCGTCGTGAGCGTCGGCGATGGCCGCCAGCCCGTCCGCGAGGACGGATTCGTTCTCACGGACGTTCGCAATGACGCCGTCCGCGTACTCGTCGATGGCGGCGAGGCTGGCGGCACAGGCAACGGGGTGGCCGGCGAAGGTCTGACCGATGTCAAATCCTTCCTCGGCGATCTGCTCACCGATCTCGGGAGCGGCTATGACGCCGGCGAGCGGGGCATACGCGCCCGTCGCTCCCTTTGCGAACGTGAGCATGTCTGGTTCGACGCGTTCGGTCTGAATACCGAACCACTCACCGCACCGACCGAATCCCGTGATGACCTCGTCCGAGATGAGAAGGACATCGTACTCGTCGCAGACGGCACGGACTCGATCGAAGTAGTCGGCGGGGCCGACGTATGCCCCACTGGCACCCGCGACGGGCTCGATGAGGACGGCGGCGACGGAGTCGGGTCCCTGGTTTCGGATGACGTACTCGAGGTGGTCGGCGGCGCGTCGAGCGAGCGCTTCGGGGTCGTCGGTATCGAACGCCTCGGGGGTCGGCGGGAGGAACTTGCCGGCGCCAGTGGTCGCGGCGTGTTCACTGAGCGTGGTACGCGTCGTCGGATCGCCGGTGAGGCTCCCGGCGCCGTACGTACTTCCGTGGTAGGAACGCCAGCGCGTGAGTACCGTCGAGGCGTCCTGATGCGTACGGGCGAACTGCACGGCGAGTTCGTTCGCTTCGCTCCCGGAGACGGCGAAGGAGGTGTACGAGACGCTCTCGGGCGAGATGTCGTCGAGGCGGGACGCGAGCTCGTCGCGAACCGGCGCGTGCTTCGCGGAGGAGACGTACGGAATAGTGCCGACCTGCTCGTCCATCGCGCGTCGAACGGCGTCATTGCTGTGACCGAGATTGCAGCAGTAAAGCTGTGAGCAGAAGTCGAGGTACGCGTGTCCATCGGTATCCCAGACGTACGAGTCAGTGCCGCGCTCGATGTTGAGGATCTCGCTATCCGGATCGTACCAGTGTGGAACGTTTAGCGAGTCGCCGTTCGGTGAGTGGTGCGACATGGTCACTCAATGGCCGCCGATCCCGATAATACTTTCTCAGCTGGAGAGTGGGAGTGGTCACTAAATAGAGACGGAGTTGGACGTAAGATGTAGTATTTTCTATACACAAACACAGAACACTACCAAAACCAATAAATATTGGATTTTATTCAATAAAGAATGTGCGTAGCTGAGCGTTTCTGTTACAGATATATTTTTGTAAACTCGGGAGTGGTCATCCGGCAGTTGACGGGGTGTGAGTGGGACGGACTTTCTCGGCGGCGTTCACGTCGTCGTGGGAACCTGTCGATTGACGGGAGAAATCCGGAAGGACGAAGACGCCAACGGCGGACGGGCCCGTGTGGCCGCGGCATGAGGACCGGCTGCGAGCGCTACTTCTCGCGTCCGGCGAGCGAGTACGCGTCGGTACGTCGGTCGGCGAGTGCGTCGGCGTACGGCGCGAGACGCTTGTCCCGCGCATTTGCGAGGTCGAGTGACGCGCGGAGCGTCTCCGCGTCCGTCACGCTCGCCGGGCCGACACGCGGCCGACCAGCCGGATCGACGACGACGCTCTGTCCCTCGAAGTCGACGCCACGCTCGGTGCCGCAGCGATCAGCACAGGCGAAGAACACCCGGTTGGTCGTCGCACGTGCGATCGCAAGGTGAACGCCGGCCGTCCACTCTGAGGGACGCTCACCTTCGTACGGCCAGTTCGTCGGGAGCGCGACGATGTCGGCGCCGTCGAGTGCCTGTAGACGCGTCGCTTCCGGGAACCAGAGGTCATGGCAGATCTGAACGCCGAGACGGCCGAACGGCGTATCGACGATCGGAAAGTCACCGTCCCCAGACTCGAAGAAGAGCTTTTCACGGTCCCAGAGGTGGGCCTTCCGGTACACGTCCTCCACCCCGTCTGGCGAGACGATAGCGGCGCTATTGTACGTTCGATTTCGATCGCGCTCCGCGAATCCGCCGACGATCCAGACGTCGGCGTCGCTCGCGGCCGCGATCCAACTGGAGACGGTCGGTCCGTTCGCGGACTCCGCGAGGTCGAAGGCCTCTGCGCGTGTCTCGAAGACGTAGCCCGTGTTCGCGAGCTCGGGAAGGACGACGAGATCGGCGCCGTCACCGGCCGCATCACGGATTCGGTCGGCGAGGGTCTGACGGTTCGCCGTAACGTCGCCAAACGTCGGGTTCGACTGGACTACGGCGACGTCGAGGGGAGCGGCGTCCGTCATCGGTCGAGTGCGATGCGGACGGACTTGGTCTGCGTATACTCATCGAGCGCATCGGAGCCGCATTCGCGACCGATCCCGGACTGCTTGAAGCCGCCGAAGGGCGTCCCGGGCACGGTGCCGAAGTAGTGGTTCACCCAAACGCTCCCGGCCTCGAGGTCGCTCGCGGCGCGATGCGCACGCGAGATGTCGCGCGTGAACACGCCCGAGGCGAGCCCATAGTCGGTGCCGTTGGCGACGTCGATGGCTTCCTCATACTCCGCGAAGGTCATCACGAACTGAACGGGACCGAACACCTCCTCGGTAGCGATACGCATGTCCGGGTCGACGTCGCCGAATACCGTCGGCTCGACGTAGTAGCCGTCCTTCGGGGCGTCGACGGGCCGCCCCCCGCCCGCCAGGAGCGTCGCGCCCTCCTCTCTGCCGAGCTCGATGTACTCCTTGACGCTCTCCCAGTGCTCACGGTGGCAGAGCGGGCCCTGCTCGACGTCGTCGAGTGGGTCGCCGACGGTGCGCGACGAGACGGCGTCGAGATAGGCGTCGAGGAACTCCTCCTCGACGTCCTCGTGGATCAGGAGTCGCGTACCGGAGTCGCAGGACTGGCCGTTGTTGTAGAGGCCAGCCGCGGCGGCCGTCTCCGCGGCATCTCCCACGTCTGCATCGGGGAAGACGAGGAAGGGGTTCTTCCCGCCGAGTTCGAGCGTCACCGGCGTGACGTCGGCGGCGGCGCTCCGCATCACCTCGCGGCCGACCGGGACGGAGCCCGTAAAGGAGACCTTTCGGACGTCGTCGTGGCCGCTGATCGCGGCCCCGGTTTCGCCGAACCCGTTGACGACGTTCAGCACGCCGTCAGGAAGGACATCGGCAGAGAGCTGCGCCGCCCGGATCGTTGCGAGCGGCGTCTGCTCGGCCGGCTTGACGACGCAGGTGTTCCCGGTCGCGAGTGCGGCACCGACTTTCCATCCCAAGAGGAGGAGCGGGTAGTTCCACGGGAGGATCTGGCCCGTGACGCCGTACGGTTCCTCTTCGACGTACGCGAGCGCGTCCGCGCCGCCGTCGGGCACTCGCCCCTCCTTCCCGGCGGCGACCGAGGCGTAGTACTCGACGAACCGAATACCGGTCTCGACGTCCGCGCGCGACGCCGCGATCGGTTTGCCGACTTCGAGCGTCGTGAGTCGCGCGAGTTCGTCGAGGTTGTCTCGGAGGACCTGCGACCACTCGCGCAACGCGTCGCCGCGATCCAGCGGCGTGAGCTCACACCACGACTCGAAGGCGTCGCTCGCGGCCGCCACCGCGTCGTCGACGTCGCCGGCATCGCTCTCCGGAACGTCCGCGATCGGCTCGGCGATCGTCGGATCCTCTGGGGCGAACAGCTTCCCAGATGCCGACGGTATCGTCTCGCCGTCCACGTAGTTCCCGAACGTCGCGCCTTCGGACACCTCCGAGATCATCGATTCGTGTCGGTGAGTTGGATTCTTGTGATCGAAAGGCATAACTACACGGATTCAATATGGACGTTTTGTCGGTTGTGCATCGGAAGTCGGATGAATGTTTACTCTTGGGGCACCTAAATGTTCGGTGACGGAAACACATCGAGGACGGTCAAGCGATTACTCCAACCGCGAGGGCTTGTAGCCCCGTTTCTGCGCTCTCCGGGTCAACGTGGACAGAAACAGTGCTGAACAGGTACGTAATTACTCTTGTGCTATTATGAACCTATTCTAAAGTAATACAGTTTCTGTAGCGGGCAGTCTGAAATCGAAGCCCAGTTATTGGAATGTGCGACGGCTGGGTTTCAGCGCTATCGGCGAGAAGCGCGGCGTTGACGGGCGTGTTGTAGCTCGGGTTCACATCTCTAATAGACCGTAGATCTACCTTTGCACCCAGCCGTGCACGGCTTTCTACGGGTGTATATGGCCAAAAGATGAATTAATATAGTAGTTTAGTGAGTAAATAAAATTGGTTCGTAAGGCCGAATGTTAAACACGACCCGGACTGGCGTGCGAAGACTGGTGAGTGCCTCGCCGGCCAGCGGAGTTTCCACGGCACCGCGATCGGGGTGGGAGTTCGGACGAGCCGACGGTGATCTCGCACTGACTCGTCGAGGTCGGACTCGACATCGGGAACGACCTCGACGGCGAGATTGCGGACAGGGACGGTGTCGAACGGGACAACGTCATCAGGACACACTCGTCACGAAACAACCGCCGCCTTTCGAGGACGTGGACGAAATCGGAGCGAGGTACGAGAGACGGAAGAATCTCACTGGGCGCGACGAGCCCACACACAGTAACGGGAACGACGTCGAGCCGACCAGCCGCGTGGTTTTCAGAGTACGCCGGTGCGTCGGTCAGACGCCGAGATGCGACGCGCCTCGCGTGACGAGTCGTTCAGTCGAGGTCGTCGAGCGCGGCGCGGAAGAAGAGGCCGAGCGCGAGGTGTTGTTCCATCGCCGCCGTGATGCGTTCGACGAGCGCGTCGGTGTGTGCGACCTGGTACTCCTTGGTGCGGACGAGTTCCTGGACGTCGAGGTACCCGTCGGATTCGAGGTCGTGGAGACGCGGATAGACGGTCCCGGGACTGAGGTGCGTGTCGAAGACGGTGACGAGGTCCGTCATCAGCCCCTTCCCATGGGTGTCGGCGGAGCGGTGGGCGACGAGGAGGAGGAGTATCTCGTCGAGGTTCTGCTTGACGAGGGACTCGCGGAACTGGAAGGCCTCGTCGTCGAACAGCACCGATTGGACCCGCGAGAGGAGCACTTCCGAGCGCTGTTCCGGCGTGAGTCGAACGTTCAACTCGGCGTCCGGGAGCGTGGCCTGTATCTCGGAGTATAGTTGATCTATTGTTACTCTATCAGTCCCGTTCTCTGATGTTTCATCTGACGCGGCGGTACCTACACGCGTCGTAACGTCGCTGACCGTTCTCTCCCCCGTAGAGTTCGATTCTTTCGGGCTCATACGATAACAATATAGTCTATTTGTCTTATAACCCCGTGTCGTTTTCCGCGTTGAATCGTCTTGGGTATCTATAATTGACTATCCTATCACTCCATCTCCTTATGTAAAATGTTGCCGCCCGACGGATCACCGACCTCCGGGGTCGACCGCGAGGTCGAGCGACGCGTTCGAGAGCAGAACGGCGAGCGCGACCTCCGGTGGCTCGTCGGGCGCGACGCGCCCCGCGTACCACCGGAGGAACGACTCGAACGCGCTCGACACGTCGTTCGTCTCCACCCGCAGCGCGTCCTCTCCCGTTTCCGTTCGGGCGTGCGCGCACAGCGCGTGCGCGCCATCGAGGTCGTCGAGCGGGTTCGTTCCGTCGGGCGTGGGCTCACGCGACTCGCGCACCGCGTCCGTCTCCGCGTCTGGGTCGTCGTCCACGCGGACGACGTAGCGGTCGTCGTCGAGGCGGCGGACGCGGTCGTCGGCCAGTTCGAGGTCCGCGGGCCGGACCGGATCGCTAGCGGCGCGCCCGGCGTCGTCGCTCATAGCCGGTCGCGTCGGGCGGTCGCACGCCGGACGCGACGGCAGTCGTTGTCGGTCGATGCGAGTCGCACGGATGACCTCAGACCTTCACGTAGCTCCCGGTGAGGACATCGGGGACGTTGACCCCGTACGTGGTGGTGGCGCCGGACTGGTCAACGATGTCCAGCGACGCGCTCGACCCCTCGTCGAGGCCGTTCGTTTCGAGGGCCGACGTGCTGATCTCGATTTCGACGCGCTCGCTGGTGTTCGAGAGCACCGTCGTCGGGCCGCCCCCGACCTGGTTGGTGGTGAACGTGGTGTCGTCGGCACCGGACGAGCCGTACGACAGCGTCTCCGACGTGTTCGCGCTCGTGTACTGGATGGTGGCCTCCGAGAGATCGATGGCCTCGGAGCCCGGCGACTTCTTCGCGACCAGCGTCACGGTGTCGAGGGCGTCGTCGTCGTTCGTGTCCTCGCCCGTCGCGGAGACGACGTCGATCTGGTTCGAAACTTGCGCCTGGGCGTCGGTACCCGTGTCGGAGGCGCGCGTCTGGAGCTGATCGGCGGTGGTGACGAGGACGCCGGCGGCGACGGCGGCGACGAGCACCAACGCGATGAAGATGATGAGCGTACCGATCCCGACCTGTCCGCGGTCAGTCCGTTCGGGGAGTATGTCGTCGAACATGGTTCAGACCTTCACGTAGCTTCCGGTGAGGACATCGGGGACGTTGACCCCGTACGTGGTGGTGGCACCGGACTGATCGACGATGTCCAGCGACGCACTCGCGCCCTCGGAGAGCGCAGTCGGTGGCGTGACGACGATCTGCTTGCGGTCGCTCGTGTCGTCGAGCACCGTATCGCTCGCCGACGTGCCGTCCGTGTTCTGTACGGTCAGATTGGTGAACGTCTGGGAGTCGCTGTCGCTCGTGTACTGGACGGTGGCTTCGGAGAGGTCGATGGACTCGGAGCCCGGCGACTTCTTCACGACGAGCGTCACGGTGTCGACCTCGTTCGAGTTCACCGCTCCGGTCGCGGAGACGACGTCGATCTGGTTCGAGACCTGCGCCTGGGCGTCAGTGCCCGTGTCGGAGGCGCGCGTCTGGAGCTGGTCGGCGGTGGTGACGAGGACGCCGGCGGCGACGGCGGCGACGAGCACCAACGCGATGAAGATGATGAGCGTGCCGATGCCGACCTGTCCGCGGTCGGCCTTCTCGGGTAGTTGGAGTTTCATGATGTCGGGTACCCCCTCGTGGCGAGGGCGGGGGGCTGCCCACTCCGCTATCAGTGAGCCCCGTTCATAATACGAAAAACGGCTTCGAGAGCGGACTCGCCGCGCGAATCGGACCCGGCGTCGCGTGCGGATTCGTCGCGCGAATCGAGCCTCGAAACTCCCCGTGAATCCGGGCGCCGACCTATGTGTCCGTCGCCGGTAGCGTGACGCGAAGACTACGACTCGCTATGTTCCAGCGCATCAAACATCTGTTCGGGACGTCCGACGCCGACACCGAGGCCGACGGTGAGGGTGACGCTGACGCTGACGATCCCCCACCGTTCGCCGACCCGCCGCCGCTCGATGATCCGGCGGAGAGCGACGCTCGCGCCGCGGACGGCGACGCCGCGGGATCGCCGGCGGGGAGCGACGCGGACGACCGGGAAACGCTCGCGACGCGCGTCGACGACCTCGAAGAGGACCTCGAATCGACGGCGGCGTCGCTGCGCGGCGTCGAGGGCGCTCAGTCCGACCTCGAGGACTCCGTGGACGAGATGCACCAGACCGTCCGCCGACTCGCCGGCGTCTACGACCGCGTCGCCGCCGCGGAGAACCCCTTCGTGGACGGCTCGCTCGAACGCACGCCCGGTGACACCGACGCCCCGGATGCCGTCGATACGGCCGCGGGCACGGGCGTGGACATCGCTTCTGACGCCGAACGCGACGTCACGGCCGACGACTCCGTCGTCTCCTTCGACGACCTCCGCGGCGACACTGATAACAACGCCGACGACGGCACCGCGGACACCGACGCCGGTGACCGGGTCACGTCCCCGTCGTTCGGCGCGCCGGACGATCCCGGTGCGGACGCGCACGCGGGCACGTCCAGAGGAGAGACGCGGACCCACGACGTCGCTAGAGGGGAGACGCGAGCCCGCGACGTCGACGAGGACGAGATGCCGGTGGTGTCGTCGCTCCCGGGCGGCTACGCGGGCGACGTCCTCGTGATGGAGTGGCTCTCCGTGCTCATGGAGCGCTCCGGGCCGGCGGGCGCGCTGCGCGCCATCAGCCACTACGAGGCGGTCGGCTGGATCTCCGCGGACGTCGAGGCGACGCTCCTCGACATCGTCGGTGGCCCCGGTCTCGACGTGTTCGTCGATCCGACGCGGCCGCGCGAGCCGTCCGCGGACGAGCACGCCCTCTCCTACGACTACCTCCGAGCGCTGCGCCACCTCCGAGAGAACTGATGGGGTTCAGTGTCAGCGGCGCGAGCGCGATCCTCCTCGTCGGCCTCCTGCTCAGCGCCGGCACCCTCTATCCCGTGCTCGAACGCACCGCCGAGGAGCGTACGGACGCGGTGACAGCGCGGGACGACCGGACGCTCCGCCAGCAGAACACGGCCGTCGGCGACCCCGGCGCGACGTACGACGCGGCGAGCGATCGCCTGACCGTCACCATCCGCAACGCCGGGACGAGCACGCTCTCCGTGGCCGCGACCGACCTCGTCGTCGACGGCCGCTACGCGTCCGTCCCGCCCGCGAACACGAGCGTCGCGGGGCGCCCGGAGAGCGACGTCTGGGCGTCGAACGAGACGCTGACGCTGACCGTCTCCCGGGCGAGCGCACCCGAGCGCGTCGTCGTCGTCACCGGGCCCGGCGTCGCCGCGAGCGCGCGGGTGGTGGTCTGAGTGGCGAGCGCGTCCGTCTCCGAGCTCGTCCTCTTCATCGCCGCGCTCAGCGTCGCCGCGGCCGTCGCGGGCACGATGGTGACGACGGTGGGCGGTATCGCGGCGTCGCTCGACGACCACGGCGCGGACGTCGCGGCGCAGATCGACACCGACGTCGAGATCATCAGCGACCCCGCGAGCGGCGCGATGTACGACGCCGACGCGGGCACCGTCCGCGTCCTCGTGAAGAACACGGGCGAGCGCACCCTCGCTACCGACGGCACCGGCGTCGAACTGCTCGTCGACGGTCGCTACGTCCCGCGCGACGACTACGACGTCACCGTCCTCGACGGATCGGAGTGGCGCGACGGCGCCGTCGTACGCGTCCTCGCGAACGACTCGCTCACCGCGGGCGACCACACCGTCACCGTCGTCGTCACCGGCGACCGGGACACCGAACGCTTCCACACGTGAACTACCGCTCCATCGGCCTCGAAGACCGCGATCGCGTCAACCACGCCATCGGCGGCGGCTTCCCCGAGGGGAGCCTCGTCCTCCTCGAAGGCGGGACGGGCGCCGGGAAGTCCGCCCTCGCCTCCCGCGTCGTCTACGGCCTCTGCGAGGAGGGATCGCGGGTCGCGCTCGCGTCCACCGAGGGGGACGTCGGGTCGTACCTCGAGCAGATGCACTCGCTCTCCTACGACGTCCTCGACCACCTGCTCGCCGGCCGCCTGCGCTACTTCCACGTCCCGCTGGAGCGCGAGCGCGCGCTCGTCGAGCGCTTCCTCCGGCCGGGCGCGCTCTGGGACGCGGACGTCGTCGTCGCCGACGGTTTCGGTGCGCTCTGTCGCAACGACCCGGCGTTCGCGGCCGCGCTCGGGACGCCCGCCGCCGACCGCGCGATGGAGCGCGTCGTCGCGCGCCTCGACGCGCCGCTCGACGCCGGACGCGTCGTCCTCCTCACCGTCGACCCGGCCGCGCTCTCCGAGGCCGCGCTCCGTCCGCTTCACGCGGCCGCGGACGTCTACCTCTCGCTTCAGACCGACGTCGTCGGCCAAGACGTCCGCAAGAAGGCAGTGGTACGGCGCTTCGCGGGCATGCGACGGCCCGTCGACGACACCATCGGTTTCTCCGTCAAGCAGGGCCGCGGCCTCGTCATCGAATCCCGGACCATCGCCTGAGATACCATGCCCGACACGCCAGACTCCCTGCGCGCCGTCGCCGCAGAACACGACCACGTCGCCGCTCACCTCGACGCGTTCGTCGCGCGCACCGGGACGCGCCCGACGCTCGTCACAGACCCGAGCGACGAGCACGCCGACGGGAAGCCAAACGTCCTCTACCCGGCCGACCCGCCGATCTACGTCCACGTCCACGGCCGCCCGGGCGCGGACACGACCTACTACTGTCTGGAGCCGACGCTGCGCGACGGCGAGCACGACCTCTACGAGCGCGTGCGCACGGAGGTGCTCGATCGCTCGGTATCGAAGCCCGCGCCCGCGGAGGACGACGACTTCCTCGCGCACCTCGGCGATCTCCTCGACGAGATACTGACCGTTCGGAGCGGTCGCGGGTCGCTCGGCGCGCGCGTCCGCGAGTCGCTGCTCGGTGACCGCTTCGTCGTCTCCGCCGAGACGGCGGCGCGCATCCGCTACGTCCTCGAACGCGACGTCGTCGGTCTCGGCCCGCTCGAACCCGTGATGAGCGACCCGCACAACGAGGACGTCCACGTCATCGGCCCGCACGCCTGCTACGTCGACCACGGCGTCTTCGGGATGGTGGAGACGACGGTGGACTTCGGCGACCCCGACGAGTTCGGGAACTGGATCCGGAACATGGGCGAGCGGATGAACACGCCCGTCTCGGACTCCGATCCCGTCATCGACGCGACGCTCCCCGACGGCTCGCGCATCAACATCATCTACTCGGACGATGTCTCGATCAAGGGCCCCTCGCTCACCATCCGGCAGGGCGAGGACGTCCCGCTCTCCGTCTTCCAGATCACGAAGTGGGGGACGCTCTCCCCGGAGCTCGCGGCGTACCTCTGGCTCTGCATGGAGAACGAACAGACGGTGTTCGTCGTCGGCGAGACGGCGTCGGGGAAGACGACGACGCTGAACTCGATGTTCTCGTTCATCCCGCGCGACCACAAGATCTACACCGCCGAAGACACCGCCGAAGTGAGACCGCCCCACGACAACTGGCAGCAGCTCCTCACCCGCGAGGGCGGCGACGCCGGCTCCGCCGTCGACATGTTCGACCTCGTCGCGGCCGCCCTGCGCTCGCGTCCGGACTACATCGTCGTCGGCGAGGTGCGCGGCGCCGAAGCGCAGATGGCGTTCCAGGCCGCCCAGACGGGCCACCCCGTCCTCCTCACCTTCCACGCGAGCGACATCGTCTCGATGATACAGCGTTTCACCTCCAACCCCATCAACGTCCCCGAGACGTTCATGGACAACTGCGACGTCGCGCTCTTCCAGAACCGCGTGAAGCGCGGCGACGACGTCCTGCGGCGCGTGACGAGCGTTCAAGAGATCGAGGGCTACTCCGAGCACGAGGGCGGCGTCGTCACCCGCGAGGCCTTCTCGTGGGACCCTCGCGAGGACGACGTGGCGTTCAAGGGGCGGAACAACAGCCACGTCCTCGAAAACCAGATCGCGACCCTGCTCGGCTACGACGACACCCGCCGCATCTACGACGAACTCGACCGCCGCGCCGAGCTCGTCCGCCGGTTCATCGACGCGGACGTCGTCGGCTACCACGAGGTGAACGACGCCATCCGGACCGTCCAGCGCGACGGCGCGGACGCGCTCTCGATAGACGTCACCGGCCTCACCGGGGGGCGTCCGTAGATGGCGGGCGACGGCGACGCGGACGGCTTCGAGGTGGACGTGCGGGCGTTCGTCCGCTCGTTCGTGCGCGCGTATCGATACATGGACATCTCGGCGCGCCGCTACGCGCTCCTCGTCCTCCTGCCGAGCGCCGCGCTCACCCTCGGCGTCGCGGCCGCGGTCGTCGCGCTCGCGCCCCCGCTCTCCATCGCCCTCCCCGGCGTCCTGCTCGGCGTCCTGCCCGCGCTCGGCGCGCTCGCCTACCCGAAGATCGCCGCCGACCGCAAGCGACGCGAGGTCCGCGAGCAGTTCCACCTCTTCCTGACGCACATCACCGTCCTCTCGATGACGAACATCGACCGCGTCGAGATATTCCGCACGCTCGCGCAGGTCGAGGAGTACGGGGCGCTCGCCGAGGAGATGGGACGCATCACCGCGCTCGTGGACACGTGGAACCAGTCGCTCGACGACGCGTGCCGGCGCCGCGCGAAACGCGTCCCCTCAGACCTGCTCGCGGACTTCCTGGAGCGACTCGCCTACACCGTCGGCGCCGGGCAGGCGCTCGATGACTTCCTCCTCGACGAACAGGAGTCCATCATCCGCGAGTTCGTCATCCGGTACGAGTCAGCGCTCGCCAAACTCGACGTCCTGAAGGAACTCTACCTCTCGATGATGCTCTCGACGACGTTCATCCTCGTCTTCGCGACGGTCGTGCCCATCCTCCTCGACGTGCCTCCGACGCTCCTCATCACCGCCGTCATCGTGATGTTCGCGCTCGTCCAACTCGCCTTCGTCGTCGTCGTCCACACCGTCGCGCCCCGCGATCCCGTCTGGCTGACGCCGGAGACGCACCACTCCCCGGCACACCGGGTGCGACCCGCGCTCTACGCGGGCGTCGGTCTCTCGTTGCTCGCCGTCGTGGGCGTCCTCGTCGTCGGCCTCGGCTACACGCCGCTCGATCCCGGGCGGATCCCCTATCCGATCTCGCTCGCGATCCCGACGACGCCGCTCCTCCTCCCCGGCCTCGCGATGCGCCGCGAGGAGCGCGCGGTGGGCGAGCGCGACGCGGGCTTCCCGTCGTTCATCCGCGCGCTCGGCGGCGTCGAATCCGTGAAGCAGACGTCGAGCGCGAACGTCCTTGAATCGCTTCGCCGTAAGGACTTCGGGGCGCTCACGGCGAACGTCGACGACCTCTACAAGCGCCTGCGAACCCGCATCGATACCGAGCAGGCGTGGGTGTTCTTCGCCGCCGAGACCGGGTCGTACCTCATCCACAAGTTCGGAAGCATGTACGTCGTCGGTCGCCGGATGGGCGGCGAACCGCGGCGTCTCGGCCAGGTCATCTCCGCCAACTTCAACGAGGTGCTCCGGGTACGCGAGCAGCGCCAGCAGGCGACGACGACGCTCATCGGCGTCATCTACGGCATCACGGCGGCCTCCATGTTCTCCTCGTTCCTCGGTCTGGGCATCGCCGAGCAGATGCTCGACATCACCTCGCGCATCGCCGGTCAGAACGACGCCTTCATCCAGTCACTCTTCTCGACGGGGAGCTACGACATCGCGACGATGACCGTCCTCCTCCTGCTCGTCGTGCTGTTGAACGCGCTGCTCTCCGCGCTGATGATACGCATCACCGACCGCGGGCACTTCGTGAGCGCGCTCACGCACTTCACGCTGCTGACGTGGACGGGCGCCCTCGTCGCCGTCGCCACCCAGCGGGTCGTCAGCGGACTCATCGGCTGACTCGCGTCCCGATTCGAGCCCACGTTTTTAGCCGGGGAACGCCGTCGCCTGAGTCATGACGGACGCCTCCACCGAACGGCCGTACCTCGACACGCCGATCCCGGGCGACGCGACGCCGACGCTCCTCCAGTGGGCGAAATACCTCGGACGGACGTTCGGCGCGGGCGGCGCGCTCTGTGCGCTGCGCCATTACGAGCGCCTCTCGTGGCTTTCTCCGGGCGCGAGACGCGACGTCGAGCGTCGCCTACAGGGCCTCTCAATCGAGGAGATCCACTCGAAGAAGTACGACGAGCCCACGAGTCTCACCGGACCGCTCGCGTCGCTCTCCGGAACGCCGTTCGGCGCGCACGCGAAGTCCCTCGAGTTCATCGCGCGCCTCACCGACGACGACCTCGAAAGCGAACTCCTCCGCGCGCGCCTCGCGAAACACCGCGCCGGCGTCGCGGACGTCGGTCCGAGCGACGACGCCACGTCCTCACCGTCCTGACCGTATCGGAGATGGCGAGCGCGGACGATGACCGAAGACGACGTGCGAGCGTCCGAAGACAGATCTCTAGAAGATACTGAAAGCCCCGCTCGCCGCGGACGGCGTGCTCTCCCGAGCGGAGTTGATCGACGCTGCGTCGAAGAACTCCTACGAGAAGTTCCCCTCACGGCCGAAACCCCCCGATATCGTCGAGAAGACAGGGCGGGGCCAGTATCGTGTCTATCTCAAGCCTTGGTGGACGCCGGCGTCGGATCTGGAAGAATCACAGAACGACGTACACGACTCGGAGATCGACGTGGCGTCCGTCGGCGTGCCGGAGTGGCGGGACGTCCTCTACGGGGCGGCGCGCGGCCTCGATCTCGACGAGGATCCACAGTCGTGGGTGCCACCCTGCGACTTCGAGGACGTCCTCGAGGCGATTCCCGAGCTCCGCCAGTACGAGCATCTGCTCCGCGTGTGGTTCGACGAGCTCGCGGACTCCCAACCCCAGCTCGTCGCGCGGATCGGGACGACACCACCGGGCGCGGAACCCGATCAGACACGCCTCACCTCGGTGGAGTCAGGCGATTAGTTCCGGGTGGGGGTTCTGAGTAAGACTCGCTATTCACTCTCTTGGTCGCCGTAGAGGATGCCTTCGACGTCGTCCGCGAGGTCGCTGGGTTTCTGGTGTTCGTAGGCTTCCTTCGTCGTCTCGACGCTCTTGTGTCGGAGAGCGTTCTGCGCGGTTTCGGCGCTCGCCTCGTGGTAGAGGCGGTGGCCGAGCGCGCGCCGAGCGCCGTGTGGCTTGAGGTACTCGCCGTCGACGGCGACATCTGCCTCGTCGCAGAGGCGCTCCATCACGTTGCGCGCGCCGCGCGTCGTGAGCGCGGGTGGGGTGATCGCGTTCGCGCGGAGGTACTCGTCGATCTCGACGTCGGCGAGTTCGGCCTCGATCTCGCTGTCACTCTTGTGCTCGCGCAGTACTGCGCGCGCGTGCTGGTACTTCGTCGCTGCGTCCCGCGTTGGGATGACCGGCCAGTCTCCGGGTGGGTCGAGGAGGCGCTGCCAGCGTTCGAGACGCTCCGCTGCGGGCCCGGGGAGCTGGACGCCCTGGATGGTCCGGGACTTCCCCAGCACCGTAACCACGCCGGCCTCTAGGTCGACGTCGTTCCAAGTGATCCCGTTGCGGTCGTCGTCGTTGGATACCGCGAATAGTTCGGCGCCGCGCGCTCCTGTATCGGCGAGGAGGTATGCGATCGCCCGATCTCGGAACGCTCGCTCCGCGTCGCCGTCGTCGTCCTCGAGGGCGTCGTGGGCCGCCTCGTCAACATGGGCCAGCAACTGCTCGCGAGCGTTGTCGGGCCATGCTTGTCGCTCTCGATCGCCCTGGTCTTCAGGGAGTGCGCGTTCGACCTTGTTGGGGCGCATCGGGTTCTCGCTGAGCTCCTCGTCGTCGACGCACCAGCGGAAGAACGATCGCGCGGTCCCGTAGTACGTGTGGGCGGTTGACGCCGCGATTTCCTCGTCGCGGACGCGTCGGGCGAGGTGTTGCACCCATCGTCGACAGTCCTGTGTGTCGATGGCATCGAGGCTGTCGACGTCGCGCTCCTCTTGGAGCCAATCGATGAGGCTGGTGACGATCGACTCGGTGTTCGCGCGGTAGCGTGCGCTGTCGATGCTCGTGAGTCGCGTGTCGAGTGCGTCTTGGAGGCTCGAAGGGTGGGGGTCAGACACCGAGAACCTGCCTCCGGACGCCGTGTTCGGTGGGGTCCATGTTTCGTGCTTCACGTACAGCGGCGACCCACCTAAATCTGTTTCCGCTTAGTGGATTAAGAAGAACCACACAGGAAATTGGCGATTCGGGTGGTAGGGGCCGTGTCGCGGTCACAAATGATGGATACGGATTTGATAAACTTCATGTAGCGATACAAAATACGAGTCGTTGGAAGTTAGGCTACAATGGGTATAGCGGGGATGTAATGTGTGGTGTCGGACGAATCGTCGAGAAGTATCTGTTTCAGATTACTCTCTAAACGGGCGTTCTTGTTTCGCAGGCAACTAATTCGAGAACTTTCCGAGACTCCAGATAGTGTCGCCACTCAGTTGGCGCGCTCCCACGGGACGAGTCCCGTTACTATCCGATTCCGGTCTCCTTCTTCACCAGCGTCATCGTGTTATCAGCCGTCACGATCGGCGAGTGGTCGTATTCACCGGTCAACTCGACCTGTACCAAGAGATCAACGGCCCGCCAGATCGAGTACAAGAGACACGCGAACGCGAAGCAGAGTATCCGTTCGTTTTGCTTACATCAACCGGCATACGAAAATTCCCTCGATTATTGTGCTTTCCACTCAGCAGCAGTCCGATAGTCAACAGGACATCTCGCAAGAAATACTTAATAAGTTGGACAGCTAAATTTTAGCAACTGTGCTCGGTACTACTGACGAACTTGACGACCCAATCCGCGTCCTCTACGTGAATCCCGATCCCGCGTTCGCGGAGTTGGTTCAAACCAAACTCAAACAGATGAGTAGCGAGATTGACTGTATACTTGCCGATGGTATCGACGAAGCACTACGCAATCTTGCTGCGGGCCGGATCGACTGTATCGTAACGGCGTACTCGCTCGAAGATTCCGATGGCATCGGGCTTACGGAGTCGATTCGCCAGCAGAACGATGATATCCCAATAATCCTCTTTACTGGACAAGGTAGTGAGCAAATCGCGAGCGAAGCGACTCGGGCCGGCGTCTCGGACTACATCCCAGCCCGGTCGGAGCGTGATAACTTCACACTGCTCGCGGCCCGCATTCGAACGCTCGCAAGGGCTGCTCGCAAACGCACTGAGGCCGAGCAGACAAAACAGCGCTTCCGACGAAGGCTCGAACGCCAGGAGTTCCTCTTCGACCGCGTTCAGGACATCGCAGACATCGGTATCTGGGAATACTTCCCATCGAGCGGCGAACTCATTTGGTCTGACGGCGTCCGCCAGATTCACGGTGTCGACGAGGACTACGAGCCATCACTTGAGAAGGGACTCGAATTCTATCACCCTGACGATAGAGAGACGATTACCGAAGCAGTCGACCAAGCAATCGAAAACGGAGAACCGTACGACCTCGACCTCCGGATCGTGCGAACCGACGGAGAGGTCCGTGACGTTCGGGGATGGGGAGAATACGTCGACGACACACAACGCGGCGATTCAGCACTTCGGGGCGTTTTTCAGGACATCACGGAGCGAAAGGCGGAACGCCGTGAGCATCGAGAGCTCGCGGAGGAATACGAGGCGTTGCTCGAAACATCTGGGGACGCGATATTCTTGCTTGACGTCGATACCGCTGGTGAGGACCCGTCATTCGAGTTCGCCAGACTCAGTCCCGGATACGAGTCACAGACCGGAATTACAACCGAGGAAGTTCGCGGCAAGACGCCACGAGGCGTGTTCGGCGACCAGGAGGGTGCTGAACTCGAGGCTAATTACACTCGCTGCGTCAATCAGGGTGCCCCGATCTCGTATCGTGAAGAGCTCGACATCGGTGACGGTGCTCAGTTCTGGGAGACCAGCCTTGCACCGGTCGTCGTCGATGGCGAGACCGTTCGAGTCGTAGGCATCGCCCGGAACGTCACCGAGCAGGTTGAGCGGGAGCGCAAACTCGAGGCGACGAACCAGCGACTGGAATCGCTCATCGAGACCACGCCACTCACCGTCATGGAGATCGACACCGACGGGACCGTCATCCGCTGGAACGACGAGGCTGAAACCATGTTCGGCTGGTCGCGGGACGAAGTGCTTGGTGAGCTCAATCCGATGGTCCCCGACGAGCAGCAAGACGAGTTTGCCTCACATCGACAGCGCGTCCTGAACGGCGAGCGAATCCGAGCAAAGGAAATACGGCGAGAGACGAAGGGCGGAGATGAACTGGATCTGCTCTTGTCGGTCGCTCCGGTTACAGGTTCTGACGGAGAAATCACGAGCATCCTCGCCGTCTTGGAGGACATAACCGAACAGAAACGGTTGGAAGCTCGCCTCCGCTCGCTTCAGGACACCGCACAATCACTCAGCGGCGCTGAATCAAGCGACGAGATTGGAGCGATCGCCGTCGAAGCCGCGGCCGAGATACTCGACCTCGATGTCACCGGAATCTGGGAGTACGACGAACGAAAGAACGTGCTTGTCCCAATTACGGAAACGCCCGCAGCACGGGCCCTGTTTGGCGAGTCTCCCCGGTTCACTCCTGGAGACGGTCTCGCTTGGGACACATTTGAGTCCGGCGAAACCTCGGTATATGATGATATCCAGGCCGAGGATCAACCCCATAACCCGAGTACAGAGATCCGGAGCGAGATTCTCGTCCCACTGGGTGAGTATGGGCTCATGTCGACGGGGTCAGTTTCCTCGCAGGTCTTTTCTGAGACGGATGTCGACCTGTTCCGGATTCTCGGTGCGACTGTCGAGGCAGCACTCGCACGAGCAAGCAGAGAGGAAGAACTACACCGACAGAACGAGCGACTCGATCAGTTCGCGAGCGTCGCATCCGTCTTTAGTTAAGCCTCACACCTCGGTTGTGTAGCGGTAGCGAGCGTCTCTTGTAAGATTGGTCGTCGCTTGTGGATCTTTTGAGCGT
>NZ_JAGIKY010000015.1:0-103284 GCF_017874695.1 Halarchaeum nitratireducens
TTGACGGGGTACAAGAGGTCAACTATGATTTATTTCCAGTTCATTTCGAACTGATTCGAAGGCACGCATCAAATCTATCCTCCGAGGTTGTGGGAGGTTGAGACTACAGCGGGTTTAGCGGTTTGTGGTGTGTGGTTTCGGCCAAATAAGTAATCGAGTACGGCTCCAGATTGGCTCTCAATCGTGCTTTCGTGTTGTATTACCAACTATATCGTCAACTTTCGAAGACGTCTGGTAGTGTAGCCACTCAGCCACCGCGCTAACTCAGGCCGAGTGTCTCTCTCCCCAATTCCGGTTTCCTTCTTCAGCAGCGTGGGCGTATTGTCTGCCATCACGATCGGTGAATGTTCATATCCACCCCTCAATTCGACCTGCACGAGCAGGTCCACTGCTCGCCAAATCGAGTACAGCAGGCAGGCGAACGCGAAATATAAGAATCGCAACCCGAAATCCTCCGACGTGGTGGCGGCCTTAAACCGCTTGATAGACCTGTAGGCGCTCTCGATCTCCCAGCGCTAGCCGTACTCCACGAGGTGTCCGCTCCCTCGATTCGTCATGAACACCGAGTACTGCCGGTGATCATCATGCTCAGCGTCTTCTTTCCGTCGGTATATCAGGGTTGTCTCGTGCCATTCGTTCTTCCCGAGATAGATTTTCCGGTCGGTTTCGTAACGGTCTTGATCCTGCTGGAGCAGGCGTTTGGCTTGTGCTTTCTCACTCGTCTGCATCCCCTTTGGCACGACGTAGGAGAGCCCACGCTGGCTGATCATCTCCAGAACATCTGACTATCGAACTCCCGGTCCATCAGCACGTTATCAACGTAGACCATCTCCTCAGCCGAATCTAGGAGGTCCTCAACGATTTCTAAGCGGGACTTACCCTTCGATATATTCTGAACCACATCAAATTATTTCTTCATTGAGGACGTAGACGGAGTCATGAACGACGAACCGAACCAAAGCTGGACTGACGGTCTGTCGGCGGCCGAGCGCGTCGAAGCAATCGCACTCGCCGTCAGTGAACCCCGAACGGCCAACTGGATCGCCGCAGAGGCCGAGGTAGCCCACGAGACGGCGACCAAGTACCTCAAACGTCTCACAGACGACGGCAAGCTGAACGCGGATACACGCGGCCAGCAGACCACGTATGAGCCTGACCCCGTCGGTCAGTACCTCATCGAGATGCGCGAGCTCTACGAAGAACACTCGCCTGACGACCTCGCCGCGAGTCTCGAAGAGATGAACGAACAGATTCGAGCATGGAAGGCCAAATACGACGTCGAAACCCCCAACGAATTACGCGCGAGCCTCGGGAGGACAGAAGACGTTACGGACGAGCGTGAACGTCGTCAGGCGGCCCGCGAGTGGGACCACCTCAAAACGCGCCGTCGTCTCGTCGAAGACGCGCTCCGGCTCTACGACCGCTTCCCCGGTGAGCGGCGCTCCGCCTCCGCATGAATCCTGGAGCGGAAAACCCGGCTCTCTATCGGACGCTCAAGGACGTACTGGAACGACAAGTCGAAGTCATCTCCGTCAGGTTCGAGCCAGACGCGATCCAGAAACGGTACCTCGCCGCTGAGATCGACCCACAGCGAGTCGTTCCACCGACCGGGCCTGAGTCACCACAGCTCGAGGTCCACTGGAAACTGACGCCGCCCCACGACGAATTCAGAATCGACTACGCCGATCCAAACTTGGAGTTCCATTGCGGCTGGCACCAAGATGAAGATCACGACGATCTCGGCGTAGCGCACTTTCAGTACCAGACGGCCTCAATGGAGACGCCACGCTACGAAGGGGCCGTGTTCGAAGCAGAGTCTCCTCCGAAACTCCTCTGGGAGTGCTGTAGCAATCTCTTCGAGACCGTAATCTCCGACTATACGGCAGAACTCTAATTTATGTCTCGGTTGATAGTTTGTGCATTACTACAATCATCAGAGACCGCATCAAGCTCTCGACGGAAACACGCCGATTGAGGAGGTGCTAAACTAGACAGTGCCGAAAACCCTACAGCAGCGACTATCGGCTATTTCTTCTCGCGGGTTCCTCAAAGTTGTTTCCGAGAGCAGATCCCACTCCATAGCCGGGTCATGCCCTAAGAACTCTCGCCCGAATCACCCTGATAATCTCGCTCACTCGTTTGTAGATCGGTCAAAATCCGAACCTCTGCAGCTTGAGTTTCGGCGGCAGGTGATCACACCCTCCCCCCGGATTGTAAGTGTTCTCGGGTGGACAGCGAGGAGGGGGTGGGTGGGTAGAATCCTCGATAGAATATAAAGAAGGACGATTAGATACGACCAGACACCCCAGATTGTAAGTGTTTAAACGCGTCTAAGACGCTGTATAGTAGGATAAACGCCTTTAGAGATATTTGACTGCACCACAAGGACTAATACTACTATACTAGCAACTAGGCTAGCTAGTAGTAGTGTCGTAGGACCGGTCGCTTCTACTGTTCGTTACTCATCACGTGCGCCCTCGTCTCGTGTACTATCTCCGCCCGTCTCTCCCCCACGCCTTCCTGAGTGGGAGAACACTTACAATCTGGAGGGGGTGTGTTCCCGGGTTTTTGGGAACACTTAGAACAGTTAGAACACTTGCAGGGTAGGGTTGATATGGATGGAGCGTAACGGGTTGGGTATGGATTCGCCGTTCAAGGGATCGAATCACGTCTTTCGTGATAAGGAACCATTCAAGGAGGGGTACACTCCGGACGAAATCCTCGAACGCGGGGAGGAGATCCAGGAGTACGCGGCCGCGCTCCAGGACATTCCCGACGGATTCGGCGCGCCCAACGTCTTCATCTACGGACAGACCGGTGTGGGGAAGACCGCGACGACACAGAAGGTCATCGAGTTCCTCGAAGCGGAAGCCGACGACGCCGACGTCGCGCTCACGACGCTCACCGTCAACTGTAACAAGCGCACGTCCACGTACAAGGTACTCCAGTATCTCGCCAACGAACTCTACCCCGAGGAACACTTCAAACAGGGAACGCATCCCGACACCCTCTGGGATCGGATTTACGACGCGCTCGACGAGATCGGCGGCTACGTCATCGTGATCCTCGACGAGATCGACAAGCTCGGCGAGGACGAAGAGCTCCTTTACGACTTCCCGCGTGCGAAGGCCATCGGCGAACTCGAGAACGCCGAGGTCGGTATCGTCGGGATCAGTAACAACTTCAAGTTCCGCGAGAACCTCTCTCAGCGAGTCAAATCCACGCTCTGTGAGAAAGAGATCCAGTTCTCGCCGTACGACGCGAACGAACTCCGCTCGATCCTCTCCTACTACGCCGATCTGACGTTCCGCGACGGCGTCCTCTCGGAGGACGTCATCCCGCTCACGGCGGCGCTCACCGCACAGGACTCGGGCGACGCCCGGATGGCACTCGACCTCCTCGAAACCGCGGGGGATATCGCGCGCCACGAGGGCGATACCCGCGTCCTCGAGGACCACGTCCGCATCGCTCGCAGTGAGGTCGACCGCGCGAACACGCGCGACATCATCACCGAACGGTTGACCAGTCAGATGCAACTCGTCCTGATGGCGACGACGCTCTTGGTGATCGATCCCGACGGCGAGGCGAAGGTGAAGACGATCTACTCGCTGTACAAAGACCTCTGCGATCGCGTCGACGCGGACACGCTCTCGGAGAGCCGCGTGCGTGATCACCTCGACACGCTCGAGATGTTCGGCCTCCTCGAGAAGGGCGAGCACAACCTCGGTCGGCGTGGCGGCCGATCGTACATCTACTCGCTCGTCGATGAACCCCGGATCATCGTCGAGACGTTCCGCGAGGACGAGCGTCTCGAACAGGGATTTCCCTCCTCCGTTGACAGCCTCCTCGGGTCGTTCGAGGACTCCACTCGATCCCACGTGCAAAGCGAGTTCAGCGTCTGACGGTCCCGAAAACACTTACAACACGGGGGGTCATGGTCGGGTGCCGGTGGATCGTCGCTTCGGTGTTCCACCGTCCCCCCCGTCACGCCCGCTCTCGCGGAGAAACACTTACAACGTGGGGTGTGGGTATGTTGTGAGTGAGTCGTCACTATCTCCTCTCTCGATATACTGTGCTCACCCTGCTCGGTTCGTCGAGGGTGGTGCTCCTCCGTGGCCTCGGCGTCGAACTCGTTCACCCGGAATTACGAGGGTACGTCTCCTCCCTCGACGAGCGACGTCGGAGCGTCGGACCCCCTTCTACCGAGTGGATGCGGGCGACGGAGACACGAGAGTGGATCGAATCGACGAAAGCGCGGTGGGTCCGATTCCGTCCCCGATAGACGCCGCGTGACACGTCTCGGTTCTCCCGGAACGCCCTCCTCGAATACCGTAGCTACGTCACCTACCTTAGGTGGCGTAGCTCAATTTGCGATCGGGGGCAGGTCCACTCCAGTGGATACGGTACGTCGGTCACTGCCTCACCGAAACCCCGTGCGGCGACCGCCACCCAGCGGATTCCGACGAGTCTCGATCGTCGCCGCGCGGTCTGCGTGATCGACGCCGTCGCGCAGCGTCGCAGAAATCGGTGCCGTCGTTATTCGTCTCTCTCCCGGACCGTCACACCGAGGACGCCGTCGCGCAGCGTCCGTTCCTCGATCGCCTTGAGCTCCTCGGCACTCGCGTCCACGGACGCGAAGTGGTTTCCGGCGAGTTCCCCGGCCGGGCTCTTGAAACAGGTCGGCCCGCAGGGGACGAGGATCTCCTGTTCGTTCCGATATCCCGGATACAGCAGGAGGTCGCCCCGCGACGGGTAGACGGTGTGATTCTCCCGGGGGACTTCGGGCAGATCGATCTCGTCGATGTTGATTCACGTCGCGATTCCGCTCCAACGGACGTGCATCAACTCCGATTCGAGGGGGAGGAACTCCCGGACCGCGGCGACGGACGCCGGGGCGTCGTCCTCGTGCAGTTCGGCCGTGAACGTCGTGTCGTCGATTTCGATCTCTAGCATGATGTGTGGTGTCTCGGAGCTCTGTGATCGTCGCGCGTTTCGCGATCGCGTCCGCACCCGTCTCGTGTCGTGTCCGTCTCCCCGTCCGGCGCCGTCCAGCCTGACTCAGTTCGAAGGGGCCACGCGTCTCGACGCCGCGGCCGCCGTTCAGTCCCCACCCCGTAGAGCCTCGAGTGCGTCTTCGCGGAGATTCTCGACGGTTCCCTCGTCGCCGCGGATCTCGTCCATAACGAAGCGCGAGGACGTCTGATTGACGCCGTCGATGGCGATGACTTCCTCGATGACGTCGTTCATCTGCTCGCGGTCCTGTACGCGAACCACGAGCACGAAATCGACGTCTCCCATCGTATAGTAGACTTGCTCGACTCCGCTGACCGCGCTGAGCCGCGCTCCCAAGGCATCCGAGTAGCCGCTCTCGTGGACGACCGTCACCTGCGTGAGCGCGACCATGTCGAGACCGAAGGCGAGCGGGTCGAGGTCGGCGGTCGTTCCGGTGACGACGCCGTCCTCCCGAAGCTTATTGAGTCGATAGTGGATCGCGGACTTCGATAACTCGAGGTGATCGGAGAGCGTCTCGAGGCTCACGTCGAAGTCGGATTCGATGTACTCGAGGAGTTCGAGATCCGTCTCGTCGAGATCGACGTCACCCGTCGTCTGTTTGGACACACCCCTCCGTCTCACTCATTCTACTTATAATTCCGTCGCCATTGGCTCTGTTGAAATCCTCAGAGGGTTACAGGTTCGTCCGGTAGTCTGACCGGATGGAAGCCCTCCCGAAGTCACAGTTACTCCGGTTTGTTGAGCGAGCATATCACTTGGCTCAGCGAACTGTCGCTCGCTACTCATCGAAATTCTCGAAACGGCGATACACACTTCATCAACACATCGTCCTCCTCTGTCTCAAGGTGCGGAAGAATACGACGTACAGGACGCTCCTTGACGAACTTATTGAGATGCCTCGGGTTCGGAGCGCCCTCAATCTTCAGGAAATTCCGTCTCCTTCGACGTTGTGTAAGGCGTTCAACCGCCTTGACATGGCTGTTTGGCGGGTTCTTCTCAATCTCTCAGTCACGCTTCTTCCGACTAACGGTGTCGTCGAGATCGATGCCGCTGTGTTCGACCGAAGTCACGCCTCGAAGCACTACATGAAGCGAACGAAGTTGACGATTCAGCAGTTGAAAGTCACGCTCCTCGTGGACACAAGGTCAAACGCGATTTTCGACGTACACGTAACGACGACACGTCCGCTTATCAAGCACCGCGAGTTCTCGTCTCTTCACGAAGCGTGGAATGCTCGGTTGGATGCCGATCTCTACGGTCAGCGCAGTCAGAACGAAACGGTGAACTCTCGCCTCAAACGGAAATACGGCGCATTCGTCCATTCACGTCACTGGTGGAAGCAGTTCCGGGAACTCGTTGTCGTCTGTCTCACTCACAACATCGACAAGGCACTCTGAACATTAGATATAGAGAACGTCAACACCAGCGGTTATCCTCCGATAATAAATCCGAGACCGAGGAACGGGGCAGCGACGACGCACAGCAATACGAGACCCGCCGTAAAACGGAGTACGCCTACCGCCTGTAGCTGGGTCTCTGGGAGAGATTCGGCGATTCCCGACAGCGCAGTTCCGACGATCATAAATAGTAACCATCGGGTTTCGCCAGCGTCGCCGACACTCCAGGCATACGCGAACATACACAAGAAGGTAAGCGACAGGCCGAACTGGAAAAGTCCGATTCGACGGCCTTGTGGCTCGTTGAATAACACTTCGCTGATATTGGGGACCATGAGCGACGTATTTCTACTCGAGATACAAAACAATGCTTCAGTGCGTCCCAGCAGAACGTCCCCCCCGTGATACGCGATTCCTCTGCAAGGGGTGGGGATGAATACTATGAGATGCGCAATTCTAACTAACGGCTGTTTCAGCTGGAAAGGTGTCGAACCAATAGGATTTCAACACAGCCTCGCCATTCTAAATGTAGGCCGGTAGTACAGGAATTAACTGAACGGGCGTACATGGATCTGTCGAGAGATCAGTCCATCGCGTCGTCGGAGATATCGAGTGCGACGTCGAGGGCGGTAATCGCCTCGTCGATCTCGTCCTCGGTTATCGTGAGCGGGGGCGCGACGATGAGGGTGTTGATCATGTTCGCCACGTACGTTCCCTCCGCGAAGGCGGCGTCGGCCACCTCGTCGACGACGTTCGAGTCCTTCGAGAGCTTGTCCTCACGGTCACCGAACGGAACGCGCCGCTCCGCATCTCGCGTCAGCTCGATCCCGCGGAAGAGCCCGACACCACGCGTGTCACCCACGCTCGGGTGGGCCTCGGCGAGGTCATCGATTCGTGCTTCGAGGTAGTCACCGATCGCACCGGCGCGCTCGATGAGCCCCTCTTCCTGGTAAGTCTCGATAGCCGCGAGGCCGGCCGCGCACGCCACGGGGTGGCCGGCGTACGTGTGCCCGTGCGTGAGCATGGTGTCCTCGAAGTAGTCGGCGATCTCCGGGGTGACGATGGTCGCGCCGAGGGGCTGGTAGGCGCCCGTGAGCCCCTTCGCCATCGTCATGATGTCGGGCGTGACGTCGAAGACGTCGCAGCCGAACCACTCGCCGGTACGGCCGAAGCCGGCCATGACCTCGTCGCAGATGAGCAGTGCGCCGTGCTCGTGTGCGATCTCCTTGAGCCGCGGGAGGTACTCGTCGGGCGGCACGAGGATGCCGTTCGAGCCGACGATGGGCTCGACGAGCACCGCCGCGACGGTGTCGCCCTCGAGCATCAGCATCTCGTCGATGTAGTCGAGGCTCTGCATCGGATCGAGCGTCGATCCGTACGCGTACGGGTCGGGTGCCTTTATCGCCCCCGGAACGCCGGGCTCGGCGGCGAGACGCCTCGGATCGCCCGTGACGCTGATCGATCCGGCGGTCGCGCCGTGGTAGGAGCGGTAGCGCGAGACGATCTTGTCCTTCCCGGTGTAGAACTTCGCGATCTTGATGGCGGCCTCGACGGCCTCCGTCCCGCTGGTCGAAAAGAAGGTCTTCGAGAGATCACCCGGAGTGACCTCTGCGAGCTTCGCGCCGAGCTTCGCGCGCACCTCCGTCGTGAATCCGGGGGCGAAGTACGCGCCCTCGGCGGCCTGCTCGGCGATCGCGTCCGCGACGCCCGATGCCGAGTGACCGAGATTCGAACACATGAGCTGGCCGGAAAAATCGAGGAACTCGTGTCCGCTCGCGTCGGTGAAGCGGACCCCGTCGCTCTCGGTGATCTGACGCGGCCGGACCTGACTCTGATATGCCCACGTTCCGAACACGTGTCTCTTGTCGAGCTGTTCGATATCGTTGAGCGCTCGTCTATCCGACATCGGTGTCTCCTCCTCTCCATCATGACAACATTAAACTTTCTACCGATACGGAGTGTAGGAATACAATACTCTGCTGTATCCGATCATCGGTCAAAGAAAATTTTGAAAACGCCATACTATCCGTACATTGTTCAGATTCTCGGAACGCTTATATCGGTGGGGTCGTCACACAGTGCCGTGAGCGATTACGACGCGGTCCGGAACTACGTGAACGGCGAGTGGACCGAGCCAACCGGTGACGAGGGTCAAGACGTCCTGAACCCGGCGACGGGGGACCCTCTTTCACACGTCGCGTTCAGCTCCGCGGACGACGTCGACGAGACCGTCGCCGCGGGGCAGGCGGCGTTCGAGACATGGCGGGCGGCACCCGTCGAGGAACGAATCCAGCCACTCTTCAGGTTCAAGGAACTCCTCGAGGCGAACCTCGACGACATCGCGGAGACGCTGGTCGAAGAACACGGGAAGACGTTCGCTGAGGCGAGGGGCGAACTCCGCCGCGGTATCGAGAACGTCGAGGTCGCCTGCGGGATGCCGCGGCTCATGCAGGCCGGCCACGTTTCGAACGCCGCCCCAGACATCGACGAGACCGCGGTCCGTCAGCCCCTCGGGGTGTTCGCCGCGATCACGCCGTTCAACTTCCCCGGGATGATCCCGCTCTGGTTCCTCCCGTACGCCGTCGCCTCCGGTAACGCCTTCATCCTGAAGCCGAGCGAGCGCGATCCGCTCACCGCCGTGAAGCTCTTCGAACTCGTCGACGAGGCCGGCTTTCCGGACGGCGTCGTCAACCTCGTCCACGGCGGCGCCGACACCGTGAACGCCGTCCTCGAACACGACGGCATCGAGGGCGTCTCCTTCGTCGGGAGCACGCCCGTCGCGGAGACCATCTACGAGAAGGCCGCGGCGAACGGGAAGCGCGTCCAGGCGCAGGGCGGCGCGAAGAACCACGTCATCGTCGCCGAGTCGGCGGACTTGGCGTTCGCGGCCGAGAAGACGGTCTCCTCGGCGTTCGCGTGCGGGGGCGAGCGCTGTCTCGCCAACGACGTCGTCCTCGTCGAGGAATCGGTCTACGAGGAGTTCGTCGATCGCGTCGTCGCGGAGGCCGAGGCGCAAGTCGTCGGCGACGGCCTCGACGAGGAGACGACCATCGGCGCGCTCATCACGGCCGAACACGAGCGGCGCGTCCGTGACTACGTCGAAGCGGGGATCGACGAGGGCGCGGAACTCGTCGCCGATGGCCGCGACGTCGAGGTCGCGGGCTACGAGGACGGAAACTTCCTCGGCCCCTGCGTCTTCCGCGACGTGACGCCGGACATGTCCATCGCGCGTGAGGAGATCTTCGGCCCCGTCCTCGGCCTCATGCCCGCCCCCGATGTCGACGCGGCGATCGACGTCCTCAACGAGTCCGACTACGGTAACGCGGCCAGCCTCTTCACCGACAGCGGGGCTGACGCGCGCACGTTCCGTCACCGCGCGGAGGCGGGCAATCTCGCGGTCAACGCGGGTACGGCCGCACCGATGGCGTTCTTCCACTTCGGCGGCCAGAAGGACTCGTTCTTCGGCGACCTGCACGCGCAGTCCGAGGACGTCGTTCGCTTCTACACGGACGAGACGGTGTACATCGAGCGCTGGCCGGACGCGTAACCACGTCGGACGCGGATGACGGCGATCCCGGTACTCCCCGTCCCCTCAAACGGGCATGCGAATCGACCGGCCCGCGGTCGTGACCCGGTATCGACCGCCTCGCCTCCGAACGGTTCGGGGCCCGACCCATATCTATACATACCGAACCGACGTTGCTACCTCATAGCATGGCAAGCGAACGGATCACACCGGTCGATCTCCCCGACCCACGATACGAGTACGGCGGGGACGATCACGTGTTCGTCGATCTCGCGGAGGAGATGAGCTTCACCGCCAATTTCAAAGCGATGGCGATCACCCAGCGGGTCGCCGAGCGCGACATCGACGGTGTCGTCGAGAACTGCCCGGGGAACGCATCGTACATGCTCCGGATCGACCCCGACGTCGTCCATCCCGACGATGTCATCGCCGAGCTGAAGGACATCGAAGCGTCGATCGACGTCGCGGAATACGCGTGGGAGTCCCGCGTTATCGACGTTCCCGTCCTCTTCGAGGACCCATGGACGCACGAGACGTTGATGGACTTCCGGGACCGCCACCAGGACCCGGACGCGACCGACCTCGAATATTCGGCGGAGCTCAACGGCTACGACGACGTCGAGTCGTTCATCGACGCCTTCGTCGGCGCCCCGCACATGGTGACGATGGTCGGGTTCGTCCCGGGTCTCCCGTGGTGCTTCCAGATGGTGCCCCGCGAACGCCAGCTGGAGGTCCCGAAATACGTCGAGCCGCGAACCGCGACGCCGAGCCGCGCCGTCGGCTTCGGCGGCGCGTTCTCCGTCGTCTACCCCGTCGCGGGCGCCGGGGGCTACCAGCTCTACGGGCGCACGCCGGCCGAGGTGCTCGACGTCGATCAGGAACTGCCCGCCTTCGAGGACTCGATGGTGCTTCCGAACCCGGGCGACATCATCAACTACCGGCGGATCGACCGGGACGAATACGACGCGATTCGAGACGAGGTCGAAGCCGGAACGTACGAGTACGATATGGCCGACGTGACGTTCTCACCCGAGGAGTTCTTCGAGGCACCGAACGAGTATAACGCGCAGCTCTTGGAGGCGGTCGCATGATCGAGATCGAAGCCGGCGGCGTGGCGAGCACGGTACAGGACGACGGGCGGACCGGCCACTACCACATCGGCGTGCCCCCTTCGGGGGCGATGGATTCCTACGCGCACGCGCTCGCGAACCACCTCGTCGGCAACGAGGAGAGCGCGGCGACGATAGAGATGACGTACCAGGGGATCACGGCGACGTTCACCGAGGACGCGGTCATCGCGGTCACGGGGGCCAATATGTCCCCGACGATCGAGGGCGAACCGATCGGCACTTGGGAGAGCGTGGCCGTCGAGGCCGGCGACGAACTCGATATGGGGTTCGCGACGAGCGGCGCGCGCGCGTATCTCGCCGTGGCCGGCGGTCTCGACGTCCCCGAAGTGATGGACAGTCGCTCGACGTACACGCTCGTCGGAATCGGCGGCCACGAGGGTCGTGGACTCGAAGCGGGCGACGAACTGCCGGTCGGGGCGACACCGACAGAGCGTCCGGCCGTCGGCGCGACGGTGCCCGACGAGTACGTCCCCGAATACGCCGACGAGGAGACCGTTCGCGTCGTCCTCGGAATGAACGATCACCGACTGACCGCCGAGAGCCGTGCGGAACTCTGCTCCGCCGAGTGGACCGTCACCCCCGAGGCCGACCGCGTCGGCTACCGACTCGACGGGCCGGACGTCGAGTTCGAGGAGCGCGATCAGCCCTTCGGTGCGGGGACGGATCCGTCGAACGTCGTCGACCTCGGCTATCCGGTCGGGTCGATTCAGGTCCCGCAGAAACCGATCGTCCTCATGCAGGACGCGGTCACGGGCGGCGGCTACGCGACCGTCGGGACGGTCATCAGCGCTGACCGTGAGCGCCTCGCCCAGCGCCAGACGCACGATTCGGTCTACTTCGAGGAGGTCGACGTCGATACCGCGCTCGACGCACGCGAGACGAGAGCCGAGCGACTCGATGCGGCGCGCGCCGCCGTCGAGTGAGCGGTCTCCGGAGCGCCGTCGAGGACACCCGAAAGGATATATGACCGGCACGAAATTCGAGAGATAGCCCACGCATGTCCGAGAAAACGACCATCAACGCACCGATGCCGGGCGTCTTCTACCGTCGCCCCGACCCCGAGGACCCACCGTTCGTCGAGGTCGGTGACAGCGTCGACGTAGGCGACCCCGTTGGCCTCGTCGAAGTGATGAAGAACTTCCACGAAATCGAAGCCGATCACGCCGGAACCGTCGCGGCGTTCCTCGTGGAGAACGAGGACGAAATCACGGCCGACCAGCCGCTGGTCGAACTGGAGTGACGGCCGGGGCGTCCGCCGTCCGTCACGCGGCGCGACGCCTGCCACCTTCGCGACCCAAGCTATATGCGAGGCCGTCCGTAACCACACGACATGGTACAAATTGACATAAACTGTGACATGGGCGAGAGCTTCGGGAACTGGCGGATGGGGCGCGACGAGGACGTGATGCCGTACATTACGTCGGCGAACATCGCCGCCGGCTACCACGCGGGCGACCCGCACGTGATGCGCGACACCGTCGAGATGGCCACCGATCACGACGTCGGCATCGGCGTCCATCCCGGACTGCCGGACAAGATGGGGTTCGGACGCCGGCGGATGGACGCGACGCCCGCGGAAGTCCGTGACTACGTCACCTACCAGCTCGGTGCGCTCGACGCGTTCGCCCGCCAGCGCGGCGTGCGACTCCAGCACGTCAAGCCACACGGAGCGATGTATTCGATGCTCTCGGAGAGTTCGGAGCACGCGCGCGCCGCGATGGAGGGGATCCTCGACGTCGACGAGGACCTCATCTACCTCGCGACCGACATGCACATCTACGAGGTCGCACGGGATGTCGAGGGGCTCCGCGCGGTCTTCGAGGGGTACGTCGATATCGACTACCGAGCGGATCGCTCGCTCATCGTCGAGCAGTCCGTCGCGGACAAGGACCCCGAACTCGTCGCCGACCGCTTCGTCTCCATCGCTACCGACGGCGTCGTGGAGACCGCGAACGGCGAGGAGATCGACGTGCCCGCGGAGAGCATCTGCATCCACGGCGACAACCCGGAGGCCGTCGAGTTGCTCCGCGCGATCCACGCCCGCATCGAGGAACACGACATCGAGCTCGCGTCCCTCGACGAGATCGCCTGAGCGCTCAGTCGCCGCCGTACGCCCGGTCGACGTATTTGGTCGTGTGTTCGTTCTCGATGAACGTCTCGTCTTCGAGGAGCTCACGGTGGAACGGGACGGTCGTCGGCACGCCCTCGATCTCGATCTCCGTGAGCACGCGGCGGGCGCGCGCCAGCACCTCCTCGCGGTCGGTCCCGGAGACGACGACCTTGGCGAACATGGAGTCATAGAACGGCGCGATTGCGTCGCCCTCGTCGACGCCGTCGTCGACGCGGACGCCGATACCGCGCGGCGGCCGGTACGTCGAGAGCGTCCCGGGGAGCGGCGTGAAGTCGTTCGACGGGTCCTCGGCGTTGATGCGAAACTCCATCGCCGTCCCACGCGGATCGACGTCGGCCTGCGCGAAGTCGAGTTCTTCGCCGGCCGCGACGCGGAGTTGCCACTTGACGAGGTCGATACCCGTCCTGCTCTCCGAGACGGGGTGTTCGACCTGAATCCGGGCGTTCGTCTCGATGAAGTAGATCTCGCCGCCCTCGTAGAGGAACTCGACGGTCCCGGCGTTGACGTAGCCGGCGGCGGCGGCCCCACGACAGGCGGCCGCGCACAGTCGCTCACGGGTCGCTTCGTCGAGAACGGGTGAGGGGGACTCCTCGACGAGTTTCTGCTGTCGGCGTTGAATACTGCAGTCGCGCTCCCCGAGGTGGCGGACGTTCCCGTGTTCGTCCGCGATGATCTGCACCTCGATGTGTTTCGGGTCCTCCAGAAACCGTTCGAGGTAGACGTTCGGGTTGTCGAAATACGCGTCCGCCTCGCGGACCGCGTCGTCGAACTGCGAGGCCGCCTCGTCGGGTCCGTGGACGACACGGAAGCCGCGTCCACCGCCGCCACCGTCGGCCTTGATCGCGACGGGGTAGCCGTGCTCCTCACCGAACGCGCGCACCGCGTCGGCGTCGTCGACGGGCTCTGCCGTTCCCGGAACAACCGGGACATCGGCGTCCGCCATGATCGCACGCGCCGTCGTCTTCTCGCCGAAATCGGCCATCACGTCGCTCGGTGGACCGATCCAGACGAACTCGCTGTCCTCCACGTTGGCCGCGAAGGAGACGTTCTCCGCGAGGAAGCCGTAACCCGGGTGGATGGCGTCGGCGTCGGCGTCCCGAGCGGCGTCGAGGAGGGCGTCTTGATCGAGATAGCTCGCCTTCGCTTTCGACGCGCCGACGTGATACGCCTCGTCGGCGAACCGAACGTGTTTGGCGTTCTCGTCCGCGTCGCTGTACACGGCCGCCGTCTCGATCCCCAGTTCCCCACACGCCTGCATGACGCGCACTGCGACTTCGCCGCGGTTCGCGATCAACACCGTATCGAACACAGTACCGGAGACTCGTCGGGTCAGTAGATAAATCCCCCGCCGACCGATCGGCCGCGTCTACGTCGCTCGGCTGAGCCCCGACGGCCTGCCGACGACCCGAATGGTTTACAGCAATATCGGTGTAATAAAATGCATAAGGACGTAATAGGATCAGATGCAACTATGTATCTGTAAACCCGAAAAAGTCAGAAACACGTTCAGTGAATGAGCGGATCGTAGATCATTGTTCTTCGATACGTGGTCATTCCGGGACAAACACTGAATACTTACTGGCGCGGCGATCGGGGCCGATACGATCGTCCCACTCTACTGCCTATACAGCCACTATACCTCGATATATGTGTTGGATACAGACTCAAATTCAGCATACCTCACCGAATTTTTATCTACTCGCGGTGCAACCGAATGGTTGTGATAATCGATACCGTTATTCGAGGTGGCACTGTCGTGACGGCGAACGGCACCTACGATGCCGACGTCGCCATCGATGGCGAGAAGATCCACGCTGTCGGAGAACGGGACTCGTTCCCGGACGCGGACGATGTCGTTGACGCGACCGGCCGACTCGTCCTTCCCGGGATCGTCGACCCGCACGTCCACGTCGACGACCCCTTCTCCGCCGATAGCTACGAGACCGCATCGCGCGCCGCCGCCGTCGGCGGCACGACCACTCTGATCGGGTTCGCCTTCCAGCGCTGGGCGGGGGAGATGGGCGTCATCGACGGCGACGACACGCTTCCGGAGGCGATCGACGCCGCGAAGGAACGGGGCGAGGACGCGCTCATCGACTTCTCGCTCCACGGCGCGATCACGGCGGACGACCCGGCGGTGCTCGACGACCTCGATGACGTCGTCGCGGACGGCGTCACCTCGATCAAGATGTTCAGCACGTACGACCACGGACTCCAGAACGGCTTCATGCAGCGCGTTCTGGAACGGCTCGCGGAGCTCGACGCGGTCGCCGCCGTCCACACCGAGGACGATTCCGTCTGTCAGATGCTCACCGAGCGCTTCCGGGAAGCTGGGCGCGGCGACCCCGAGGACTACCCGCAATCCCGGCCGGACTACGCGGAAGCGATGGCCGCCGAGGACGCCGTTCGAATGGCCACCGAGGCCGGCGCGAAGTACTACGGCGTCCACACCTCCTGTCGGAAGTCCGCCGAGGTGCTCGCGGACTTCCGCGACGACGGGAGCATGGTCCGCACGGAGACGTGCACGCATTACACGACCCTCGACGACACCGTCTACGAGGCGGTCGGCAACCAGGCGATGATCGCCCCGCCGATCCGGAAACCCGACGACATCGAGGCGATGTTCGAGCACCTCGCGGAGGACGACATCGACATCGTCTCCACCGACCACTGCGGCTACACGCTCGACAGCAAGACCGTCGAGAACTGGTGGGACAGCACCTTCGGCGCGAACGCCCTCCAGACCAGTCTCCCGGTCTTCCACGACGAAGCCGTCAACGAACGCGGCTTCTCCTACCCCTTCCTCGTCCGCACGATGTGCACCCGGCCGGCGGAGACGTTCGGACTGCCCGAGAAGGGGACCCTCGATCCCGGTACGGACGCCGACGTCGTCGTCTTCGACCCCGACGAATCGTACACGATCACCGCCGACGACAACGAGTCGGTCGCCGACTTCTCCGTCTACGAGGGCCGCGAAGTCACCGGCCGCGTGAAACGGACCTACGTCCGCGGTGAACTCGTCGCCGACGACGGCGACGTCGTCGGCGATCCCGGCCACGGTGCCTTCCTCGAACGCGACATCCCCGACTGGTCGCCCTGACGCGATCGCCGCGTCCCGGTTCGCCGCGAAAGCGCACCGCTTCGTTCGTTTTCAGTTCGCTCGTCCCGCGAGCGTCAGGGCGGCGCGCGCGTACGTGTTCGCGGCCGCGTAACAGTCGTCCCAGCTCGTGTACTCCTCCTCGGTGTGGCTCTTTCCGCCTTCGCTCACCGCGAACACCATCGCGGTATCGCAGACCTGATTCGCGTACGTCGCGTCGTGGCCGGCGCCGCTGAACACCTCCATCGCGTCGTAGCCGAGCGCGTCGGCCGCGTCGGCGATCGCGCTCGTACAGCGCTCGGCGAAACGCACGGGATCGACGTCCATGCGCTCTTCCCACTCGTAGTCGACGCCCTCGCGTTCGGCCGCGGCATCGATCTCTTGGAGGGCGCGCTCTTTCGCCTCGTCGATGACCTCGCGTCTCGGATCGCGGAACCCCCACGTGAACGTCACCTCGCCGGGGATGATGTTGATCGAGTTCGGCTCCGCCTCGATCGAACCGACCGTCCCGACCGTCCGGTTGCCGAGCGTGCTCGGGATCCGACGGACCTGTGTCACGACGTCTGCCGCGGCGACGAGCGCGTCCGAGCGATACTGCATCGGTGTCGATCCGGTGTGGTCGGCCTCGCCGTAGTACGTCGTCGCACCCCAGGTGAAGCCGACGATACCGGTGACGACGCCGACGTCCCTGTCGTTCTCCTCGAGGAACGGCCCCTGCTCTATGTGCAGTTCGAGGTAGGCGTCGTAGTCGCCTCGCGGCGCCGCCGGTTCGTCGCCTTTGTAGCCGATGCGTTCGAGTTCCTCCTCGACCGTATGCCCGTCCGCATCAGTCTTCGCGTACTCCTCTTCGAGGTCGAGTTCGCCGGCCCAGACGCCGCTTCCCTGCATCGCGGGCTGGAAGCGCGACCCCTCCTCGTTCGTCCAGTTCACGACCTCGACCGGGCGTTCGGTTTCGATGTCGCGCGCTTCGAGCTCGTGGACGAACTCCATGGCCGCGACGACGCCGAGCGCGCCGTCGTAAATGCCACCGTACGGTTGTGAGTCGAGGTGCGAGCCGAGCAGGAGCGGATCCGCGTCCGGGTCGGCGCCCTCGCGGCGCGCGAACATGTTGCCGAACTCGTCGACCCGAACGTCGAGGCCGAGTTCCGTGAGGCGTTCGTCGAACCAGTCCCGGACCGCCTTGTCGGCATCGGAGAGCGCGAGGCGATGGAGGCCGCCGTTCTCCGTGCCACCGATGTCCGCCTGCTCCCGCATCGTCTCGACTAGTCGATCCCTATCGAGGGTGAAACTCATACGTACGCTCTGTCGATAAGTGACCACATGAATGTTTGCGTCGGAAAAACACGCTCACGTGATTGGAATAGCGCGAAGAACCGCAGACGATCATCTGTACTTAGCGCTTCGAGCCGTAGACGACGAGCGCGCCCGCGCCGACGAGAAGCAGGACGGACACGATGGTCGTGAGACTCCCGAGTGCGAAGAGCTCCGGCGTCGCGCGCCGTGAGGACGCGATGGAGAAGATGCGGATCGGCATGGTCATATCCTGCCCGATGAGCAAGAGCCCGCGGGTCGCCTCGTTGTACGAGAGGGTGAAGGCGAAGACGGCCGCCCCGAGCACGGTCGGCATGATTTGAGGGAGCGTCACCTCGCGGAAACGGGTGAGGCGACTCGCGCCCATCATCTTCGCGGCGCGCTCGTTCTGCGCGAGGTGCGGCGGGAAGCCGGCGAGGAGCACGATGACCGCGAACGGGACCGTCCAGACGACGTGAACGGGGACGGCGAGCCAGAGTTGTTTCGAGAGCCCGAGCGTCTGATTGAACAGGAGCGTCGCCCCGACGCCGTACGTGATTCCCGGAGTGATGATACCGACGAGGAGCACGTAGAGGAGGGCTTTCTGCCCCCAGAAGTCGCGCCGGTAGGCGAGCGCCGTCGCGGTGCTGATGACGGTCGTGATAACGGTCACGACGAGCGCGAGCTGGAGCGATCGGACGATGGCGGCGATCATCTCTGGGCTGTTCAACAGCTCCGTGTACCACCGCGTCGTGAACTCCAAGAACGGGAACGTCAACCCTCCGGAGTTGAACGAGAACCCGATGACCGAGAGAAGCGGGAGGAAGACGTACACTCCGATGAGGAACGCGTATACCTTCAGTACCGTTCCGATGTGGATCCGTTGAACCCACTGCGACACTACTGTCGTATTATTCCCATATTTACTGGACGACTGTTGACTCGTAGCCATTCAGGCTGTGTTACATGAGAATACACTATAAACGTACCGGTGGTCGTATCGGATATTTTGTCCCGCTCTCGGGAATAGGCTTTTACCCGTGCGACAGAGTGTATCCCGTAGATGTCTCCGCCGACCGAAATCGCCGGACGTCAGAGCGACGTCGAGGACGTGCGGGTCGACCCACCGATCTTCCCACACGCGAACGTCGTCGCGGTCCGCGCCATCGCCGACGTGCTCGACACCACCTACGGGCCCGCGTCCCGCGACAAGCTCGTGATCAACGCTCTCGAATCGCGCCAAGACCCCGCTCCGGGGCAGGTCGCCGTCGACGACTACGTCACGACCAGCGACGGCGCGACGATCCTCGAATCGCTCCCGCTCGAACACCCCGTCGCGCCGGTCGTCCGCCGGATGGTCGGCCCCGAACGGCCCGGTGACACCGACGTCGAGGGCGAGGACGTCTTCGACGGTGTCACCACCAGCGTCTCGTTGGCCGCCGCTCTCCTGCGCGAGGCCGAATCGCTCGTCGATGACGGCGTTCATCCGATCGACCTGATCCGCGGATACCGGCGCGCGAACGACGTGGCGACCGAGGCGCTCGCCGACCTCGCCCGCCCGCTCGACGACTTCGACGATCCCGACGCCGCCGCACGGTCCGTCGCACGCACGGCCATGACCGGAAACGACGTCGGCGGACTCGCCGAGACGTGGGCAAAGCTGGCCTGTGACGCCGCTGGACGCGTCGGCTATCCGACCGCGAAGACGCTCCCCGTCCGCACGATCCGCGACGGTTCCCTCGGTGACTCGCGCCTCGTCCGCGGGACCGTCCTCGATCGGAGCGCGCGCGTCCTCGACTCGATGCCCGACCGCGTCGAGGACGCCTCCGTGCTCGTCCTCGGCGGCCACGACCGCGGTGGCCTCCGGACGCCCGACCTCCCGGACGACTACACCGCCAGCGTCGACGAGGAGACCGACGTTGCCGACCTCGACGCGGTCTTCGACGCGTGGCGCACGGACGTCTGGGAGACCATCCACGGCGCCGGCGTCGACGTCGTCGTCGCCGAACTCGGTATCGACGACGGCTTCCTCGAACGCCTCGCCGAACACGACGTCGTCGGCATCCGCGCCGTCAACCGCCTCAAGCTCTCGCACGTCGCGCGCGCGACCGGTGCGACCGTCGTCAAGGACCTCCACGACGTCTCCGCCGACGACCTCGGCCACGCCGGCGTCGTCGCGGAACGCCGCATCGAGCGCGCCGAGTCACGCGCGCGCCCCCGCCGCATGACCGTCTTCGAGGACTGTGCGACCCCGGACTCCGTCTGCGTCCTCGTGCAGGGCGTCCCGGCCGATCTCGGCGAGCGTGCGGCGACGTCGATTCGACAGGCCGCCGCCGCGGTCGCGCTCGCGCGCGGCGAACGCGGTTCGCACCCCGGCGTCGTTCCCGGTGGCGGTGCGGCCGAAGCGCACGCCGCCGCCGCCGTCCGGGACGCCGCACGCGCCGACGGATCGCGGGCCGCACTCGCCACGACCGCGTTCGCTGACGCGCTCGAACAGCTCCCGTTCACGCTCGCGCGCAACGCCGGTGTCGACCCGGTCGAGACGGTGGCGGACCTGCGCGCCGCGAACCGGACGGACCCGTGGCAGGGGTTCGTTCTCCCGGCCGCGGAGATCGGCGACACCGCCGAGGCCGGCGTCCTCGATCCCGTCACGCGGCGCACGGAGAGCTACCGGACGGCGACCGCGGTCTCGTCGCTCATCCTCCGCGTCGACGATGCCATCGACGCCGAGGTGGACGAGGACGCGCCCGACCCCGGGGACGCCATCTACGACGAGGCCGCAGAACAGCACATGGACTCCCTCACGGACGCGTGAGCACACGCGGCTCACCGCCGTCTCCGATTGCTCCGCTCCCGTGACGCCGGAACGAGTTCACGGAGTCGTGCGTCGAAGGAACCGTGGAGATCGCAGTGCGTGTTAGCTCTGCGCGATCTCGCTGATGTCCACCCGCCGGAGCAGGAGGAGGACGACGGCGAAGATGACGAGGAGGAGCGCGATGGAGAGCGCCGACGCCGCCGGGTAGTTCAAACCGTTGTTGACGGTGAGGTAGATGAGCGTCGTGATGGTGGCTTCGCCCCCGCTGAGGAACTGCGGGACGGTGAAGTTCCCGATGGAAAGGACGAAGACGAAGATGGACCCGATGGCGACGCCGGGGAGGCTCAGCGGCCACGTGACGTTACGGAACGTCGCGACGTGATCGCCCCGAAGCGTCTCGGAGGCGTCGAGGAGCCCCTCGTCGATCTGCGAGAGCGAGATGTAGATCGGTGCCGCCATGAACACGACGTAGTTCTGGAGGTAGCCGACGATCTGTGAGAACGGCGAGTACAACAGCCACGCTATCGGCTGGTCGATGAAGCCGGCCATGACGAGCAGTTGGTTGATGACGCCGGTCTTCCCGAGGATGGGGAGCCAACCGATCGTCCGGATGACGCCCGACGTCCAGAACGGGATGACGAAGAACAACAGGAGGAGCGTCCCCCCGACGGTCGACGTGTAGAACCGGAGGAAGTAGGCGAGCGGGTAGCCGAAGACGAGCGTTATCGCCGTCACGACGACGCCGATGACGAGCGTCCGCGCGAACACTTCGAGGGCGTTCTGCGTGAACACCGCGTTCTGCCACGCGTCGAGCGTGATCTCGTGGACGACGCTGAAACTCCCGTAGGTGAGGAAACTGTAGTAGAGGATTATGGCCAGCGGGACGGCGAGGAAGGCCAGGAACCACGCGATCGACGGACCGGCGAGGACGTGGACTTCGCCGAACTCCCAGCGTGTGGGCAGCCAGCGGCGAGCGCGAGACGACTGTGTTGGTTCTGTTGCCATGTGTACTGTGCTCAGGCGCTCGTGAACTCACGCCAGCGCTCGAGCATGTGCGAGGAGTTGTCCGGCCAGATCTGGAAGAAGCCGATGCGATCGATGCGCTCGGAGATCGGGCCGCTGTCGCGGACGCAGCCGTCGTCAGCGGGTTCGCCCTCTTCCATGGACCACTCGTACGACTGCGGGTCGAACAGCGCGTCGTTCTCGACGGACTGGTAGGTCCCGGTGCCGTTGTACGCCCAGTCGTAGTACTCGGGGCCCATACCCTGTCCCGAGTCGTCCGAACCGTCGCGGACGAGGTCCGTGTTCGGGTAGTGCGGGACCGAGTATCCCCAGTTCTGGATGTAGCCGGGGAACCACGCACCCCAGTGGACGTCGTTGATGAGCGACTGGACTTCGGCCATGTTGTTGCGGTCCTGCGCGCCCGGCTTGAGCGGGGCGACCCCGCCGTACCAGTAGCGGTAGCCTTGGATGCCCTCGCTCATCGTAGCGTAGTTACAGGGCGTCCCGGAGCGACGGACGTCGAGGCAGGCCGGCTGCCAGATGTCTCCGATGACGGCCTCTTCGCTCGACATGAGGTTGACCGAGTTTCCGTACGCCGTCCACGTCGAGCGGAACTGCCCGCTCTGTTTCTGGTCGATGAGGAAGTCGACGGCGGTGTCTATCTGCCCCTCCGTGGGGTTGTTCAGCGTCCCGATATCACCGTCGATCATGTCGTTGTCGAGGAGGTACATGATGGCCTCCGGGATGGTGATGGCGGCGGTCCCGCCCATCGCCACCTGCCCCTCGTACTGGTCGTCGAACAGAGCCCCCCACTTCGACACCTCGTCGACGTACTTCGGGTTCGACCCGATGGCGTCGAAGTTACAGATGGTCGGCGGGAACTTGAACTCCGTCTGCTCTCCGGGGTCGTCCCACAGGATCTCGTTGTACGTCTCGACCTGCTGTCCGAGGCCCTCCAGCGCGCTGCCCGGGTCGGTGAACAGGTCCGCCACCGTGTCTGGCGTCCAGTTCGAGAAGTCCGAGGTCGGAAGCGCGTAGGTCGCGTCGTTGTCGGTCGCGATAGCGCCGATGGCGCTCGTATCGCAACTCACCGCGTCCAGGCTACTCTGCCCGCCGCTCAACACGCGCTGTTGCGTCGTCGAGTTGGTCGCGGTCGTGATCTCGAGGTCGATACCAGTCATCTCAGTGAACTTATCAGACTGACCACTGCGGGCGGCCCACGCCGGACCGATCCACTGCAGAGGCCGCGAGCCCGAGTCGAGCGTGTCGCTCGATCCCGACGTCGTCCCGTCTGAGTCCGATTCACCGCCGTCGCCACCGCCGCCACCGGAGCAGCCAGCCAATCCCGCGGCGGCGCCGACGCCGGCGTATTTCACGAAGTTCCGTCTCTTCATACCTGTGGTCATGCGTTACACTACCAACCGAACCACATAGAAACATAAAGCTTTCTAAAAATTGCATTCTGTAGCCAATTGGTAGATATTTGTCTACCAAAATACAACCTTCGTGCCAAACACGATTAACGAAATCCCGTTGTCGTGGATCGTTCGTCGATGCGTATATGGCGTCGGAGCGTGACTCGCCTCCATGGAACGACTCGCAGATCGTGTCGCCCTCATCACGGGCGCGAGCTCCGGCATCGGGAACGCGATCGCGGCCGCCTTCGGACGTGAAGGGGCGTCGGTCGTGATCGCCGACGTCCGCCGAGAGCCGAAGCTCGACGACGAACGGTCGGTCTTCGACCGACTCGACGACGTGGACGCCGACTACGCCTACGTCGAGACGGACGTCAGCGACGAAGCGGCCGTCGAGACCGCCGTCGAAACGGCTATCGATGAGTTCGGCGGACTCGACGTCCTCGTGAACAACGCCGGGATCTACCAGCAGTACCCCGTCCACGAGACGCCGACGGACGCGTGGGACGCCATCGTCGACGTGAACCTCCGCGGCGTGTACCTCGGATCGAAGGCCGCACTGCCACATCTCGCGGCCAGCGAGCACGGCAAGGTGATCAACCTCGCCTCGATCTACGGCCTCGTCGGCGGATCGAACAGCGCCGCCTACTGCGCCTCCAAAGGCGGTGTCGCCAACCTCACGCGACAGATGGCCATCGATTACGCCGACGACCGCGTCAACGTGAACGCGCTCGCACCCGGCATCATCAAGACCGCGCAGAACGCCGAGTGGCGCGCGAACAACCCCGAGATCATCAGCGAGTGGGAGACGCTGACTCCGTGGCCGGGATTCGGCGAACCGGAGGACGTCGCGGACGCCGCCATCTTCCTCGCGAGCAGCGAGAGCGACTTCATCACCGGCCACGTGCTGAGCGTCGACGGCGGCTGGACGGCGCAGTGAGGGTCCGGGGACGACTACTCCCCGAGGATGTCTTCGCTCAAGTCGATGCCGTCGACGACGCTCGTCTTCTCCAGCAGGATCGTGTCCGCGGGGTCCCACGAGACCGTCGTCTCGCCGGCGACGTCGACGCCGCTGTCCCGCGTCTTCGCCTGGACCTCCTTCGCCAGCCCGTCGCGCCCCGTCGCTTCGAGAATGACCTGCGAGCCCGACCCGGGGTTGTGTAGGACGTCCATGACGGTGCAGTCGAGGGTGTTCGGTTTCCCGTCGCCCAGCGTCACCGACTGCGGACGGACCGCGAACGGGATCTCCTCCCCGCGGAGATCGGCCGGCGACGAGTAGAGGTTTGACGTGCTCGCACGGAACTCCCCGAACACCGTATCGAGCGTCACGAGAGCGCCGTCGTCGTAGATATCGGTGATCGTCCCGTAGAACGTGTTCGAGTCCCCGACGAACGTTGAGACGAACGCCGTCGCGGGCGAGTTATACACCTCGTCGACGCTCCCGGACTGCTCGATCTGGCCGTCGTTCATCACGACGATCTGGTCGGCCAGCCGCATCGCCTGCACCTGATCGTGTGTCACGTACACGAACGTAATGTCGAGCTCGTGGTGGATCCGAAGGAGCTCGCGCTCCATCTGTTTCTGGAGCTTGTAATCCATGTCCCCCAGCGGCTCGTCGAGCAGCAGGAGCGTGGGTTCGAGGACGAGCGAGCGCGAGAGCGCGACGCGCTGCTTCTGCCCGGCCGAGAGCTCCGTCGGCTGGCGGTCGGCGAGATCCGCGAGGTTCATCATCTCGAGGACGTCGTCGACGCGCTCCTCGATCTCGTCGTCCTCGGCGCCGATGCGTTCGAGCCCGTACGCGGCGTTCTCCGCGACGGAGAGGTGGGGGAAGAGTTGGAAGTCCTGAAACACCAAACCGATGTCGCGCTCGTACGTCGGCGCGTCCGTGATATCCGCCCCGTCAAGCGTGATCGTTCCATCGGTGGCTTCGATCGTTCCGACCAGCGAGTGGAGCGTCGTCGACTTCCCACAACCGCTCGGCCCGATGATGACGCAGAAGTCGCCCGCCTGTACGTCGAAGCTGATGCCGTCGACGGCGAGCGTGCCGTCGGGGTAGATCTTCGTCAGCTCCGAGACGTCGAGTACGGCGTCCCGTCTCGCGTCGCCGGTCGTCGCGTTGGTTTTAGACATGAGTCACACCTCCAAGAGTTCCTCGATGGTCTCCTCCTCGTCTTCGCTGAGTCGATCGAAGAAGCGGGCGTCGTCGGCGTCCCACCCGACGAGCACGTCGTCTCCCTCTTCCCCGACGTCGGCGCGGTCGGCCTGGACGACCTGTACGGTCCGGTCGAGGCCGTCGATCGCGACGCTGGTCTCGGTCTCCTCGCCCGTGTAGGTCGTCCCGACGATCGTCCCGGTGTACGTGTTGTCCCGGCGCTCGTCGTCGATGGTGATGGCCTCCGGGCGGACGAGAACGAGCGACTCGTCGCCGACGCCGGCGTCACCGACGGCGGTCGCGCGCATCGTCCCGACGTCGGTGTCGACGTCGAGTTCGTCGTCACCGGTCGATTCGACCGTCGCAACGAAGGGGTTCGAGTCGCCGACGAAGCGCCCGACGAACGCCGTCTCGGGGTTCGAGTACACGTCAGCCGGCGATCCGACCTGCTCGATGACGCCGCGGTTCATCACGACGAGCGTGTCCGCGAGCGTCAGCGCCTGCTCTTGGTTGTGGGTCACGTATATGAACGTGCTCCCGAGACGCTCGTGGAGCCGGCGGATCTCCAGCTCCATGCGCTTTTGAAGCTTGTAATCGAGGTCCGCCAGCGGGTCGTCGAGGAGCATGATGTCGCACTCCCGGACGAACTGTCGGGCGACCTCGACGCGCTGTTGTTGCCCGCCGCTGAGTTCGCTCGGGCGGCTGTCTCTCGTTTCCTCGATGGACAGCAGTTCGAGCATATCGTCGATGCGCCCTTCTACCTCGGCGTCGTCGTAGTCGGTCGCCTGCTGTTCGAGGCCGAAGGCGATGTTCTCCGCGACGGTCTTGTGCGGGAACAAAGTCTCCTCGAACTCCTGGAAGACGAATCCGATATCCCGCTCTTCGACGGGGAGTTCAGCCGCGGGTCGAGTGCGTAGGTAGACGTCGCCGTCCTCGAACTCCTCGAGCCCGGCGATGCACTTCAACAGCGTGCTCTTCCCGCAGCCGCTCGGTCCGACGACGACGCAAAACTCCCCCTTGTCGACGGTGAGGTCGATACCGTCCAAGACCCGTTCGCGCGAGAAGCGCTTTGACAGGGACTCTACCCGAATCGTTTCCGTACTCATCGGTTCCGAGTCGGACATACACGAGGATAACGTTTGGGGTCTTCTGAATCTAAAACGTGTATGTACATATGCTAATAGGCGAAATAAGAGAAACAATGTGGGATAGAACGCCAGTTTCGGGGTAGCTTTTACTACCACGCCTTCCTCGTTGGAACCGATGTTTCGATTAGACGACACCCTCGCGCTCGTCACGGGCGCGAGCAGCGGTATCGGAGCCGGTATCGCGCGCGCACTCGCCGAAGCCGGCGCGACCGTCGCGGTGAACCACCCGCCGACGCCTGACGAGCGCGAGCGGGCCGACGCCGTCGTCGCCGATATCGAGGCCAACGGCGGCGACGCGGTCGCGCTCGCCGCCGACGTGGGCGACGAGGCGAGCGTGCGTGCCATGGTAGACGATATCGAATCGGCATACGGGACGCCGGACGCGCTGATCAACAACGCCGGGATCCTCACGCAGTCGCCGCTGGCGGAGATGCCGGTCGAGATGTGGGACGAGACGATGGCCGTCGATCTCCGCGGCGTCTTCCTGACGACGCGTTTCGTTCTCCCGGGGATGCTCGAACGGGGATCGGGGACGATCGTCAACGTCGCCTCGCAGCTCGGCATTAAGGGCGGCGCCGAGCTCGTCCACTACTCGGCCGCCAAAGCCGGCGTCATCGGGATGACGCGTGCGCTCGCGAGGGAGGTCTCGCCGACGGTGACGGTGAACGCCATCGCACCCGGCCCCGTCGAAACACCGCTCCTCGGCGACATCAGCGAGGAGTGGCAGAGCGATAAAGCGGCGGAGATCCCGATGCGGCGGTTCGGCCGCGTTGAGGACGTCGCGCCGACGGCGGTCTTTCTCGCTTCCGACGCCGGTGCGTACTACACCGGCCAGACGCTGAGTCCGGACGGTGGTGACGCGATGCACTGACGGCCTCTGACCACAAATTGGAGAACGAATGACCAATATAGAGGCAGAAGAGTGAATAATTGCCGGATAAAATACCGATAAGACAGTCGGCAGTGGATCGGTAAACGCGAACAATGGGAGATGTAGACATCGCAATCGGCGTCGACGCGGACTGTGTCGCGGGTTGGCTCGGATCGTACGGCGGCGAGGATTCGCTCGCCGACCTTTCTCGCGGGCTGTGTGCGGGCGAGGAGGGGATCCCGCGGATGCTCCAACTCTTCGAAGACGAGGACATCGACACGTCGTGGTACGTTCCCGGCCACACCATCGAGACGTTCGAGGAGGAGGTCGGGGCCGTCGCCGACGCCGGCCACGAGATCGGTGTTCACGGCTACTCGCACGAGAACCCGACCGACCTCTCGCGCGAGCAGGAGGACTTCATCATCGGCGAATCGATCGACCTCATCCAGGACCTCACCGGCGAGAAGCCGGTCGGTCACCGGGCGAGCTGGTGGGAGTACAGCGAGAACACGCCGGATCTCGTGGAGAAGTACGGCTTCCTCTACGACAGCAGCCTGATGGAGAGCGAGTTCGACCCCGGCTACATGCGCAAGGGCGACAGCTGGGAGAAGATCCAGTACGACCAGCCCGCCGAGACGTGGATGACGCCGTACGAGAAGGGCGAGGAGACGGACGTCGTCGAGATCCCGATCAGTTGGTTCCGCGACGACATTCCCGCGATGCAGTTCATCAAGCAGCCGAACTACCACGCGGGCTACAAGGACCCGAAGATGATGTACGAACAGTACTACAAGCGCCAGTTCGATTTCCTCTACAACCGTCGCGGTGCCGGGGTCTACACGCTCACCATCCACCCGGACATCCACGGACTCCCGCACATGATCACGCATCTCGAGGACTTCATCGGCTACGTGAAAGAGCACGAGAACGCCTCGTTCACCTCGTTGGAGACGGTCGCGGAGAAATACGACGACGACCCGACGGTCTACGAGGCCGAGGGTGAATACGTCTAGCGTGAACCGTCGCGAGAGAGGTCACTGAGCGATCCGTTCCACCAAAATTCGAATTTTGACGTACGATCGCGTTTCAGCGTTCGATACTCAGTACTAATTACTGAAACGCGTTCTACTGACCACCCATACATTTATTACCTATCTTCAAAGTAGATCGTGAGGTATGAGTGGGACGACATTCCCGAAGCGCGATAGCGTCACGACCACGACACCGACGGGGGCATCCTAATGGATTCCGACCGCGAGTTCACCCGCGCCGGTATCTGGAACTGGGAGAAGCCCGACATCACCGACGAACTGCACTACGCGCAGTACGCCGAGGAGGCGGGACTCGACTCCGTCTGGCAGGGCGAATCCCGGCTCGTCCGCGACGCCATGACCGTCATGGGTGCGTACACGCAAGTCACCGACGAGATCGACATCGCACCCGGGGTAACGAACTGCTACACGCGGAACGTGGCGCTGATGGCGCAGACGTTCTCGACGCTTCACGAGCTCTCGGGCGGCCGGACGAAACTCGGTATCGGCGCGTGGTGGGATCCGCTCGCCAGCAAGGTCGGGATCGACCGCGGGAACCCCCTACGCCACATGTGGGAGTACTGCACGGTCACGCGGAAACTCCTCGACCTCGAAAACGTCACCTACGACGGCGACGAGATACAGGTCGAGGACATCGAGCTCGACCTCGTACGCGCCGACGCGGAGCCCCGCGACGTCCCCATCTATATCGGTGCGACGGGCGAGACGATGCACCAGATGACCGGCGAGCTCGTCGGTAAGGGGATCGTCGACGGGATCTTCATGAACTACTTCATCCCGCCGGAGCACGTCGAGCGCGGTCTCGAGCGGCTCGAGGCCGGCGTCGAGAAACAGGGCGGATCGATGGCGGACGTCGATCGTCCGCAACTCATCGCCGTCTCGATGGACGAGGACGTGGACGTCGCACTCGACGAAGCACGCGGACTCGCCACTCAGTACATCGGCCAGCAGCCACACATCACGAAGGCGTCGGGCATCTCGGACGCGAACGCCGAACGCGTCGAGGCGGAACTCGACTGGCCGGCGACCGCTGCCGACATCGAGCGCGCGTCCGAGCACGTCCCCGACGAGGTCGTGCGGAACATCGTTGCGACGGGGACGCGCGAGGACGTCATCGAGCGGCTCGGCGACTACTGCGAGGCCGGCTGTACCGAACCGGTCGTCTATCCGCTGACGGACAACATGGAGGACGTCATCGACACGGTCGCGGCCGCGAAAGCCGAGGGCGTGTGAGAGAGAGCGCCGGCGGAGAACGAGCGCCGCCTACGCGAACGCGTCGCGGACGGTCTCACCGTCGCCGTCCGAAGCCGCGAGCGCGAGCATGAGCTTCACGCGCGCCTTGTGCGCGGGGAGGTCGTCGCCGCTGATGACGCCGTGGCGGTGGAGGGTCTCCCCGCCGCCCGACGTCCCATAGACCGGAGCGACGGCGCCGGCGTGACAGCGCGAGGTGAGAACGACGGGGGTCCCGGCGTCGACGGCGTCGGCGATCGCGTCACCGAGCGCGCCGGTCGTGTTGCCGAGGCCGGTCCCCTCGACGACGATCCCGTCGACACCCGCGTCGAGGGCGGCGCGGAGCTGTCGCGCACCGACGCCGACGCCCGTTTTCACCATCTCGACGTCCGCCGACGTTTCGGTCACGTCGAGCGTGACGGAGCGACTTCCGGGGGCGCGGAGGACGCGTTCCCCCTCGCGGGTGAAGCGGACGATCGGACACGCGTCGGGCGAGACGAACGTCGAGAGCGCGCTCGTGTGCGCTTTCGTGACGTCGCGGGCGGCGTGGAGTTCCTCGTCGAACGCGACGTAGACCCCGCCCGCCCCGGCGAGGTGCTCGCTCGTCGCGGCGCGAACCGCAGTGAGGAGGTTGCTCGGGCCGTCCGGGCTCACCTCGTCGGGACGCCGCTGTGCGCCGGTGAGGACGACCGGGATGGGGAGATCGAGCACCAGATCGAGGTAGTAGGCGCTCTCCTCCATCGTGTCCGTCCCGTGCGTGACGACGACACCGGTCGCTCCCTCGGCGGCGGCGTCGCGGGCACCGCGTGCGACCGCGGCGATGTCGTCCGGATCGATGTCGAAACTCGGCGTCTGGACGACTTCCCGAACGTCGAGGTCCGCGTGGGTCTCGATACCCGGAACGGCATCGACGAGCTCGGTGCCGCTCCGGCTCGGTGTCGCGCCGTCGTCACCGTCCGTGCTCGCGATGGTACCGCCCGTCCCGAGGACCACCACTTTGGAAGACATTGTCATGTGGTACCGAACCCGCCCGTTAGGTTCTTTCGGAAGGCTAGATGCTAGATCCGTGTCCGCGCGCTATCTGCCCTCTCTCGTGCTCGAACGACCCCTACCGCACTCCGCCCGACCTGCCACTCGTGTGGAACCCCCGACGCTCACTGTCGATAGTAAATCGCATCTCGAACATCTCGTTCACATGCCGAACACGGCACAATATTTTTGACCGATTGGCTCGGTGTAGGCCTATAGATGAAAATATTAGGAATAGATATCGGTGGGACGTTCACCGATGTCTATCTCACCGACGACGACGTGAACGAACGGACGGTTCACAAGGTGAGCACGACGCCGGACGATCCCTCGGAGGGCGCGCTCCGCGGTGTCCACGAGGTCTGCGAGATGACCGACACCCCTCCGGGCGAACTCGACTACGTCTTCCACGGGACGACCATCGCGACGAACGCCGTCCTCGAACACGAGGGCGTCGAGGTCGGGATGATCACGACGGCGGGGTACCGCGATATCGTCCACATCGGCCGTCACAAGCGACCACAGAACTACTCTATCCAGCAGGACGTCCCGTGGCAACAGCACCCGCTCACGAAGCGTCGCCACCGCATGACGGTTCCGGAGCGGATCGACGCGGACGGGACCGTCCGCACGCCGCTCGACGAAGACGCCGTCGCTGAGGCGGCACGTGCCCTCGATGACGCCGGCGTCGATTCGATCGCCGTCGCCTTTCTCTTCTCCTACTTGAACGACGAACACGAGGCGCGGGCGAAAGAGATCATCGAGGACGTCTCCCCCGACGTGTACGTCACCACGTCGAGCGAGGTGTATCCGCAGTTCCGCGAGTTCGAGCGGTTCACGACGACCGCGATGAACGCGGCCATCGGGCCGACCGTCGTCGAATACATCGAGACGTTCGAGCGGGAACTCCGGTCGCTCGGTGTGACGGCCGACCTCCACGTCATGCAGTCGAACGGCGGCATCGCGACCGAGGAGATGGTGACCGAGCGTGCGGTGACACTGCTGCTCTCCGGGCCGGCCGCGGGCATCCTCGGCGGCAAACGACGGACGGACGTCAACACGCCCGACTCGGAGGCGACGAACGCGATCACGCTCGACATGGGTGGGACGAGCGCTGACATCGGCATCGTCGCCGATGACGAAATCGTCAAGGCGAACGTCCGTGAGACGCAGGTCGGCGGCTATCCGGTGATGATCCCGATGATCGACATCGAGACCATCGGGGCCGGCGGCGGGAGCATCGCCTACCTCGACGATACGGGGGCGTTCCGCGTCGGTCCGAAATCCGCGGGCGCAATGCCGGGGCCGATCGCGTACGACCGGGGCGGCACCGACCCGACGGTCACGGACGCGCACGTCGCGCTCGGCCGTATCCGCCCCGAGTTTTTCCTCGGCGGCGAGATGGACCTGCTCGTCGACGCGCCACGCGAGACTATCCGCGAGCGGCTCGCCGATCCGCTCGGCATGGACGAGATGGAGGCGGCCGCCGGCGTGCTCCGGATCGTGAACAACGGTATGGCGAACGCCATCCGGTCGAAGACGGTGCAGAAGGGCCGCGATCCGGAGAACTTCACGCTCGTCGCGTTCGGCGGTGCCGGTCCGATGCACGCCGCGGACGTCGCGCGCGAACTGGACGTATCGCGCACGCTCATCCCGGCGAGCTCTGGCGTCCTCTCTGCGGTTGGGCTCTCGACGACCGATCTGCAGTTCGATCAGATACACACGACCTTCGAGACGCTGAGCGACCTCGACCGCGAGCGCCTCCAGTCCGACTACGACGCCCTCGTCGCGGACGCCGAGGATCGCCTTCACCGCGACGGCGTCGCCGACGAACGCATCGATCTCGAACTGAGCGCGGACTGTCGCTACGAGGGACAGGGGTACGAACTCACCGTCCCCGTCAGCGACGGCCGCCGCGTTCGCCCGATCGAGCGCATCGACGCGGCGTTCGACGCCGCCCACGAATCCGAGTTCGGTCACGGCTTCGACGAGAACGCCGTCGAACTCGTCAACGAGCGCGTAACCGCGTACGGCCGGCTCCCCACCGCGGATCTCGTCACGATCCCCGAGGCGACGAGCATGGTAGAGGAGCACGTCCTGTTCAAGGACGACGTCTACTTCGACGTCGACGGCGAGATCGAGGCGCACGCGACGCCGTTCGTCGACCGCACCGACCTCCGCGCGGGCCACTCGCTCTCCGGGCCCGCCATCATCGCGGAGAAGGATTCGACCATCATCGTCCCGCCGGACTTCGACGTCTCCGTCCTCCAGCACGGCGACATCGAACTGACCCGATAACACCATGACAGACACAGACGACACCGCCGCGACCGTCAGAGAACAGACCGCGCCGCTGCTCGACGTGGACGACCCGGGCGACCGGATCGACCCGGTGACGAGCCGCGTCGTCGCCGGGAGTCTCACGAACATCTGCGACGAGATGGGGCACAAGCTCATGCGGACGAGCTACTCAAGCATCATCCGCGAATCGGAGGACTTCGGCTGCGCGCTGCTCGACGAGCGCGCCCGACAGCTCTGCGAGACTGACAGCACGCCCCTCCAGATGGGGCCGATCCCCGCGTACGTCCGGGGCGTCATCGACCTCTTCGCGGAGCGCGGCCAGCGTTTCGAGCCCGGCGACGTCGTCCTCCACAACGACCCGTACCACGGCGCGACGCACGCCCCCGACTTCGCCGTCGTCGTCCCGGTGTTCTACGAGGACGAGCTGACCGGGTTCTCAGTCACGACGGCGCACCACTTGGACGTCGGTGCGGACAAGCCCGGGACGTGCATCATCGAGACCATCGACGCGTACAGCGAGTCGATCAGGCTGGACGCCCTGAAGATCGTCGAGGGGGGCGAGCGCAACGAGACCGCGTGGCAGCTGATCGCCGACAACATCCGGACGCCGGCCATGGTGATGGGCGACGTCGAAGCCCAGATCTCGGCCGCGCGCGCCGGCGCCGAGCGGATGGTCGACCTCTTCGAGGAGCACGGCCACGAGACGGTGAAATACGCCGGACAGGACGCGATGAACTACTCCGAGGAACACCTCCGGCGGCGGATTGAGTCCCTCCCCGACGGGACGTACTCGGCCGAGGGCTATCTCGACGGCTTCCCGGAGTCGACCGACCCGGACGAGAAGGACGTCTTCCTCGCCGTCGATCTCACCGTTGAGGGATCGTCCGTCGACGTCGACCTTTCGCGCTGCGACGATCAACTCGACAACCGCCCGATCAACATGCCGTTCGAGGGGACGGTCGTCCCCGCGGTGCTGTTAGTGCTCCGCTCGACGCTGTTGGACACGGAGGAGCACGACCTGATCCCGCAGAACCACGGCATCACGCGGCCGGTCTCGGTCCACGCGCCGAAGGGCTCGATCGTGAACCCCCGCTTCCCGGCGCCGACCATCGCCCGCTTTTGCCCCGGCAATCGTATCGCCGACCTGACGCTGAAGGCGCTCGCGGAGGTCGTCCCCGAGCAGACCTGCGCCGGCACCGGGAACCTCAAGATCTCCACGTTCAGTGGCGTGACGGACGACGAGTACTGGGTCTACATGGACATCACGTCCGGGAGCTACGGCGGGCGGCCGGGGAAGGACGGCATCGACGCCGTCGACACGCTGTACGCGAACACCCGGAACAACCCCATCGAGGACATCGAGAGTCACTACCCGCTCCGCGTGAGCACGTACGAACTCCGCGAAGACGCGGAGGGCGCGGGACGAAACCGCGGCGGGGCCGGGACGATCCGGGAGATCGAGTTCACCTCGCCCGGCCGCGTCTCCATCGAGGGCGACGGCAACGAGTATCCGCCGTGGGGGTTCGCCGGGGGGAACGAGGGGACGACGGGCGCGATCGTCCGGAACGCGGGCGACGAGAACGAGGAGTCGCTCCCCTCGAAGCTCGAAAACCGCCCGATGGCGGCCGGACAGCGGCTCCGACTCGTCGGCCCGGGCGCCGGCGGGTGGGGCGATCCGACGGAACGCGACCCCGAGAAGGTCCGCGCCGACGTCCTTGACGACCTCGTGAGTCGCGAGCGTGCGCGCGAGATCTACGGTGTCATCCTGACCGACGACGGGTCCGTAGACGAGGCCGCGACGCGCGAGCGCCGCCAGGCGCTCGACGACGACTGAGACGATACGACACGATCATGCGAATCAAAGCCATCAATCCGAACACGACGCTTGAGATGACGGAGAACATCGGCGACGTCGCCGATCGCTACACGCGCGACGACACCGATGTCGTCGCCGTCTCCCCTGAGAAGGGCCCGATCAGCATCGAGTCCTACTACGACGACTACCTTGCGGTTCCCGGCCTCCTAGAGGAGATCCGGCGGGACGCGGACGAGTACGACGCGTTCATCAACGCGTGTTGGGGCGATCCCGGCCTCGACGCGTGCCGCGAAGTCACGGAGAAACCGGTCGTCGGCATCGCGGAGGCGTCGATGTACGTCGTGAACAGCCTCGGCGCGTCCTTCTCGGTCGCGACGATCCTCCCGCGCGCGAAGGACTTTCGAGGAGACGGTCAGGAAGACGGGACTCGCCGAGAAGTACGCGTCCGTCCGCTGCACGGAACTCACGGTCGTCGAGACGGAGACGGCCCGCGACGCCGCGGTGGGCGCGCTGTTGGAGGCGAGCGAGCGCGCGATCGAGGAGGACGGCGCGGAGGTTATCTGTCTAGGCTGTGCGGGCATGGGGAAACTCGACGTCGAACTGGAGGCCGAGCTTCCCGTGCCGGTTATCGACAGCGTCGGCGCCGCCGCCGTCCACGCGGAGAGCCTCGTGCAACTCGGGAAGACGACGAGCAAGGTGTTGACGTACCGCTCGCCGGAACCGAAGCGCATCCGCGGGTACCCGGACGTCTACCAGTTCGAGGAGTAACCCCGTTCGCACACGAACCCGACGCGGAGCGGACCGCGGCACTCGTTTTCGGATCGTCCGACGAAACCACCCTCCTGAGGTGTCGATGACCGGGAAAACACTTATAATCTGGTGGGGGAACGCGACTGGTCCGTGCGGGGCTCACCCGCCACTCTATATCTACCTTAGCTAAGGTAGCTACGGTAGGTAGCTTGCACCACTTTGTCACCGTGGGTAGTTTTACTATGGTGGGCACGGTAGGTAGCCCATGACCGACGACCCGGAACCGCGCGCGGTGACCGTCGCCCTGCAGAAGGGCGGGGTGGGGAAGACCACCGTCGCGATCAACGTCGCGGAACGACTCGACGCACGCGGCCACGACGTGCTCCTCGTCGACCTCGACCAACAGGGGAACGCCACCGAGGGCGTCGGCCTCGCGCACTGCTACGAGGCCGAGCACACCCTCGGCGACGTCTGGGACGCCGACTCGGACGTCGACATCCACGATCTCATCCGCGAGACCGAGTGGATGGACGTCGTGCCGAGCCACCGCGACCTCGACGAGGTCGAGAACCAACTCCGCACGAGCGCGTACGGCGTCACGCGGATCCGCAACTACGTCGTCGATCCGCTGCTCGGCGACGAGTACGACTACATCGTCGTCGATAGCCCGCCGAGCATCGGCCCGCTCTCCGACTCGGCGCTCGTCGGGACGCAGAACGTCATCGTCCCCCTGAAGATGCGCGAGGCCTCGATCTCCGGGTTCCAGCGGATGGTCGAACAACAGCTCCGCCCGCTGCGCGACGAGGGTGGGATCGACGTCCGCGTCCTCGCGATCGTCCCGAACATCCTCGAAGGCGACGGCGAGGAGAAACGCATCATCCGGGACATCGAGGACTCCCCGTGGGCGGATCGCCTCCCGGCGTTCGCGCGCTCCGCGCAGTTCGACGCATCGCCCGGCCCCGGCCTCCGAAAGCGCGTCGCGTTCGGTCGCGCGTACCGCGAGGGGAAGCCGCTCGCGGCCTACGACTCCGAGAACGACCAGCTCCCGCGGTTGGACGAGCTCGCCGACATCGTCGAGCGGGGTGCCGTCGATGCCTGACGACAACCGCTTCGCCAACATCGGCGTGGACGACGCGGACGCGGACACGGACGGGGACGCGGCACCGGACGACGGCCGCGACGACCCCTCCGACGCGTCCTCCGCGGAAGACGTAGCCGAGCCGACGGCGGACGACGAGGCTCCCGGGGAAGAGGCATCCGAGTCGACGGGCGACGCCGACACCACCGCGACCGATGACGCGGTCGCCCCGACCGTCGACCCCGCCGACTCGGGGCCGGCCTTCGAGTTCGACGCCGTCCGGCAGAAGGCCGTCTACCCGCGTCCCGACTCGTGGGACGCACGCGAGGCCGCCCTCGACTTCGAGGTCAAGCGGAAACTCCGCGACCACGGCGTGAAAGACGTCACCGGCCGCGAGCTCGACGACGCGATCGCCCGGACCATTCCCGACGTCACCGACCTGATCGTCGAGAACGTCCTCGAGGCGCGACGCCGGAAGTTCGAGGACGACTGAACGGTCGGTCGCCCGCTCTCGGGGGCACACGACCCGCTCGCATCACGCCTCCCTTGACTCGACGCCGCGCGCTCCGACCGTCCCGCTCGGAACCCCCGTTCGCCGCGCTTCGCCTCGTCGAACCGTTCACCTCCCGTAGGCTCCGTCTCCCCTCACGTGTCCCCGATAGCGTCGACGACACGGTGTCCCGTCCGGTCGCATGGCGCCGTGGAGGATTTAAGTCGGCTCGTCGAGACGGGCACCGTATGGTACGTGACAGCGTAGACGAGATCGATCGGGAGATCCTCCAGACGCTCAGCGAGGACCCACGGATGCCGTACTCGCGGATCGCCAGCCGACTCGAGGAAGCGGGCTACGAGATGAGCGCCGAGGGTGTCCGACACCGCGTCACCGACCTCCTCGACGAGTCCTCGATCCTCCTCCTCACGGCCCCCCAGGGCCACGACTGGCAGGTCCTCCGTGTCGACGTGACGGTCCGTGGCGGTACCGCCGCGGCCGACGCCGTCTACGAGCGACTGAGCGAACTCGACTTCTGGCTGGTCTGTCGTGGCTTCGGGTCTATCGACGTCCACGCAGTCGCGACCGCCGCCGGCGTCGAGGACGCTACCGACCTGTTGAACACCGTTCGCGGCCTCGATGACGTCGAGAGCGTCGATTATTTCCTCGAGACCGACCGCGAGACGGACGTCCACAAGTACACCGTCGAGTGAGGCGTCGCGCGCCGCCGGGGATTCCAGACCGAAGGCTGTCAGAGCCAAACTGACGACGATTTGTCGTTCTTGTTCGCCACACAGCCGCCTCCGACACTTCTTCCCCAACCTCCCGCTTGTGTAAACTACGTGAATTTACATGTGTATGTCTGTAATTGACGTCTCGAACCCGCCTCGCTTCGCTGTCCACATCCTCGACTATCGGTAGACGAACGCTTATTTATCTACATATATTCACAGGGAATATGGTGACTAGACGAATCAGAGTACGATATCGTCAACTCCTGTCTCGCCGACTACTCGCGGGTGAGCACTGGTGAGTGACCTCCTCGTCACCAACGGCCGCGTCGTCACGCAGAACGCCGAGCGGGACGTCGTCGCGGACGGCGCGCTCGCGATCACCGACGAGCGTATCGAGGCGGTCGGCCCCACTGCGGAGGTCACGGACGAGTACGACGCCGATCGCGTCGTCGACGCCGACGGCGGCGCGGTGATCCCCGGGCTCATCAACACGCACACGCACGTCTCCGACGTCGTCCTCCGCGGCGGCGCGTTCGCCGCCGACCGCGGGCTCTACGACTGGCTCTACAACGTTAAGCGCCCCGCGTCCGTCGCGATGACGCCCGACGAGCACGCCGTCGCCGCCGCGCTCTACTGTCTCGAGGCGATTCGAGCGGGTGTCACGACGTTCGTCGAGAACGACACCGAGGTCGTCTGGGACGCCCCGGAGACCATCGAGGCGAAACTCGACGTCTACGACACCGCGGGCGTCCGGAACGTCTACGGCGCGGGCTTCGCGGACAGCCCGCCCGACGAGGCGTTCGAGGCACTCCTGGCGGACTACCAGCTCCGCGATTCGGGGGTCGAGCACCCGCCCGCCGACCACTTCGCGATCGACACCGATCGGGCGGTCCGCGAGACCGAGCGCCTCATCGAGCGCCACCACGGGAGCGCCGACGGCCGCCAGTCGGTCTGGCCGACCCCGATCGTCCTCGCGTCCTCCTCTACGCGCGGCCTCCGGGAGGCCTCTCGGCTCGCCGAGGAGCACGATGTCCGGACGACCATGCACATCGCCGAGGCCGAGGTCGAGGAGGCGGACGCCGGCCTCTCCAGCATCGAGTACCTCCGGAACGCCGGCTACCTCGGCGAGCGCACCCTCCTCGGGCACTGCGTCCAGATCGACGCCGGGGACGTCCGCTTGCTCGCGAAGAGCGGGACGAGCGTCGCGCACAACTTCATGGCGAACATGCGACTCGCCACCGGGTTCGCGCCCGTCGTCGAGCTGCTCGACGCCGGCGTTACCGTCGGCCTCGGCACCGACAACGCGAACCTGAACGACACCGTCAATCCGCTCTCGGACCTGCGCGCCGTCGCGAGCGCGCACAAGGGTTACCACCGCGACCCCGGTGTCATCCCCGCGCAGACCGCCTTCGACATGGTGACGATCGACGGTGCGCGCGCCATCGGCCGCGCGGACGACCTCGGGTCGCTCGAAGCCGGCAAGCTCGCGGACGTCGCGATCATCGATCTCGACCATCCCCATCTCACGCCGTGCCCCGACCCCGTCCACGCGCTCGTCTACGCCGCGCAGGGCTTCGAGGTCGATACCGTCCTCTGTGCGGGCGATATCGTGATGGAGGAGCGCGAGGTCGCGACGCTCGACGACACGGCCGCGATTCTGCGCGACGCCGCCGCCGTCGGCGCGGATGTCGTCGAGCGCGTCGGCATCGAGTAACCCGCTCGCGACACCCGCGCTCTCCCTCGTTGGCCGATGCGGTGAGGCTCGACCGGACGGACTCGGAGTGTCCCGACGGACCCGACTGCGTCAGTAGTGCCACACGGCCAGCGAGCCCGGGAGCGGATCAGCTCCCGCGGTACGTCGTGTACCCGCCGGGTGAGAGGAGGAGGGGGACGTGGTAGTGCTCCTCGACGTCGTCGATGACGAAGCGCACCGGTACCGTCTCGAGGAAGGAGGGCTCGGCGTCGAGGCCGCGGTAGTACGCGCCCACCTCGAAACGGAGGTGATAGGTACCGGTCTCCATCTCGTCGGCGGAGAGGAGCGGGTCGTCGACGCGGCCGTCCGCGTTCGTCGTCGCGTCCGCGAGCATCGTCGTGTCGCCCGCGTCGTCGATGCGCTCCAGGGTCACGTCCACGCCCTCCGCCGGCCCCTCGCGGCTCGTGTCGAGGACGTGCGTGGTGAGGCCGGCGCTCATCACTCGCCCTCCAGGTCGCCGCGGTCCATCGAGAACTGCTGGAAGCCCGTCGGCCGCGCGGGCTCGCGCAGCACCGTCGCGTCGCCCTCGAGGTCGTCGCGGACCTCGATCCACGTCCGGTTGTTCGCCTCGAAGCTCACCGACTCGAGCTGCGGGTAGCGCTCGAGGACGCGCAGGCCGACCCGGTAGATGAGGTCCTGAATCGAGTTCGAGTCGTACTCGTCGAAGACGACGCCCGCGATGTCGCGCACTTGCTCGGCCGGGACGTAGCGCTCGGGGTCGTCACCGAGCGCGTCCGTCGCGTCGTCATACGTCCAGAAGACGTCGAGAGAGATGTAGAGCGTGCGGTCCTCGCGCTCCGGGAGCGTCGTGTACTCGTCCTGCACGTAGTCGGTGAACGAGCTCCCGGACACCTTCACGAGCTCGAGGTCGGTGACGCCGCTCGTCTGGCCGGTGATGGCGGTGTCGTCGCCGTCGCGCTCGAGCGCGATCTCGCCGTAGCCGGACTCGTCGTCGGAGACCCCGAAGACGAGGTCGCTCGCCTCGAAGCCCTCGCCGTCCTCCGCGGGGACGGGGCGCTCGTCGAACGGGATCTCGTCCGCGGACACCGTGACGGCCTCCATCTGGTCGTAGGTGTCGAGGAAGCGCGACCCGACGTACTTGAGGAAGCCCTCGAGCGTCGCGCCGTCGTACTCGCCCGCGTGGTGGAGGATGAAGTTCTTCATCGAGTCCGTCGCTACCACCATGCTGTTGTCGCCCTCGCTGAACGACGGGAGGAACTCCTCGCCCTCGACCTGCACGCGGACGTCCAGCCCGAAGAGCGTGTTCTCGCGGCCGTCGAAGTCCGACTCCGGGATCGTCCGGACGCCCTCGAGCGGCGTCGCGTACGTCCGGTAGACCGCGACCTGCTCCTTCCCGTAGTTCATCGCGCGTTCCGAGTCGCCCGTGTCGTCACTGTCCGCTAGGGGTTTGCGAGTCGTCATCGCTCATCCGATACCTTCTCACCTACGTACAAAAAACTTCGCGTCAGGACTGGACAACGAGAACCGAAGTGGCTACTCAGTGGACGAACGCCTCCACACTCTCACTCGATCGCGTGCACGCGCTCCTCGAGGCGGAGGCGCGCGATCTCGTGCACTTCTTCGAGCGCCGTCCGGAACTCCTCGGCCTCCGCGTGCTCGACGCGCTCTTCCATCGCCGCCCGAATCTCCTCCGGCGACGCGCCCGTCACCGCCATGACGAACGGGAACCCGAACTTCTCGCGGTAGCGCGCATTCAGTTCCTCGAACGCCTCGTACTGCTCGCGGCTCAACTCGTCGAGGCCGGCCGACGCCTGCTCGCGTTCGGAGGCGTCCGTCATCTCCGTCTGCTCACCGAGGTCGGGGTGCGCGCGGAGCAACTCGAGCTTCCGCTCGCGCGAGGCGTCCGCGACCGTCTCGGCCATCGCGGCCGCCAGCTCCTCGACCGAGCCGAACGGCCGCTTCGCGTGCGTCCGCGCGGCCACCCACGGTGACTCCTCGTAGACGCCACCGAGCAGGTCGACGAAGCGCTCCTCGTCCGCGTCGTTCACCGCCGCCAGCGTCGTCGTGTGTTCGTTCATCGCGTACTGAATCCATCGGTGGTCGTCGACTCGCTGCTCGGACTCGCTCGCGTCGTCCGCGTCGCTCGCGCCGCCATCTACGTCCCCCACTCCGGAATCTCGCGCTCGAGGAACTCGCCGTGCCCGGGTTCCGCGACGATGTTGCCGTCGTCCGCGACGAGCTCGCCGCGCACGAACGTCTTTCGCACGCGACCCGTCACCTCGCGGCCCTCGTAGATCGAGTAGTCCGCCTTCGAGGCGTTCTCCTCGGCCGTGACGGTGTGCGTCGCGTCGGGGTCGAAGACGACGACGTCGGCGTCCGTCCCCGGGTCGAGCGTGCCCTTCTCGGGCATCCCGAACGTCTCCGCGGGGTTCGCGCACATGACGCGCACGAGGAAGGGATAGGAGAAGCTTCGCTCGTTCACGGCCTCGTCGTGGAAGACGGGGAGACTGCGCTGGACGCCGTTCGCGCCGAACGGCCCCTCCCACCACGGCCGGTCCTCCTTGTCGGCGCGCGCCGCGGCGACGTGGTCCGTCGAGACGACGCTCAGCACGCCCTGCCGGAGGTACTCGAACATCGCCTCGACGTCGTCCGGCGCGCGGATCGGCGGCGCGATCTTCGGGAGGTTCCCCAGCTCCGCGTAGACGGAGTCGTCGAGCGTCGCGTAGTGGACGCACGTCTCCGCGCGGACCCGCGAGCCGTCCTCGCGGAAGCGCTCCATCACCTCCGCGGACGCCCGCGCGGTCGTGTGGATGCCGTAGTACTTCGCGCCCGCCTCGCGGGCGAGACGCACCGCGTCCTCGGCGGCCATCGCCTCCGCGTAATCGGGGCGCGACTCCGGGTACGCCTCGGGCTCGTCCCGGCCGGCCGCACGCAGGCGCTCCGTGCGCGCCTCGCAGACCGAGTCGTCCTCGCTGTGGACGAGGCCGACCGCGCCGTGCTCCGCGAGGCGCTCGAACACGTGCTCCATGAAGCCGTTCGAGAGGCCGTAGTCGTACGCGGTGTACATCTTGAACGACGTCACGCCCGCCTCGACGACGTCCTCCAGCTCCGCGAAGAGGTCGTCGTCTTCGCGGAGGATCCCGCCGTGGAGGCCGAAGTCGACGAGCGCCTCCGCGGCGTTCGCGCGCTTCTCCTCGACGCCGTCGAGCAGAGGCGCGGGCTCGTCCCACGGGCTCTCCGCGCCCGTGTACGCCTGCCACGCGAAGTCGACGACGGTCGTGACGCCGCCGAGCGCGGCCGCGCGCGTCGCCGTCTCGTAGCTGTCGATGGAGACGTGGTCACCGATGTGGACGTGCGGGTCGACGACGCCCGGCATGACGAGGCGGTCGGTCGCGTCGACGCGCTCGTCGGCGTCGGGGAGCGCCGCTTCGTCGCCCACGCCGACGATCTCGCCGCCGTCGATGGCGAGCGCGCCCTCGCGCGTTCCGGAGGCGGTGACGAGCGTCCCGCCCGCGATTACCGTATCAACACTCATTCGAGTGCACCTGTCGCCCCGACCGTGTTAGAACTTCTGGTACCCGAAACCGAATCGAGCGAAACGCGGACGTGCGTCCGGGATATCGAATTCGACGGCACGAGTGCGTCAGTCGACGACCACGTTGACGTAGTCGAACGCCTCGACGTCCACGAGGCCGTTGTTCGTCAGGCGGTACTCGGGGATGACCTCGAGTGCGAGGAAGGAGAGCTCCATCAGTCCCGCCTCGCCCCGGAGGCCGAGGTCGCGCGCCGCCGCCTCCACGGCCTCGAAACCCGCGCGGACGTCGGCCAGCGGCGCGTCCGACATCAGCCCCGCGACCGGGAGCGCGAGCGACTCGACCGACTCGCTCTCGGGGTCGTAGGCGGCGACGCCGCCCCCGACCTCGCGGAGGTGGTTCGCGACGCGCGCCATCGCGTCGTGGGAGGCGCCCGCGACGACGCAGTTGTGCGCGTCGTGCGCGACCGTCGACCCGACCGCGCCACGCTCCAGCCCGAGGCCGTGCACGAACCCGCGACCGACGCTCCCATCACCGCCGTGGCGTTCGACGACCGCGAGCGGGAGGACATCGCTCGCCACGTCGGCACCGAGTACACTGGGCGCGTCGTCGGCGTCCGCGAGCGGAACGGCCGGCACCGTCGCGGTCATCCGCCCCGTCTGTAAGCCGCCGACGGCGTCGACGACGCGGACCGTCGCCGTCTCTTCGCCCGGATGCGCGAGCGCCAGGTCGGCGGCGTTGAGCGCGCGGAACTCGACCGTGTCGATCGCGAGCTGTGTCGGGGGCGGGTCGGTCGCGTCCGCGGTCGGGTCGAGGACGCCGTCGACGACGACGTGCTCGACGTCCCACGACGCGAGGTCGGAGAGGACGACGAGGTCCGCGGGCGCGCCGGGCTCGATGCGGCCGAACGGGAGGCCGTACGCGTCCGCGGTGTTGCGCGTCGCCATCTGCACCGCGGTCACGGGGTCGACGCCGCAGTCGACGAGCTCGCGGAGCGCGTTGTCGACGCCGCCCTCCGCGAGGAGGTCCGTCACCTCGCGGTCGTCCGTGCAGAGCGAGAGCCGGCGCGCGTCCACCGCCTCGACAAGCGGTGCGAGGTCCGCGAGATTCCGGCTCGAGGAGCCCTCGCGGAGGTAGACGCGCAGTCCCGCCCGCGCCTTCTCGCGGGCCTCGGGGAGCCCGATGCTCTCGTGGTCGGTGTCGAGGTGGCGCGCGACCTCGTGGAGGTCGTCGCCGCCGAGGCGCGGCGCGTGGCCGTCGACGGGGAGGCCGCGCTCGCGCGCCGCCTCGATCTTCGCGTGCACTTCCGGGTCGCCAGCGAGCACGCCCGGGACGTTCATCACCTCACCGAGCGCGACGACGCGCTCGTGGTCGAGTAGGTCCGCGACCGCGTCCGCGTCGAGGGTCGCGCCGCCGTCCTGTAGGTCGGACGCGGGCACCGAGGACGGCACGGTGAAGCGCGCCTTCAGCGGCGTGCGCGCGGCGTCGGCGATGACGCCGCGAACCCCCGCTTCCCCGAGGACGTTCGCGACCTCGTGGGGGTCGTGGACGACGCTCGTCACGCCGCGCGGCACGACCGCCTCGCCGTAGCGCGGGAGCGTCACCATCGAGGACTCGACGTGCATGTGCGCGTCGATGAGGCCGGGCGCGACGTACGCGCCCTCGACGACGCGCTCGGCGGGGCGCTCCGCGAGCGCGACGATCTCGCCGTCGTCGACCGCGACCGCGCCGTCGCGTAGCGTTCCCGTCGTGACGTTCACGACCGTCCCGCGGACGAGGAGGTCGATGGGGTCGGCGTCCCCGCTCATACGTTGGGATGCGTGCGAGCGCGCATCTCAGTCGTCGTCGATGGGGGTCGGTGACGTCCCGGAGTCCGGGATGTCATCCTGCATATTCGTCGGGGTCTCGGGCGCGAGACCGTCCGTGTACTCGGTTGGGCCGGTGCCGACGCCGCCGCCGGGGATGACGACGTTGAGGACGAGCGCGGCGATGCCGCCGGTGACGAGCGCGGACCCGAAGAGCGTCTGTACCTCCGTCGGGAGGTTCTGGAGGATCTCCGGGCGGAACGCGACACCGAGACCGAGCGCCATCGAGAGCGCGAGGATCGTCGAGTTCCGGTGGTCGAGCGTGACGTTCTGCGTGATGATGCGCGCGCCCGACGAGAAGATCATCGCGAAGAGGATGAGCGCGCCGCCGCCGAGGACGGCGTCGGGCATCGCGGAGACGACCGCGCCGACCTTCGGCACGAGCCCGAGGAGGATGAGGACGACGCCGCCGATGCCGACGACGTAGCGGCTCGCGACGCCCGTGAAGTTCACGAGGCCGACGTTCTGCGAGAAGGACGTGTTCGGGAGCGCGTTGAACACGGCGCCGAACGCGCTCATGACGCCGTCGGCGATGAGGCCGCCGCGTAACTCCTCACGCGAGGGGTCGCGCCCGGTCGCGGAGACGGTGCCGGAGATGTCGCCGATCGTCTCCATGCCGGTGATGACGTAGAGGAACGCGACGGTGAGGACGGCGCTCGGCGGGAACGCGAGGCCGTACCGGAGGGGCGTCGGGACGGTGAGCCAGCCGGCGGACGCGACGGCGGCGAAGTCCACCATCCCCATCGCGATCGCGACGACGTAGCCGACGACGATGCCGACGAAGACGCTGATGACGCGGAGGAACCCCTCGAAGAACTGATTGAGGACGACGGTGACGACGAGGACGAGGCCGGCGAGCCCGAGGTTGGCGAGCGAGCCGTAGCCCGCCGCGCCGGGACCGGCGGACGCCCCCGCGGCGTAGTTCATCCCGGTCGGAATCAGCGTGAGGCCGATGAGCATCACGACGATACCGGTGACGAGCGGCGGGAAGTAGTTACGGAAGCGATCGAGCGTGAGCCCCATCGCCATCTCGACGGGCGCGGCGAGCAGTGACGCGCCGAAGACGGCGGCGATGCCGAACTGGTTCCCGATGCCGATGAGCGGTCCGAGGAACGCGAAGCTCGTCCCCATGACGATGGGGAGTTTCGCGCCGACGGGGCCGATGGGGAACACCTGCACGAGCGTCGCGACGCCAGCGACGATGAGAGCCATCTGCACGAGGAACGTCGTCTGGCCGGTAACGCCGCCGACGGCGCCCGCGAGGATAAGCGGTGGCGCGACGTTCCCGAGGAACATCGCGAGCACGTGCTGGATGCCGAGCGGAATCGCCTCCCCCAGTGGTGGCTTGTCTTCGATGTCGTACAACACGACGGAGTCGCTCTCCGATCCGGTGGCTTCTGATCCACTCACGCTCACTCTGAGTGTATTATTTCTTTTCAATCTTCCCCTTACGCACCTATTATGTATTCATATGGTCCGTGTCTGGCGTAGTTAGGGGAAAGTTGAAAATAGAAATCATGGAAAAGTGGACGATATTCGATTAAGAGAATCGACGCGCCCGCGAGTCGCGCGCCGTCTCGCGTCGCCACAGTCCGGTTTCGCCCGTCCGCGCCCTACCGCGGCGAAGCTGCTGGGAGGGAGTGTCAGCTCGCCAGCGTCCCGAGATGCAGAGCGAACCGTGCGTAGACGATCGCAGCGATACTCACGATCGCGAGGGCAGTGACGGCGTAGTCGTACGATGCGATGGTCAGACGGTCGACAGTCGTCCGGTTCTCACTGGCGCCGTATCCGCGAAGCTCGAGCGCGGTCGCGATCTCGTTGCTCTGCCGGAGCGACGTCGCGGCCAACGGGAAGAGCGACTTCTGGAGGCTTATTATCCGCCGGAAGACGTTCCGGGACCCGACGTTCGGGTCGCCGCGCGCCGCGCGCGCGTTCTGCAGTCGGCTCAGGTCCTCCTGCATGAGTGGGAGGAAACGGAGTCCCATCGTCGCCAGATACGCGTACTTGTACGGGACGCCGGTCCTGTTGAGTGCCAGCCCGACTTCCTTCGGCGTCGTCGTCATGGAGAACAGCATGAACGACAGAGCCATGGTCCCGAGTCGGCCGCCGACACCTGCGCCGCGGACGAGGCCGTCCGTCGCGACCCGGAATGGGCCGACCATGGCGAGATAGGTCGTCCCGGGCGGATGGTACGTCAGCGATTGGATGAGCGAGACGACGACGATCATCGGCACGAGGAATAGGAGGACACGCCAGTACTTCGCCGGGGAGAGACCACCCAGCCCCCAGATGAGCGCGACGATGATGCCGAGCGCCGCGAACATGTAGGCTGGCTGCTCGAACAGCATGACGTACGTGAGGGTAGCGATGACGACGAGGAACTTCGGCCGTGGATCGAGACGATGCAGGAACGAGTCCTGATCCGAGAAGAGGAATAACGATTTCATCGATCGACTACCTGACTTGGACTACGCCGGCCTCGAGGAGTTTCTTACAGAAGGGGTACGCGATGCCGAGGCTCAAGATAAACGCGACGAACTGGATGGTCTCGATCCCGAGACTCACGCGGAGCGGGAGCTTGAGGACGATCGTCTGGTAGAGGATGTACGGAACGACATTGAGGAGGCCGGCGATCGCGTTCGCGACGAACACCTCGCGGAACCGCAGCCCCTCGCCGGGCGTCTTGAAGTACCACGCGAAGAGGGCGATCGTCACCGCGTAGAGGGTGTTCGCCGGGAAGAACAGCGGCGCGAGCGGGCTAGACGCGGTGAGGTTCGAGACGATCGGATTGATGTTCGCGACGATCAGCCCCCCGGTCAGTCCATAGAAGATACCAGCTGCTATCAGCCATGGCGTGAAGAGGATCGTCCCCCATATCGGGGCGACGCCGCCGAACATGATCGTGTCGAGCCGCTCGGCGACCTGGAGGGAGACGATCAGTCCCAGTGCCAAGAACAACGAGGACATGATGACCTGAGTCGACTTCGGCCAAAGCATGTAGTTCCAGTCCGGCATCTGGCCGAACAGCCGATCTGGAAGCGGTCCCGGCGCGGTGTTCTGTTCTCGATGTACGGCGTCAGTCGTGGTGCTCATTTCGCTCATTGAAACCGTCTCACAACACGCCTTTTCGACGCGAGTCAATTAAGGGTTTTGGATACTAATACGATCTAGATAACCTCATATGGTAGCAGATCTGGTGAATATAGCGATGAATGTCTAAATTAGAGTCGATATGGTTGATTGTATACGATCGTGGAGAGGGCGTCGTCGCCTAGTCGTCGACCGAACCGAGTCCCCGCTCCGCTACTCCCGTCGGTGCCGGCTCTCGGCGGTGAAACGACTCGATATCGTCGTAGGCGTCCTCCACGGTGAGCCACATCTCCTCGAGGACGTCCGCCGGTGATTCCTCCTCGAGTTGAATGCCGACCTGCGTAATCTGTGGTGGGCGAATGTTCGACTCCTCTAAGACCTCTCCGCGGAGGAACACTTCTTCGGGCGGACCATCATCGATGACATCACCGTCCTTCACGACGACGACGCGGTCGGTGTATTCGGCGGCGAGACCCATGTCGTGCGTCACCGCGACGACGGTGTGCCCGCGGTCGTTGTAGTCTTGGAGGATGTCCATGATCTTCCGCGCTTCCGCGTGGTCCTGTCCGGTCGTCGGCTCGTCGACGCAGATCACGTCGGGTTCCATCGCCAAGACCGACGCGATCGCGAGGCGCTGGCGTTCCCCGATACTGAGACTGAACGGATTCCCGTATCGGTGTTCCTCGAGCTGCGTGGCTTCGAGTACCGATTCGATCCGCTCCTCGCGCTCGTCGGGTGGCACGCCGATGTTCTTCAGTCCGTACTCGATCTCCTCGTCGATTCGCGTGTGGAAGATCTGGTCGTCGGGATTCTGAAAGACGTAGCCGATGTGTGCGGAGAGATCGGTTATCGAGTCCCGCCGCGTATCGTACGACTCGCCCGTCCCGTCGTACAGCGTCACCGACCCCTCATCCGGTTCGAGCAGTCCGGTGAGGTGTTTCACGAGCGTCGACTTCCCCGAGCCGTTCTGCCCGATGACCGTGACGAACTCGCCGCGGTCGAATGTGAGGTCGACGCCTCGCAGGACCGTCGTTCCGGGGTCGTATCCGAACTCGACACTGTCGATTTCGATTATCGGTCGTGAGTCGCTCATGGCTCTCCGAGTAGCGCGTCGTACTCGACGACCGCTTCGTCCTGCGTCAGCGGGACATCGACGTCCGCGACGCCGGTCTCGTTCAACTGCATTCCGAGCTGCGTGACCTGGGGTCTGGCGTGCTCGACGGTCGTATCGGTGAAGAACGAGCGCGTCTCGTCGAGACGTGTCACCGACCCGTCCTCGAGCAGGGCGATGCGATCGGCGTACTCCGCGAGCTCCTCGATCTTGTGCTCGACCATGACGATGGTCACACCCTCATCGACGAGTCGGTCGATCGCGTCGAAGACCATTTCGGTCCCGATAGGGTCGAGCTGACTCGTCGGCTCGTCGAGCAGGATGATGTCCGGGTTCATCGCGTAGACTGACGCAATCGCGACCTTCTGTTTCTCCCCCCCGGAGAGGTTGTACGTGATTCGGTCACCGAACCCCTCCAACCCGAACAACTCCATGGCCTCCTCACCGCGGCGGACGATCTCCTCGCGGTCCATCTCGAGGTTCTCGGGCCCCCAGATGATCTCGTCGAACACGCGGAGGTTGAACAGCTGGCTCTCCGGGTTCTGCAGGATCATCGAGACCGTCGGGGCGAGCTGATCGACCGACTCGGCGTCGATGACGCGCTTGCTGTCGACGACGACGGACCCCTCACGCGTTCCAGCCTCCTGGAAGGGAATGATGCCACAGATCGACTTGAGCAGCGTCGTCTTTCCCACTCCGGTCTCACCGGCGATACCGAGGAACTCCCCGCGCTCGACGGTGAGCGAGACGTCGTCGATTGCGGGTTCGCTCTCGCCCCGGTACTGGAACGTGAGGCCGTCGAGTTCTATTGCTGGCATGGGCTATCGACACGCTCGTTCATTCCGTGCTCCGGGCGTTTCTGAACACCCAGATACCGCTGAGGATGAACAGGACACCGACGACCGCGAGCGCCGTCGTCGAGTCGACTACCTTCATCCCGCTCACCGGGAGCATGATCACTGCGTATCCGAGCGCAAGCAACGCCACCGCCGCCCCGACGATCGCGAGCAGCGGTTTGGTCCGTGCGGATTCCGTAGTCATTGTGTGTCAACCTTCATCGACTACAATTCAAAGGAAGTGCATAAAATTTTCCCTTATGCGAGGGTACGTCCAGTAATCTGTAGAATAAGCGGAACCATAGATCACCTCCGACATCTTGGCGATCGTGTGACGTCTGTCACGCCTGTCCGTCAGACTGACGCCGAGGCCACCCGCGTGGCTGGTCAGTCGTCCGCGAGCGCGGTGTCGCTCGCGGCGTCGAGGAGGATGTCGGCGCAGCGGTTCCAGTACTCGGGGGTGTGTCCGGCGTTATGCGGCGTGACGAGGCAGTTTTCGAGCGTCCAGAGGGGGTGGTCAGCGGGGAGGGGTTCGGGGTCGGTGACGTCGAGGGCGGCGCTCCGGATGTCGTTGCCGCGCAGCGCGCTCACGAGCGCGTCCGTGTCGATGACGGGCCCGCGCGCGACGTTGACGACCATCGCGTCCGTCGGGAGCGTGAGGAAGGCCTCCTCGTCCACGAGCCCCTCGGTGGTGTCGGTGAGCGGGCAGGCGAGCACGAGGTAGTCGCTGCGCGCGAAGGCGTCGAGCAGCGCCGTCTCCTCGAAACCGATGACGTCGTCTGCGTTCCCGCCCTTCGCGGGCGTGTAGCGCACGCCGATCGTCTCGACGTCGAAGGCCCCGAAGCGGTCGATGATCGTCTCGCCGATGGGGCCCATCCCGACGACCGTCGCGGTCGAGCCCGCGAGTTCCCCGCCCTGATAGTGGTTCCACTCGCCGCGCTCGTGTTGAGCCCACCCCCGACGGAGGTTCCGGACGTCCGCGAGGACGTACCCCAGCACCTGCTCGGCGATGTTCGGCCCGTGCACGCCCGAGGCGTTCGCGACCGTCACGCCCGCCTCCTCCAGCGCGTCGAGGGGGAGGTGGTCGGTACCGGCGAACGTGCAGACGAAGAGGTCGAGGCTGTCGGACGCCGCGACGACGTCCGGGTCGATCCGGAAGCCGGTCGCCACCGTCGCCTCCATCAGGAGCTCGCGCTCCTCGCTCGGCGTGCCCGCGAGCGCAACGTCCGCCTCGGGGAGGCGCTCGCGGATCGCCTCGGCGTAATCCGCCGGATCGAGCCCGTGGATCTTCTGCCGCAGGACGACCACGTCCGTCATCCCTCCACCTCCCGAATTGTGACCTCGAGCATGCCGTCGCGGAGGGTACGCTCCTCGATGGCCTTCAGCTCCTTGGGGGTGGCGTCGATGGTCGCGAAGTGGTTGCCGGCGAGTTCCCCGGCCGGGCTCTTGAAACAGGTCGGCCCGCAAGGGACGAGGATCTCCTGTTCGTTCCGGTAGCCCGGGTAGAGCAGGAGGTCGCCCCGCGAGGGGTAGACCGTGTGGTTCTCCCGTGGAATCTCTGGCAGCTCGATCTCGTCGATGTTGATCCACGTCGCAATTCCGCTCCAGCGGACGTGCATCAGCTCCGACTCCAGCGGGAGGAACTCCCGGACCGCGGCGACGGACTCCGGGGCTCGGTCTTCGTGCAGTTCGGCTGTCAACGTCGTGTCGTCTATCTCTATCTCTAACATTGTGTTGTCTCAGTGATCAGTGGTCGTTGCGAGGTCCGCGAGCGCGTCTGTGAGGACGGCCGTCGCGGTGGTGCAGTCCGCCCAGTCCGCGCGCTCCCTCGGCGAGTGCGAGTGGCCGTTCTCGGACGCGACGAACAGGAGCGCCGCGTCCGTGACGTCGGCGACCTGCATCGTGTCGTGGCCGGCGCCGGAGTGGACGGCCGCCGTCTCGATGCCGCGTGCGCGCGCCGCGTCCGCGACGGTCCGCCGGCAGCGTTCGGAGAGCGAGGTCGGCGGGACGTCGTAGTCGCAGTCGAACGTCGTCCCGACGCCGCGCTCGGCTTCGATGTCCTCGAGTGCGCGCTTCACGGCGTCGAGCTGCGTCCGTATCTCCGGGCGCTCGACCGACCGGAGGTCGAGGCGGAGCGAGACCGCACCGGGGACGACGTTGACGGTGTTCGGCTCGACGTCGAGGCGGCCGACGGTGCCGACGGCGGTGCCGCTCCCGTCCGCGGCGGCGTCCGTCGCACGCTCCTCGACCGCGAGTACGAGCTCGCTCGCCGCCGCGAGCGCGTCTCGGCGCTCGCCCATCCCCGTCGTCCCCGAGTGGTCGGCCTCGCCCTCGATGGTGACGTGGCAGCGCGCCGTCCCCGTGATGTCGGTGACGACGCCGAGCGGCACGCCCGCGTCGCGGAGGCGCGTGGTCTGCTCGATGTGGAGCTCGAGCCACGAGTCCCACGCGCCCGCGTCGAGTCGGCCGGTCCCCCGGTAGCCGGCCTCCGAGAGCGCCGCGTCGAGCGTGACGTCACCGTCCGAGAGCGCGAGCGTCTCCTCGACGCCGCGCTTCCCGCTCGCGACCGTCGAGCCGAGGACGCCGTCCGCGAAGCGCGTTCCCTCCTCGCCCGTGAAGCAGACGACGTCGAGTGGTCGCGACGGTGCGACCGCGCGGCGCTGGAGCGAGCGCACGGCCTCGAGGGCGGCGTAGACGCCGAGGACGCCGTCGAAGACGCCGCCGCGCGGCACCGAGTCGAGGTGGCTGCCGGCGGCGACGGGCGCAGCGTCCGGGTCCGCGCTCGGCGGTGTCCAGCGCCCCGCGATGTTCCCGACGGCGTCCACGCGCACGTCGAGGCCGGCGGCCTCCAGTCGCTCGACGAAGTAGTCGCGCGCCTGCGCGTTCGCCGCGTCCGCGGGGAGCGCCGTTCGGCCGCGTCCCGCCTCGGACTCGACCGCACCGAACGCGGCGGTTCGCTCCACGTCGCGCCGGAGCGCGTCGCCGTCGACGGCGCTCTCGACGTTCACGTGTTCCCTCCCCGCGCGCCCCACTCCGGGACGTCCCGTGCGCGGAACTCGCCGTAGCCGGGGTCGACCGTGACGCCGGACTCGTCGGCGACGCGTTCGCCCCGAACGTACGTCGCCGTCACGCGCCCGGTGACCTCGCGGCCCTCGTAGATCGAGTAATCTGCCTTCGAGGCGTTCTCCTCGGCCGTGATGGTGTACGACTCGTCGGGGTCGAAGACGACGAAGTCCGCGTCCGCGCCGACGGCGAGCCGACCCTTCTTCGGGAGGCCGAACGTCGCCGCCGGCTTCGCGCACATCGCGCGCACGAGAAACCCGTAGGAGTGCCCGCGCTCGTTGACGGCCTCGTCGTGGAAGACCGGGAGGCTCGTCTGGAGGCCGTTCACGCCGAACGAGCACTCCCACCAGTCATCGACGGTCTTCTCCTCGCGCGTCGAGGCGACGTGGTCCGTCGAGACGACGTCGAGCGTCCCCTCGCGGAGGTACTCGAACATCGCGTCGACGTCGTCGGCGCGTCGAAGCGGCGGCGACTGGAGCGCGAGCGTCCCCCGCTCGGCGTACGCGTCCTCGGTGAGCGTCGCGTAGTGCGTGCAGGTCTCCCCACGGAACTGACTGCCGTCCTCTCGGACGGCCGCGAGCTCCGCCGCGGCCGCGCGCGAGGACGTGTGGATGCCGTAGTACTTGCAGCCGGTCGCGTCGGCGAGCGTGACCGCGTCCGCGAGCGCCATCGCCTCCGCGTAGTCGGGGCGCGCGCCCGGGTAGTCCACCGGGTCGCCCCGCCCCTCGCGGCGCCGCTCTTCCGTGAGGGCCTCGCAGACGGCGGCGTCCTCGGTGTGGAGGACGGCGACCGCGTCGCGGTCGGCGAGCTCCTCGAACGCGAGCCGGAGGAAGCCGTTCGAGACGCCGATGTCGTAGGCGGTGAAGAACTTGACCGTCGGGACGCCGGCCTCGATGAGGGCATCGAACTCCTCGAACACGGACTCGTCCTCGGCCGTCACGGTCGCGTGGAGGCCGTAATCGACGTACGCGCCGTCGGCCTTGCGCTTCTGGCGCTCGATGGCGTCGAGTAGCGACCCCTCGTCCGCCCAGACGGAGCCGTCCGCGCCGTACTCGCGCTCGCCCGTCCACGTCTGCCACGCGAAGTTGATGACGGTGGTGACGCCACCGCGCGCCGCGGCGGCCGTCCCCGTCTCGTAGCTGTCGATGGAGTTGAAGCCGTCGACGTGGACGTGCGGGTCGACGACGCCCGGCATGACGAGGCGGCCGTCGACGTCGAGCGTCCGCTCGGCCGCCGGGAGTCGGTCCGGGTCACCGACCGCGACGATGGTTCCGTCGTCGACCGCGAACCCCGCGTCGCGGCGGCCGTCCACCGTCGCGAGCGTCCCGCCGACGACGACCAGGTCGACGCTCACGACGCGTCCCCCGGCGTGGTGGTCGCGGCGTCGAGCAGCGCGTCGAAGCCGTCGGTGTCGTCGTCGTACGCGATGCAGTTGACCGCTACGTCGTTCACGTGTCGTGTGTCTGGCTGGCGCATCGAGCAGTCCTCGGTGGCGTGTGGACAGCGCGGGTGGAGGCGACAGCCCGACGGGACGTCCCGTGGGCTCGGCACCTCGCCGCGCAGCGGTTCGCTCTCGGGTCTGTACGCTTCGTCGGCCGCCGACGTCACCGGAATCGAGGAGAGGAGCGCGCGCGTGTAGGGGTGGCGTGGGGACTCGAAGAGCTCCGCCGTCGGCCCTTGCTCCTGGATCTCTCCGAGGTACATCACGGCCGTCTCGTCCGCGAAGTTCCGGACGAGCGAGAGGTCGTGCGTGATGAAGAGGTAGGTGAGGCCGAGTTCCGCTTGGAGGTCCGCGAGCAGGTCGACGATCTTCGCCTGCACCGAGACGTCGAGCGCGCTCGTCGGCTCGTCGAGCAACAGGAGCTGTGGCTCGACGGCGAGCGCTCGCGCGATGTTCACGCGCTGCTTCTGGCCGCCGCTCAGCTCGTGGGGGTACTTGTGGAGATACTCGTCCGTGAGGCCGACGCGCTCGAGCATCTCGCTCACGCGTGCCTCGCGCTCCTCGCGCGGGACGCCCGTCGCCTTCAGCGGGACGAGCAGCGTCTTCCGAATCGTCCGCCGCGGGTTCAGACACGACGTCGGGTCCTGGAAGACGAGCTGGATCTCCGAGCGAATCGTCTCCACCTGCCGGCGGATCGGGTTCGTGATGTCCTCGCCCTGATAGCGGATGAGGCCGTCCGTGGTCTCGTGGATGTCGATGATGGTCTCCGCGACCGTCGACTTCCCGCTCCCGGACTCGCCGATGAGCGCGAGCGTCTCGCCCTCGTCGATGCTGAACGAGACGCCGTCGACCGCCTTCGCCGGCGGCTCGTCCGTGAGCCAGCCGTCCGACGCGAAGTGCTTCTTCAGGTTCTTCACTTCGAGGACGGGCGCGCTCATCGCTCCACCTCCGACTCCGCGCGCTCGTCGTCCGCCATCAGTCGGCGCTTCGTCTCCGCGATCGTCGGCGTCGGGCCGCCGTCGACGTGGCGCACGCAGACCGCGTGCGCTTCCTCACCGAAGTCGGTACGCGGCGGCGCCGCGCTCCGGCAGTCGTCGTCCGCGTACGGACAGCGCGGGTGGAAGCGACACCCCGAGGGCGGGTCGGTGTACTCGGGCACCGAGCCGTCGATTCCGCCCGCCATCGGCTCGCCGGAGAGCCGGGGGATGGACGCGATGAGGCCCTGCGTGTACGGATGGCGGGCCTCGGTGAATATCTCCTCTGTCGGCGCCGACTCGACGATGCGGCCGCCGTACATGATGTATATCCGGTCGCTGATCTGGCGCGCGACGCCGAGGTTGTGCGTGATCATCAGGACGCTCATGTCGCGCTCGGCGATGACGTCCGTGAGGAGCGAGAGGATTCTGTCGTGGACGGTGACGTCGAGCGCGGAACCGGGCTCGTCGGCGATGAGGAGGTCCGGCTCGTTGAGGAGCGCCTGCGCGATGAGCGCACGCTGGCGCATCCCGCCGGAGAGCTCCGACGGATAGCTGTCGATGACGGCCTCCGGGTCGGGCATCTGCACCTCGCGGAGCATCTCGAGAACGCGCTCACGCGCCGCCGCCCGCTCCGAGCCCGAGTGCCGCCGGCGGAGGTAGGAGAGCAGCCCCGCGTCGTCGCTCCCACCGAACTGCGCGGTGTCCGTGAGCTGCTCACCGACGGTGAAGACGGGGTTCAGACTCGAGAGCGGGTTCTGCGAGACCATCCCGAGGCGGTCGCCGTTCAGGTCCTCGCGCTCCGCCTCGGAGAGCTCGCGTAAGTCCATCCCGTCGAACTCGACGTCGCCCTCGACGTGCGCGGGCGGCTCGTCGAGCAGGCCGGTGATGGCCTTCGTCGTCACCGACTTCCCGCAGCCGGTTTCACCGACTATCGTCACGACTTCGCCGTGCTCGACGCGGAGGTCGACGTCGCCGACGACGTCCGCGTAGCCGTCGAGCCCCTCGAAGCCCACGGAGAGGCCGCTGACGTCGAGGAGGGCGTCGTCGCTCACTGTTCCACCTCCACGTCGAAGAGGTCACGCAAGCCGTCCCCGAGCATGTTGAACCCGATCACGAGGACGAAGATGGCGAACCCGGGGAAGACGCTGATCCACCATTTGCCCGGCAGGTACTGCGTCCCGTTCGCGACCATCGTCCCGAGACCGGGCTGTGGCGGCTGGACGCCGAGCCCGATGAACGAGAGCGACGCGCCCGTGAGGATGACGATGCCGGCGTCCAGCGTCACCTTCACGAGGATCGGCGAGAGGCAGTTCGGGAGTATCTCGCGAAAGAGCACGTGGGGCGTGCCCGCGCCCGCGAGCTCCGCGGCCTGCACGTACTCCTCGTCGCGTTGGCCAGCCGCGAGTCCGCGCGCGAGGCGGGCGTACCACGTCCACCAGAGCGACGCGACCGCGAACATCGCGACTTCGAGCGTCGGCTCGAACGCCGACGCGATGGCGAGCGCGAGCACGAGCGGCGGGAGCGCGAGGAAGGTGTCCGTCACGCGCATGATCACCGTGTCGACCCAGCCGCCGGTGTAGCCGGCGACGAGGCCGAGGAGCACGCCGACGGGGACGCCGATTCCGAGCACGACCGCGACGAGTAGCAGCGAGATGCGGTAGCCGTAGATGACGCGCGTGAGGATGTCGCGGCCGGCGCTGTCCGTCCCGAACGGGTGAGCGACCGTCGGGGGCTGGTAGGCGTTCGCGAAGTCGGTGAAGGAGCCGACCTGTGCCGGGTAGGGCGCGACGTACGGCGCGAAGACAGCGGCGAGCACGACGACGGTGACGATGCCGAGCCCGACCATGCTCATCGGCTGGTTCGCGAAGCGGCGATACGACCGGTACCAGAGTTCGCGTCTCGCCGGGGAAACAAGCCGGTCGAGGGCGTGTGAGTGGTCGGTGTCAGTGCTCATGTCGTATCACCCGTGAGGTCGATGCGGGGGTCGAGGACAGCCATGACGACGTCGACGAGGAAGTTCACGGTGACGAACGCGACGCCGATGAGCATCGTCACGCCGACGACGGCGTTCACGTCCGAGGTGAGGACGGACTGGACGCCGTACTTCGCGACGCCCGGCCACGAGTAGACGATTTCGATGATGAACGCGCCGCTGAGGAGCCACGCGTACTGGAGTCCGAGGATCGTCAGCGTCGGCACGAACGCGTTCTTCAGCGTGTACTTGTGCGTCACCATCCACGACGGCAGTCCGAAGCCGCGCGAGGCCACGATGTAGTCCTTGCCCTCGACGTCGATCATGCTCGAGCGCGTGATGCGGATGACCTGCCCCATCCCGCTGAACGACAGCGCGAGCGCGGGTAGCAGCAGGTGACCCCAGACGTCGACGTGTGCCGCGAACGCGCCGGCGAGCAGGGTGTCGAGCAGGTAGAAGCCCGTGACGCGCGTGAACTCGGCGGCGGCCGCCGAGGAGACGCGGCCCGTGATCGGGAACCACTGGAGGAAGTAGCCGAAGGCGAGCTGGAAGAGGATGCCGATGAAGAAGCTCGGCACGCTCACCGTCGAGAACGCGAACACGCGCGTGAGGTTGTCGAGGCGTCTGCCGTGGTTGACGGCGGCGAGCACGCCGAGCGGCACGCCGAGACCCACCATGAGCGCGAACGCGACGGTGATGAGTTCGAGCGTCGCCGGGAGCTTGAACATGAGGTCCTGCACGACGGGGTTCTTCGTCTGGAGGCTCTGCCCGAGGTCGCCGACGAGCAGGCGGCGCATGTAGTCGGCGTACTGGAGGGGCAGGGGTTCGTTCAGCCCCATCTCGGCGGCGAGGCGCTGGACCTGCTCCTCGCTCGCCATCGCGCCGAGCGCCATCCGTGCGGGGTTCCCCGGGAGGACGCGCGAGATGACGAAGATGAGGACGGACAGCCCGAGCAGGCTGACGACCATCCCCGAGAGACGTTGTGCGACCTGCTTCGGGTCGATCATTCGGTCGCGTGGAGGTCACGGAAGGTGTACTCGAAGCCCTGTGCCGGGCGGAGCGTGAGCCCCTCGACGTCGTTCTGGAAACCGATGGTCTTCACCGTGTGGTAGAGGTGCATGTCACAGTAGAGCTCAGCGAGAACGCTCTGGAGCTCCCCGTAGATTTCGACGCGCTCCTCGCGGTTCGGCGTCCGGCGCGCCTCCTCGATGAGCGAATTCACCTGCTCGTTGTCGAGGTGCTCCATGCTCATCCACGTGTTCGCGGCCTCCGAGTGGAACTGGTTGTAGAACATCGAGTCTGCCGAGGGGTACGTCGGGACGTAGAACACCTGACTGGTGTGGGGCGTCTTCTCCGGCGTCGTCGCGAGCTCGGTGATCGTCCCCCACGTCTGCGGGTTCAACTCGACGTCGATACCGATGTCCGCCATGTTGTCCTTGAAGAGGAGCGCGATGCGCTCCTGGAAGGCGTAGGAGGACGTGAACGTGTTCGTGATCGTGATGTCGCCCTCGGTGTAGCCGGCGTCCTCGAGCACCCGCTTCGCGCGCTCGGGGTCGTAGGACGGCTGGAGGACGTCCTCCTTGTGCGCGCCCCACGTCGGTGGGAGCGGCCCCTGCGCTTTCTGCATGTCGGGGCGGATATCCTCGACGACCTGCTCGTAGTCGAAGCCCCACGCGATGGCCTCGCGGACGGCCGGGTCGTCCGTCGGCGGCTTCTGCGTGTTGATCTTGTTGTAGAGCAGGCCGAACGTCGGAATCTTCTCGACGCGGGCGTGGTCCATCTCCTCGATGGCGCCGTACGTCTGGGAGCTCTGATACTGGCCGGTCATGTCCAGCGTCCCGTTCTTCATCCGGGTGAGGACGGTCGAGTTCTCGGTGATGATCTCGACGTCCACCGTCTCGAACGCCCCGTCGGGGAAGCTCTCGAAGTGGTCGTCGTACCTGGAGAAGGTGATGCCAGTGCCGCGCGTGAAGTCCTTGAGCGCGTACGCGCCGGACCCGGCGTCGTTGTCGTTGATGAACGCCTGTCCGTAGTCGCCGCGCTCGCCGTAGTCACCGTCTTCGAGGTTGTTCATCACGAGCTCCTCGTCGACAACGAAGACGAGGACGAGGATGGAGAGGAACGGCGTGTACGGCCGGTCGAGCTCGAACGTGATGGTTCGCTCGTCCTCGACGGTGATGTTCTCCGGCGCGAGCACGCCGGTCAGGAGCGAGGAGTAGCCCTGGCCGAGGTCCATGAAGCGCTCGACGGTGAACTTCACGTCCTCGGCGCTGACCGGGTTCCCGCTGTGGAAGGTGGCGTCGTCGCGGAGCGTGAACGTGTACGTCGTGCCGTCCTCTGAGACCGACCAGTCGCTCGCGAGGTGCGGCTGGATCTCCCCTTCGCTGTCCGGGAACACGAGCGGGTCGTAGAGGTTGACGAGCGCCATCGCCTGCACGTAGTCCGTGCCCTTCGCGGGGTCGATGGTGCCGAGGCGCTGGGAGATGTTCGCCGTGAGCGTCGAGCCGCTCTGCGACGTCGTCGTTCCGTCGCCAGTCGCGGTGTCGGACGACGTGTCCTCGGCGTCGCTCGAACAGCCCGCGAGGCCGGCGGCACCGACCGCACCGAGCCCGGCGAGGAAGTCACGCCGCGAGCCCCGCGACGTCAGGTCGCGCGGATCGATCCGGCCGCCGTCTCTACCGCCGCTCATCTCTCCGTCCCCACTATTCCGATCGGTGCAGCTGTCCGCGTATCAGATGCGGATTGTTCATCATTATGCCCAAATACTTCGACGATTGACTTCGTTCTGAACACATTAGACCACTTTCTACCAATAGTTGAAAAGTCTTACGCAGCGTCTGTCCCCCCACTCTCCTGGCTGTGTAGTCACCCGGTTCCCGATCGGAGAATCCGTCTCTCGTATACTGCGGATCACGCGCTCGACTGTCCCCCTGAACACGTCACCGTTCACATATCTCGGACCGAAGAGCGGACCGCTGATGACTCTGCGTCTGGACCCCATTCTACTTCGAGGTGTTTTTCTAACACTCCAGATAACCGCCTGTTTGTTTCGAACTCATTGAGATACGGTTGAAATAGCCGAACATTGATGTGGGTAGAGGCGTTCGAGTGGAATATGACCGCGGGTGATACGGATGACAGCCCACGAACGCTGAAGACCGTCTCAGTGGCAGCGGACGTCGTCGAGGCCGTGCGCGAGCACGGGAGCGTCGGCGTCACGGAACTGGCTGATCTCCTCGATCTCTCGAAGAGCACGGCCTACATCCACCTCAAGACACTCGAGAAGAACGGCTTTCTCGTCCAGCGCGACGGCGAGTACGAGATCGCGTTCAAGTTCTTCGTGATCGGTGAGTACGCCCGTCACCGGAGTCCGCTCTACCGCTACGGGAAGCCCGAGGTAGACGAACTCGCCGAGGAAACCGGCCAGTACACGCACATCGTCACCGAGGAGAACGGCTTCGGGATCAACCTCTATCAGGTGAAGGGGGAGACGAGCATCAGCGACGACTACCAGTCCGAGAAGCCCCAGCACCGCGACCACCTCCACTATACGGCGTCCGGGAAGGCGATCCTCGCCTACCTCCCCCGCGATCGTGTCGAGGAGATCGTCGAGAGCCACGGCCTTCCCGCGCGCACGGACAACACTATCACGAACCCCGACGACCTGTTCGCGGAACTCGAGGCGATCCGCGAGCGCGGCTACGCGTACAACGACGGTGAAGAAATCGAGGGGTTCCGCGCGATCGGTGCGCCGATCCGCAACCCGAAAGGGGAGGTGCTCGGGTCGCTCAGTGTCTCCGGTCCAGCGAGCTTCATGCGCGACGAGCGCTTTCACGAGGACCTCCCGGAGCGCATCACCCGCGCCGTGAACGTCATCGAGGTCAGTCTGAACATGAATAGCCACGCCTGAGAACCGTTTGCAATGTCCGAATGGCTCGACGCGGCTGGTGTCCGGACTCTATTACAAATATATCTGTGTAAACCCACCGTATCACACCGACCGTGAGTGCTAGTGACACAACAGCGGACGATATCTCCACCGACGCTCGCCGCGAATACGCGGGACAGCGTCGCGTTCGTGCATTGCGAACACCTGATCGCGCTCGGGGGAACGCGACCGTTAGCCTCTCGATACCTCGGCATCGCCTTTTCTACTGCTCGAACCGTCCCGTGACCGATATCGAATGCTCTGCGGTAATTCGTTGTCTGAACGTTTTCGTCTATTCGATATCTTGTCTTTTATCCAAAGTTTTAATCCGATCTAGCTCCACGCATGAGGAGTCATGGATGGAAACGACGGTTCGGCCGGCACCGTTTCGGTTCGAGTCAACGGTGAACCGGTGACTCTCGCCGCCGAGCGCGGTGAGACGCTCATCGAGAGCCTGCGGAACGCCGGCCACTACGAGGTGAAGAACGGCTGCGACGAGGGTGTCTGCGGGTCGTGCAACGTCCTCTGCGACGGGGAGTTAACGCGTGCGTGTCTCACACCGGCGTCGCGCTGCGACGGCGCGGACGTCACGACGGTGAAGGGGCTCCTCGACGATGACGGCCTCCACGCGCTCCAAGAGGAGTTCCTCGAACACGGCGCGGCCCAGTGTGGTTTCTGTATTCCCGGCGTCCTCGTCGCCGCCTATCACCTCCTCCAGCGGACTACCGATCCGAGCGACGCCGAGATCGCTGACGCCCTGAGCGGCAACGTCTGTCGCTGCACGGGCTACGCCCAGCAGATCGAGGCGATCCGTGATGCGGCCACCCGACTCGACCGGGCGGAGCCGATGGAGGTCGAACGGTGACGTCACCCGACAACGCGGCCGACGCCCACGCTCCCGTCGGCGAGAGCGTCGAGAAGGTCGACGGCTGGGGGCTCGTCACCGGGAACGCGCGCTACACCGACGACGTCCCGACCGAGAACGCGCTCGCGGGACACGTCCTCCGTAGCCCGCACGCCCACGCCCGTATCGAGTCGATCGACACCGATACCGCGGAAGCTATCCCGGGCGTGCAGGCCGTCCTCACTCACGAGGACGTCCCGGCGGGGCGATTCACGCGTACCGGCTTCCCCTATCCCGCGCCCGCGCCGTTCGACGAACGCGTGTTGAACGAGACGGTGCGCTTCGTCGGTGAGCCCGTCGCCGCCGTGGCCGCGCGGACCCCCGAAGCCGCCGAGCGCGCCGTCGACGCCATCGACGTCGAGTACGACGTCCGTGAGGCCGTCTTCGACGCGGACGCCGCGATGGAGCCGGACGCACCGACGATTCACCCTGACGAGTACGAGAACGAGCAGGACGGCGCGGACCCCGAGCGGAACGTCGTCTGCGCGGCCCGCCACGAGGAAGGGGACCTCGAGGCCGGCTTCGAGGAGGCGGACGCCGTCGTCGAACGAGAGTACGAGACGCAGGTCGTCCAACACCTCCCGCTCGAGGTGAACACGGCGATCGCGTGGATCGACGAACGCGAACGTCTCACTCTTCGGACGACGACGCAGGTCTCGCACATCTGTCGAGACACCATCGCGCGTGCCTTCGACCTGAACCGGACGGACGTCCGCGTCATCAAGCCCCGCGTCGGCGGTGGGTTCGGCGTCAGACAGGACGTCCTCCCGGTCCAGTTCCTCGCGGCCGCGCTCGCGCTCGAGACCGGCGAGAAGGTCCGCCTCCGAAACGAGCGTTCGGAGGACCTCCACGCCTCCCAGACCCGCCACGCCCAGGACGTCACAGTCAAGACCGGTGTCCGCGACGACGGCACGATCACCGCGATGCACGTCGACGTCACCTCGAACACGGGCGCGTACGGCTGTCACGGTTTCGCGGTGCTCTCGAACGCCGCGCACGAGCCGATGTCGCTCTACCCCTGCGAGAACCGGCTGTTCACCGGACGCGCGGTCTACACGAACGTCACGCCCGGCGGTGCGATGCGCGGCTACGGCGCCGTCCAGGGGACGTTCGGCATCGAGAGCCACATGGACGAGGTCGCCGACGCGATCGGGATGGACCCCGTCGAGCTCAGGCGGCACAATCTCGTTCAGGCGGGCGACGAGAGCTTCGAGCCGGAGTTCAGCGAGAGCAAACGCCGCCTCGAGTCCGTCGGCGTCGGCGATTGCCTCGATCGCGTCTGCGACGCCGTCGACTGGGACGACGGCCCCGACGAGCCCGACGATGAGCGCCACCAGCGCGGCTACGGCGTCGCGCTCTCCATGGCGAAGTCGGGCGTGCCGAGCAGCGAGTTCGCTCGCGCGCACGTCACGCTCGAGACGGACGGCACGCTCACCGTCCGCGTCGGCATCGGCGACACCGGCCAGGGCTCGGAGACCGTGATGGCCCAGATCGCCGCCGGCGTCTTCGGCCTCGATGTCGACTCCGTCCACGTGACAGCCGACGACACCGACGCGACTCCGTGGGACAACGGTGCGTACGCGAGCAGCACCACGTACGTGAGCGGGAACGCCACCGAGAAGGCCGCACGCGACCTCGCAGTGCAGGTCCGCGACCTCGCCGCCGAGCGCTTCGACGTTCCCACGGACGCCATCGAGCTCGTCGAGGGCGACCTCCAACTCCCGAGTGGTGAGTCGCTGTCGCTCGGCCAGTTCGCGGAGGAAGCGTTCATCGGGGAGGCGGGTCCGAAGCGTCGGCTCACCGCGAGCGGCCGGCACTTCACCGCACTCTCGCCGAAGCCGTTCGCCGCGCAGCTCGCCGTCGTCGACGTCGACACCGGGACCGGCGAGTTCGAGGTCGTCCGTCTCGCGAACGCCGTCGACTGCGGCACCGCGATCAACCCCGAAGGCGCGCGCGGACAGGTGATCGGCGGCGCCGTCATGGGGCTCGGTCAAGCCGTCTCCGAGGAGCTCTCGGTCGACGCGGACGGCGTCCCCGAGCACCGCGGCCTCCGCGACTACGAGGTGATTCACGCGCCCGACCTCCCCGACCTCGACGTCGAGTTGATCGAGACGCACGAGCCCACGGGGCCGTTCGGCGCGAAGAGCGTCGGCGAGGTCTCCGTCCTCGGACCCGCACCCGCGATCGCGAACGCCGTCCGCGACGCCGTCGGCGTCCGAATCGACGACCTCCCAGTCACGCCCGCGAAGGTCTGGGCCGGCATGGAGGGGGAGCCTTAGATGCCTGCACGCTACGCTGGCGAACGCGTCCGCGCGACCTCGGTCGCGGAAGCGCTCGACCTCCTCGCCGCTACCCGCGACGCGAGCGTGATCGCGGGCGGCTACAGCCTCCTCCCCGAGTTGAAAGACGGCGTCGAGTCGCCGGATCGGCTCGTCGATATCGCGGGACTCGACGAACTGTCCGGGATCACGCGTGGCGACGACGAGACGCGCGTCGGCGCGCTGACGACGCACGCCGAAATCGCGGACTCGGCGGCGGTCCGCACACACGCTCGCGCGCTCGCGCTCGCCACGTCTTCGGTCGGAGATCGCCAGGCGAAACACCAGGGGACGATCGCCGGGAACCTCGTGTTCGCCGACCAGAAGTACGACGCACCCGCGGCGTTCCTCGCGCTCGGCGGCCGCATCACCGCCCGCAGTCTCGACGGGACACGGACGATCGACGCGGACGACTGGTTCCGCGATTCGGGGCACACGGCGCTCGATGACGACGAACTCGCCACCGAGGTCGTGCTCCCCGACGCCGATCGGAGCGGCTACATCCGCACCTCCGAGTACTCCGGGTACGCGGTCGTGAGCGTCGCCGTCGCGCTCGACGTCGCGGACGGCACCGTGATGTCCGCCCGCGTCGCGGCGAACGGTGCGAGAGCGTATCCGATCCGTCTCTCCGCGGTCGAGGCGCGCCTCGTCGGTGCGCCCCTGCACGATCTCCCCGCGGCGGATGCAGCTGACGCCGCGCTTGCGGACGTCGATCCCGCGTCGCTCGTCGTCGACGACGCGGCCGCCGGGCGCTATCGGCGCCGCCTCGTCCGCTCGTACTGTCGTCGGGCACTCGAAGACGCGGTGGGGGTCCGTGAGCGATGACGGGACCAGCGACCGATCCGTGGAGTGCGACGCAGCGCACCATTCGGACGTCGATGCGCGAGCACGTCGACGCGGCTGCGGACGCCGCCGTCGCGACCGTCGTCCACGTCGAGGGCTCCGGATACCGGCGCCCGGGCGCGCGGATGGTCGTCGACCCGGACGGCGACAGTCACGGCGCCGTCACGGCCGGCTGCCTCGAGGACTCCGTCGTCGACGCCGCCCGCCGGACGATCGACGACGGACGCTCCCGTCTCCACACCTACGACCTCCGCGACGACGATGCCGATATCTGGGGCCTCGGGCTCGGCTGTAACGGGGTCGTCGACGTCCTCGTTGAGCCGCTCGACACGAGCTTCACGCCCGTACTCGACGCACTCGACGCCAACCGTCCCGTGACGGTATTCACCGTGGTCGCGTCTTCCGATCCCGCACTCGCCGTCGGCGACCGGCATATCGTCGGTCACGATACCGTATCGACGGCCCGCGACCCGCTTCCCGACACCGTCGTCGAACCTGTCGCGTCACGTCTCGACGACGCGACCGAGGACGTGGCGGTCACTACCGACGTCGAGACGGCAGCCGGAACGGCCCGCGTCTTCGCGAACCGCCTGCTACCCGCGCCCGAACTGCTCGTCTTCGGCGGCCAGCCAGACGTGAACCCCGTCGCGTCGCTCGCCGCCCGCGCCGGTTTCCGCGTCCGGGTCGCGACCGCCCGCGGCGCGCAGGCCGACGCCGATCGATTCCCGAGCGCGGACGACGTCGTCTCGACGCGGCCCGCCGACCTCGATGCCGTCGTCGACGTGCCCGAACACACGTACGCCGTCCTCATGTCACACAACGCTCTCGACGATCGACTCGCACTCGACGCCCTCCTCGACACCGACGTCCCCTACGTCGGCGTGCTCGGGCCGCGCTCGCGCTTCCGTGAACTCCGTGAGGCGATGGATCGGTCGCTTACCGTGGCCGACGAAGCGCGGATCGCCGCGCCCTGTGGGCTCGATCTCGGTGGCGACGAGCCGACTGCGATCGGCTTCAGCATCGTCAGCGAACTCCTCGCCGTCCACAACGACCGCAGTGGTGGCCGGCTCGTCGAGCGCCCTGGTCCGATCCACGAGCGCCCCGAGATCACGTGAGCGCGATCGGCGTCCTCCTCGCGGCCGGCACCGGCTCACGCTTCGAGGACGGAAACAAGCTCCGCCGGACGGTTGCCGGCGAGCCGATCGTCCGACGGGCCGCCCGCCGTCTCCGTGCCTCGCCGGTCGACGAGACCGTCGTCGTCCTCGGCCACGACGCCGAGCGAGTGCGTGCGGCGCTCGAGCCGGTCACCGATCACGTGACGATCGTCCGGAACGAGCGGTACCACGTGGGCCAGAGCACTTCCGCACGTCGCGGTGCCCGCGTCGCGCTCGACCGCGAGTGCGAACGCGCCCTGTTCGCGCTCGGCGACATGCCGTGGGTCGAGTCCCCGACGTACGCCCGTCTCCTCGACGCCGCCACGGACACCGACGCGCCCATCACCGTCCCAGTTACCGACGGACGGCGCGGGAATCCGGTCGTCTTCGACGCGCGCGCCCTCCGCTCGTTCGACGCGCTCAGCGGCGACGTCGGCGGCCGGTCCCTCTTCGACTCCTCGACCGTCGCTCGGGTGGCCGTCGACGACCCCGGAATCCACGCCGATGTCGATACAGTCGCCGACCTCGATCGATGACGTCCGGGATGCCGACAGCTTGGGTCGCTCGTCACGTCCGTGCGTCGAGCAGTCCGGGCGACTGGTCGACACGCCGATCTCCCGGCTCCGTCTCGACCCGGATCCGGTCGGTCGCAGATGTCGCCGACGGAATGACCACCCACCAGAGAGAATTGCAAATATGAAACAATACTAATCGGTCCGATATCGATCTCCGTCGCGCAGTTGCACCGTCCTCGACCGACCACCCAGACGACCGATTATTGCCCTAAATAGCCAGATACGTCGATTTCGGTCTCGAACTGCTCGTCTCGGCCGACTCGATTCCGGACGCCGATATATCGACGGAACACGGCGACGATCGGGCGAGTATACCGACTTTACCGGCCGTATACGGCACGGGATCGTCGACTCGCTTGTCGAATCGAGCCGAGCCGTAGCCGTCGGTCCGTTGGATCGATCGCTCGCGGTAGAAATGCTTTTACCTAACAAGACTGTCGCCGAGGACGAGCCCATGTCCGCGAGTGGCGCCGATCGAGCGTGGCGCGGTCCGGTCCTCGCGCGGTGTGCGGCGTGGCTCGTCATCAAGCGGAAGCTCCGCGACCACGGCGTGAAAGACGTCACCGATCGCGAGCTCGACGACGCGATCGCCCGGACTATTCCCGACGTCACCGACTTGATCGTCGAGAAGATCCTCGACGCGCGCCGCCGGAAGTTCGAGGACGACTGATCACTCGACTCCGACCGGTCGACGCCCATCTCCTCGCCTCGACACGCCCGACCCTTCTGCGGGTTCCGCCGTGCCGCGAGAGTTTAAGTTAGTACGCCGCGTATACGGAGGCATGTGCATCTACTGTGGCGCCGTCTACGACGGGGGGTGGGGACAGTTACTCGAGTACGACGACCTCTACCAGGAGGCGATGGTCGGCGAGTCGACGTCGACGCACGGCTTTCAGGAGTCCTGGGACGACCTGCGCGAGGAACTCGACGTTTAGAGACGAGCCGTCTCGACGGGATGTCCACGACGCGGGTCGTACCAGCGCTTACAACGGGAACGGATACGTCACGGGGGATTCGTCGTCCGCGCACAGCGCCTCATCGAGCTCCGCCCGGAGGCGACGTTCGTCCAGCTCACGGCCGATGAAGACGAGTCGCGTCTCGCGCTCGTCGTCCTCGTCCCACGCGCCGAGCGGGCCGGCCTGTACCGCGGTGCCGGCCTGACTGACGCCGAGGACGTCCTCGGAGCCGGCGACGTGGCAGAATCCCTTCGCGCGAATCACGCCGGGGTCGGGATCGTCGAGCCAGGCGGCGAGACGATCGGGGTGAAACGGGCGCTCGCTCCGGTAGACGAACGAGGAGACGCCGTGGTGCTCGGCGGCGCTCTCGCCGTCGTGCGCGTGTCCGCCCTCGGCGGCGTGCCGTTTCCACCCCTGCGAGCGTGACACCTCGTCGTAGTCGAACCGCCCGGTGTCGAGGACCCGGCCCGGATCGATCTCCGAGTGCGTGGTGCGTACGACCTCGGCGCGCGGTTGGAGCTCGCGGACGACCGCCTCGATCTCGTCGAGGGTCTCGTCGGGCACCATGTCGCACTTGTTGAGCAGGAGGACGTCGCAGAACTCCACGGATTCGACGAGCACCTCGCTGAGCGGGCGCTCGTCGTCGCCGGCGTCCGCGCCAGCGGGGAGAGTCGCGCCGGCGTCGAACTCCTTCCAGAACCCGTAGCTGTCGAGCACCGTCACCATCGTGTCGAGCTCGAAGTGCTCGGCGGGATCGACGTCGCTCTCGTCGGTGCCGTCGAGGAAGACCCGCGCGACGGGGACGGGTTCGCTGATGCCCGAGGACTCGACGAGGAGGTAGTCGAAGTCGCGTTCGTCGGCGAGCCGTTGGGCCTCGGTGAGCAGGTCGTCTTGGAGTCGACAGCAGATACAGCCGTTGGAGAGGTCGACGACGCCGCGTTCCTCGTCGCGGTCGGCGACGAGCTCGGCGTCGACGTTGACGTCGCCCATGTCGTTGACGATCACCGCCACCTCGTACCCCTGCTGATTTGCGAGGACGTGATTGACCAGCGTCGTCTTTCCCGCGCCGAGGGTGCCGCTCACGATCGTCACCGGAATGGGACCCGTCATCACGAACGTCGTACACGGCGGCCGCGCTAAAAGGTTCGCCCACGGACTCGCCGTTCGGGACGCCGGTGTCCGACGGCGCGGGGACGACCTCCGCGCCCGGGAACGGGTTTCCCGCTCTGTGTAGCGAGCCCGGAGACGGTTCGCTGCCGCCTCTAGTATAACTAAGCTACCTAAGTTAGCTAAGGTAGTTACGATACTCACGGTAGTTACGGTACATAACGTAGATAAAGTGGCTATTGCAGGCCAAGTAGCTCCCACGCGAGACGACCGCCCCTTCACCCGCCGCCGCCCGTTCCGGTCTCGCCGCCGGCACCGATCGAGTGCTCGACGACGGCGAGTCCCTCGGTCGCATCGACGGCGGCGACGGTCTCGCGGAGGTGCGCGGGTCCGCTCCCCGCGAGCGAGACGGCGACCGGGGTCCGGTTCGGGTGGTCCGCACTCGTCAGCCGCCGGCGGGCGACGTCGTCGAGTTCGGCGCCGGCGTCCGAGATTGCGTCGGTGAGCGCGTCGAGGCCGTGTGGCCAGTCGGCAATGGCGACGCGCGCTTCCGTGTAGCGGCCGAGATGCATCAGGCCCGTCCGAACGAGCTCGCCGTGTTCGGTGAGGTCAGTGTTCCCGCCGGAGACGACGGCGGCGACACGTTCCCCCGTGACGTCAAGGTCGTCGCCGAGAAGCGCCGCCACGGGCGCCGCGCCTGCCGTTTCCGCGACGGTCTTCACGCGTTCTGCGAGCACTGCGAGCGCGCACGTGATCTCGGCGTCGCTGACCGTGACGACGTCGTCGACGCGCTCCGAGACGACCGCCCACGTGCGTTCGAGGAGACGGGTGTCCGCGATCCCCTCCGCGACCGTATCAACGCCACCGAGTTCGCGGATCTCACCGGCTTCGAGCGACGGGGGCACGTGGGCAGCACCTTCGGGTTGGACGCCGACGACGCGGACGTCGTCGTGGGCGGTCAGCGCGGTGGCGATGCCCGCGATGAGCCCACCCCCGCCGATCGAGACGAGGACAGTATCGATGTCGCCGAACTCCTCGCGGAGTTCGAGGCCGATCGTTCCCTGCCCGGCAATGACCTCGTCGTCGTCGAACGGATGGACGAACGTGTACCCGTGCTCTTCGGCGAGCGTGAGCGCGTGCTCGTAGGAGCGCTCGTAGATGTCGCCGTGGACGACGACGTCCGCACCGTATCCCCGCGTGGCGTCGATCTTCGCCGCGGGCGTCACCTCCGGGACGACGATGGTCGTGTCGATCCCGAGGTGCTCCCCGGCGTGAGCGACGCCCTGTGCGTGATTCCCCGCGCTCGACGTGACGACGCCGCGTTCGCGCGCCGACTCGGGGAGCTGGGCCATCGTGTTGTACGCGCCGCGGATCTTGAACGAGCCCGTACGCTGCATGTTCTCCAGCTTGAGGCCGACCGCGGCGGCTCCCGACCGCTCCGCGAGCGTCCGCGAGGTATCGAGCGGCGTGTCGTTGATCACGTCGTCGATGCGCTCGCGTGCGTCCTCGATGTCCGCGAGCGTGACGACGTCGTCCGCGGTGCGGTCGCCGTCCCCGCGCTCGCTCATCGGTGGTCCTCCGCCGCCGCGAGGACGGCGTCGCTGAGCACGCCGACGCCCGTATCGAGCGTTCGTTCGTCCACGTCGAAGGCGGGCGTGTGGTGGTCCCCCGGGTGGTCGGTGCCGACGACGGCGTACGTCGCGAGCCCGTCCGCCTCCTGCACGCGTCGCATCAGGAAGGTCGCGTCCTCGCTCGCGCCGAACGGCGCGCTCTCGTGGACGGTGTCGACGTCGGCGCGACCGCGGGCGGCGTCGGCGACGAGCGCGGCCAGGTCGGGATCGCTGTCGGCGCGCGGTGACTCGCTCACGACGTCGACGTCGACCGTACAGCCGTGGGCCGCGGCGGCCGCCTCGACGCGCCGCGTGAAGGCGTCCTGCATGTAGCGCATCAGCGCGGTCGTCTCGCCGCGCACCTCGCCCCAGACGGTCGTCTCGTCCGCGACGACGTTGCTCGCGCTCCCGCCCTCGATACGCCCGACGTTCATGCGCGTCGCCCCGTCGGCGTGCCGCGGGATGCCGTAGAGGTCGCTCACCGCGCGCGACGCGGCCTGGATCGTGTTTCGCCCCTCCTGTGGCGCGTTGCCGGCGTGTGCGGCCTCGCCGTGGAACGTCGCGGTGATGTGCGCCATCGCCAGCGGTTCGACGATGCCCGCGACGACCTCGCCCGTCGGGTGTCCGAGACCGACGTGGACCGCGAAGAGGCAGTCCACGTCGTCCATGTGCTCGCTCTCCGCCATCGCCTTCCCGCCGCCGGACTCCTCCTCCGCGGGCTGGAAGAACACCTTGAACGTCCCCGCGAACTCGCTCGCCATCACGGCTTCGAGGACGCCGAGACCGACGGTCACGTGGGCGTCGTGCCCGCAGGCGTGCATCGTTCCGTCGGTCTCCGACCGGAACCCCTCGGCCGCGGGCGCGTGCGACTCGCCCGCCGCTTCCTCGATGTGGAGGCCGTCGATGTCGACGCGGAGCCCGATCGTCGGTCCCTCGCCGCGCTCCAGCACCGCGACGGCGCCCGTGTAGCCGCCGACGAGTCGTTCGAGGACGCCCGGATCGACACCGGCCTCCCGCGCCCGCTCGTACCACCGATCGAGCGTGTCGGCGTCCGGGACGGCCATGCGCTCGTCCTCGGCGATCGCGTCGCGCCCGACGTGCAGTTCGTCGACGCCGATCCCCCGCAGTTCCTCGACGAGCCGACACGTGGTTCGGAACTCACACCACGCGGGCTCGGGGTGTCGGTGGAACGCCCGGCGGACCTCGCTCAGCCGGCCGCGAACGTGCTCGCTCGTCATCGGCGTGTCCAACGGCGTCGACCCAAATAAATGTACACGGAAACCGTATTCGCCATCTACGAGAAAGGCTTAAGACGTTCGTGACAGTCGGTACCGACGACACGATGAGCGACGTACTCGTCCTCCGCGAAGGCACCGAGGGGCTCTCGATGGCCGACTACGCCGACGAACTCCGCGAGCGTCTCCCCGACCACGATATCGGGCACGCCCGCACCCCGCACGAGGAACGCGCGCTCGCCGCCGACGCGGACGTCATCACCGGTATCACCGTCGACGACGGCGTCCTCGACGCCGCGGGCTCCTTCGATCTCTTCGCGTGCACCTTCGCCGGCACCGATCACGTCCCCGTCGACGACCTCGCCTCGCGCGGTGTCGCCGTCACGAACGCCGGCGGCATCCACGCGCCCGGGATCGCCGAGCAAGCCATCGGGCACATCCTCACCTTCGACCGTCGCCTCCACGAGGCCTGGCGGCGCAAGGCACAGCGCGAGTGGCGCCACTTCCAATCGGACGAACTCACCGACAAGACCGTCACCGTCGTCGGCCTCGGGGCGATCGGCCAGTGCGTCGTCGAGCGCCTCCGGGGGTTCGGCGTCGACACCATCGGCGTGCGCTACACGCCCGCGAAGGGCGGGCCCACCGACGAGGTCATCGGCTTCGACGAGCGCGACTTCCACGCCGCGCTCGCGCGCACCGACTACCTCGTGCTCGCCTGTCCGCTCACCGAGACGACTCGGGGCCTCATCGGCGAGGCGGAACTCGCCACGCTCGACCCGAACGCCGTGATCGTGAACGCCGCGCGCGGCGGCCTCGTCGACACGAACGCACTCGTCTCCGCCCTCCAGACCGAAGCGCTCCGCGGCGCCGCCCTCGACGTCACCGACCCCGAGCCGCTCCCCGAGGACCACGTGCTCTGGACGCTCGAAAACGCGCTCATCACGCCCCACACCGGTGGTCACACGCCGAAGCACTGGGAGCGCCTCGCCGACGTCGTCGCCGAGAACGTCCGCCACCTCGATCGGGGCGGCTCGGCCGACGACCTGACGAACCTCGTTCGCGGTTCGGACTGATCCTCAGCGCTCGAAGAGCCGCTGCGGGTACGTCGAGAAGCGCTCGGCGCCGTTCTTCGTGACGTGAAAGGTCTCGGAGAGCTCGAAGCCGACGTCGGACGTCCAGATGCCGGGGATGAGGTGGAACGTCATGCCCGCCTCCAACACCGTCTCGTCCTTCGGACGGAGGCTCGCGGTGTGCTCGCCCCAGTCCGGCGGATAGCCCAGCCCCATCGAGTAGCCGATCCGGGACGTCTTCTCGATCCCGTGGCGTTCGATGACGTCCCGCCACGCCTTCTCCACGGACTCGGCGGTCACGCCGGGCTCGGCGGCGTCGAGCGCGGCGTTCAGCCCCTCGACGACGATGTCCGCCGTCTCGGTGAGGATCTCGGGCGGGTCGCCGACGAACGCGGTTCGCGCGAGCGGCGAGTGATAGCGGTGTCGACAGCCCGAGAGTTCGACGATGACCGGGTCGCCGTCCTCGAACTCCCGGTCCGTCCACGTGAGGTGTGGCGTATCGGTGTGATCGCCCGAGGGCATCAGCGGAACGATCGCGGGGTAGTCGCCGCCGTAGGCCTCGGTGCCGGCGACGAGCGTCTCGTAGATCTCGGCGGCGACCTCGGACTCGGGGACGCCCTCGGCGATCGTGTCCATCGCGGCGTCCATCGCGGCCATCGAGATGTCCGTCGCCTGCTCGATGTACTCGATCTCTGCGTCCGACTTCTTCACCCGCACCCAGTTGACGAGGAGGGTGTGATCCTCGAACGTCGCCGCCGGGAGGTTCGACTGGAGGCGCGTGTAGGACTTCGCGGTGAAGTAGTAGGCGTCCATCTCCAGTCCGATCGTCGCGTCCGCGAGTCCCATCTCCTCCAACACCGACGCGACGAAATCCATCGGGTGCTTGTCGACCGGCGAGTGGACGTGGTCGTCGGAGTACGCGAGGATGTCGTCGTCGTCGAGCCAGACGGTGGCCCGCGCGCCGTTCGCGTCCTGTCCGCGGCCGATCCAGACGGGATCGCGCTCCGGCGTGACGATGAGACACTGATGAACGTAGAACGACCATCCGTCGTAGCCTGAGAGGTAGTTCATGTTCGCCGGATCGGCGACGACGAGCGCATCGAGGCCCTCCTCGCGGAGTCGCTCCTGCGTACGTTCGAGACGCCGATCGTACTCTGTCTGCGAGAACGGGGTTCGTGCCATGCGGTATCGTTCGTCTCCACTTCGACGATCCCGCTATTAAACATTTTGCGTGTCTCTTCGAATCGCTTTTCGTGTACGGGACTCTCTCTGTGCGAAGTATGTACGCAGAATCTGTGTATGATGTCTCTCGAATCTGTGGATAAGTTATTTGGTGTCGTACCGCGTGACAACGCGTATGGTCGGACCACCGATCGAGGACATCCACTTCGACGACGCACCGCACGTTGGGGAGTTCCCCGGCCCGAAGGGACGCGACCTGCTCGAACGTCAGGAGGCGATCGACTCGAACGCGGTCGCCTACCCCGACCACATCCCGCTCGTCCCCGACGCGGCGAAGGGCGCGACGATCAAGGACGTCGACGGCAACGTCTTCCTCGACATGTTCGCCGGTATCGGCGTGCTGAACGTCGGCCACGCCAACCCCTACGTGATGGAGGCGGTCCACGAGCAGGCCGACAAGCTCGTCCACACCGTCGACTTCCCGAGCGAGCCGCGTCTCGACCTCATCGAGAAGCTCGAGGCGCGCGCGCCCGGCGACCTCGCCGGCAACAGCAAGGTCGTCTTCGGCGGTCCCACCGGGAGCGACGCGATCGAGGCCGCGATCAAGCTCGCCAAGTACAACACCGGCGGCCACGGTCTCATCGCCTTCCGCGGCTCCTACCACGGCGCGACCAGCGGCGCGATGAGCATCACCGGCAAGAAGGACTTCAAGGAGCCCTACGCCCCGCTCCTCGGTGACGTCGAGTTCGCACCCTACCCCCATCCCTACGCGCAGGACCGGCCCCCCGAGGAGGCCGTCGCGCGCTCGCTCGAAGAGGTGCGCGCCATCGTCGAGGACCCGTACAGCGGCCTCACGAACCCCGCGGGCATCTTCGTCGAGCCCATCCAGGGCGAGGGCGGCGTCGTCACGCCCCCCGAGGGGTTCCTCGCCGGCCTCCGCGAGATCGCCGACGACAACGACCTCCCGCTCGTCGTCGACGAGATCCAGGCCGGCCTCGGCCGCACGGGAGAGTGGTGGGCGAGCGACCACTACGACGTGACGCCCGACATCGTCACCACCGCGAAGGCGCTCGGCGGCGTCGGCTTCCCCCTCTCCGCGACGATCTACCACGAGGACCTCGACACGTGGGGCCCCGGCGATCACGCCGGCACCTACCGGGGACACGTCGTCGCCATGCGCGCCGGCTCGCGCGCCATTGAGTACATCGAGGCACACGACCTGCTCGCGCACGCCCGCGACCTCGGAGCCCACATCCGCGGGCGCCTGCGCGACGTGAACGCCCCGCTCGTCGGCGACGTCCGCGGGAAGGGGCTGTTCGTCGGCGCCGAGTTCACGAACCCAGACGGAACGCCCGCCGCGGACGCCGTGAAGGCCGTCCAACGGTACTGCTACGAGCGCGGCGTCCTCGTCTGGAAGGCCGGCCCGCACGGGAACGTCCTCCGCCTCCTCCCGCCGCTCGTGCTCACCGAGGCGCAGGCCGACACCGCACTCGACGTCATCTGCGAGGCCATCGACCACGTCACGGCCGAACGCGGCGCCACCGCCTGAACGTCCCGACCTCTCTGTCGCTCTCGACGCCCTGATCTGTACTCTCCTTCGCCGTCCCGATTCGCACTCTCCTCCCTCTCTTCGCCGTCCTGATCTGCACTCTCCCTCGCCGTCAGTCCCATCCAGCGGGCGTTTTTTCCTTGGTCTCGCTCTCCGCTCGTCCCGCACCGCACCCATCGCCCCGGACCCTCCGTGGCGGTTCGCGTCGCCCGTCGAACGAAAGAGACCGCGTCGCCGTCCGCGTACCGGCCGGCGATGACTCCGCGAGCGCGCTTACTCGCCGTCGCCCCCGGAGAGGTAGTCGACGGCGTCGATCTCGACCGCGACGTCGCCCGGTAGGCGGGCCGTCTCGACGCAGACGCGCGCGGGCGGGACGTCGTCCGGAACGCGCGCCGCGTACGCCTCGTTGACCGCGTCGTAGTCGTCCATGTCGTCGAGATAGACGGTGAGTTTCACCGCGTCGGCGAGGCCCCCGCCCGCGTCCGCGAGCACCGCCTCGACGTTGTCGAGACAGCGGTGCGTCTGCGCGGCGACGTCGCCCTCGACGTCGTCCATCGTCTCCGGGTCGACGGGCCCGAAGCCGGAGACGAAGGCGAAGTCGCCGGCTCGCACGCCCTGCGAGTAGGGGGTGTCCGTGTCCGGTGCGTCCGTCGTGGTGAGCGTACGTCTCTCTGTCATATGTAACGGCTCATTCCGGCGACGTACTCGACGACGATCGTCAACGCGACCATGCCGGCCATGAGCATCGTCCCGAGCACGGCGATCTGTGGCGGGCTCTGTGCCTTGATGAGGTTGAACATGAGGAGCGGCACCGTCTGGATGCTCGTCCCGGAGAGGAACAGCGAGATGATGTACTGATTGAACGAGAGGATGAAGACGAACGCCGCGCCGCTGATGATCCCGGGGCGGAGTAGCGGGAGGGTGACGTTCCAGACGGTGTCGAGGCGCGTCGCACCGAGGTTGCGCGCGGCCTCGTCGAGTTCGTCGTCGTAGTTCTGGAGTCCCGCCCCGATGGTGCGGATCGGATAGGGGAACGTGAAGAGGACGTGTCCGGCGAGCAGCGTCCAGAACGACATCGAGATCCGGACGTCGAACGCCCCGCTCAGGTAGGACGCCGTCATCAGGATGGCGAGCGACATCAGGAGCCACGGGTAGACGAGCGGCGAGATCAGTACGGTTTCGAGCAGCGAGGAGTAGCTGAACTCCTTGCGTACGATCGCGTACGCCGCCAGCCCGCCGATGAGGAGCGACAGGATCGTCGTGACGACCGCGATCTTGAGGCTCGCGATCAGCGAGCTCGCGAACCCGAGCGAGGCGAGGAGGTCCGGGAGGTTCGCGTACCACGTCGCCGACGGCCACCCGGCCGAGAAGACCGAGTTCCCGTAGGGGTTCGGTCGGAAAGAGAGCAGGACGACGACGACGAGCGGTGCGACCGTGAACAGGAGGACGCCGTAGACGAGCAGTCGATACGCCCAGTCGGCGACCGTGCCGACGCCGGCCGACAGCCGACTGCCGTCGTCCTCCTCGCTCGCGGTCGCCATCAGCGCTCACCCCCGGTCCCGCCGATCGCGCCGCCCGCGGCCTCCATCGCCCGCTGATAGCCGACGATGATGCAGACGGCCACGGCGACCAGCAACACCGCGAGCGCGGAGCCCAGCCCCCAGTCGTTCGTCGTCGTGAAGATCGACGTGATTTCGGTCGCCAGCGTCTGCGTGCTCCCGCCGAGGATGGCCGGGGTGACGTACGCGGCGATGCTGTTCGTGAAGACGAGGAGCATCCCCGCGGCGATCCCCGGGAGCGCGAGCGGAAGGAGGACGTGCGCGAACACCCCGAGGCGGTTCGCGCCGAGGTTGCGCGCGGCCTCCTCGTACTCCCTCGGAATCGTGTGGAGGACGGTCATGATCGGGAACACCATGAACGGGAGGAGGACGTGCGTGAGGCCGACGACGATACCGGCGGTGTTGAAGAGCAGTTGCGGCGGGCTCTCGACCGTGCCGACTCCGAGCGCGACGAGGAGCTTCGGCACGGGTCCACCCTGCCCCAGCAGGATGTACCACCCGTACGTGCGGATGACGAGGTCGACGGAGAGCGGCGCGAGCGTCGCGACGACGATGGCGCCGCCGAGGAGGCGGCCCCCGCGGACCGCCGCGTACGCGAGCGGGAAACCGAGGGCGAACGTGAGGAGCGTGACGAGCAGTCCGATCCCGAGCGTGCGGAGGGCGACCGACCGGTAGTAGCCGCTCACGACGACGCTCGCGTAGTGCGTGAGACCGAGGTGCGAACCGACGCGGACGCTCTCCTGGAGGATGAACACGGTCGGCGCGTAGAGCAGGCCGACGAGCACGAGCAGCGCCGGGGCGAGGAGGAGCCACTTCGCGTGGCGCGACCCCCCGTACGTACCGAGCATCGTCGTGAGGCGCTTCGAGACGCCCTTGCGGAACCGTTTACTCATGATCGACATCCGCGCTCACGCTCCGTCCGCCGGATCGTCCGTGACGACGCGCGTGTCCGCGAGCGCCCACGTCACGTCGACGGCGTCGCCCTCGGCGAACGCCGCGTCGACGCGTTGGTTCTGCCGCTCGACGAGGAGTCGGCCGTCGACCGTCGACACGTAGTACTGCGTCGTCGATCCGACGAAGCGGACGTTCTCGACGGTGCCGGCGACGACGTTCGCGCCGTCCCCCTCCCCGCGAGGGGCGAGACCCATCCGCTCGGGACGAACGAACGCGCACGGCGTCCCCGCCGGTGCCGAATCGTACGTCACGTCGAGCGTCGTCCCGCCGGCGGTCGTGAACGACTCGCCGTCGGCGTCGAGGTCGCCCTCGAAGAAGTTCGCGTCGCCGATGAACTCCGCGACGAACCGCGTCGCGGGGGCGTCGTAGATCTCCGTCGGCGTGCCGATCTGCTCGATGCGCCCCTGACTCATCACGACGATTCGATCCGCCATCGTCAGCGCCTCGGACTGGTTGTGCGTGACGTACAGGGTCGTGATGCCGAGGTCGCTCTGGAGGTCCGTCAACTCCACTTGGAGCTGATCGCGGAGCTTCTTGTCGAGCGCGCCGAGCGGTTCGTCCATCAGTAGGACCCTCGGCTCGATGGCGACGGCGCGCGCCGTCGCGACGCGCTGTTGCTGGCCGCCAGAGAGGTTCGCGGGCTTCCGGTCGCCGTACCCCGCTAGGTCGACCATCGAGAGCACGGTCTCGACGCGCTCGTCGATCTCGTCGCCGTCGAAGCCGTTGCGCTTCAGGCCGAACTCGATGTTCTCTCGGACCGTCATGTGCGGGAAGAGCGCGTACGACTGGAACACCATCCCCGTGTTGCGCTCGTGCGGCGGGACGGCGTCGACGTCGCGCCCGTCGAGCGTGAGGCGACCGCCGCTCGTCTCCTCGAAGCCGGCGAGGATCCGCAGGAGCGTCGTCTTGCCCGCGCCCGAGGGCCCGAGGAGCGCGACGAACTCGCCGGGCTCGACGGTGAAACTCGCCTCCTTCACCGCGGTGACGTCGCCGTACTCCTTCACGACGTCCGCGTACTCGACGCGGCCCTGGCTGTCGGTGCTCATGCGTTCACCCGAAGATCTGTGACCAGCGGTTGCTCCACTGCGAGCGGTTCTCCGAGACGTAGTCGAAGTCCGGCCAGACGAGGTTGTCGAACTCGTCCGGGGTCGGCGCGCCGAACTCCCGGGCCTTCGGCTGGTTCTCGACCCCCTCGACGGCCGTACCGGTGCCCATGAACTGCGAGAGCCGGCGCTGGATCTCGGGATCGAACGCCTCGTTGACGTACGCGAGCGCGGCCTCCTTGTTGTCGCTCTCGGCGGCGACGCCGAGCGACTCCGCGATGGGGATGGAGAGCGGGTCGAGGTTCCGCGCGAAGGTGACGTCGTCGACGTTCTGCCAGACGTCGATCATCCCGAACATGTAGATGCTGGGGATGGTGTCGGCGTTCCCGGAGCCGATCATGTTTCGGAGCTGTGACTCGCCGGTGATGGTCGTCGTGTTCTTCCGCGCGAGCGTCTCTCGGAGGTACTCGAACCCCGCCTCGACGTCGACGTCGCTCGATTGGAAGTACTCCTTGCCGTTGTCCGTGGCGATGGTGGACGCGAGCAGGAGCGTGTACGGTCCGTTCGTCCACGAGAACGGCGTCATCGAGACGTCTCGACAGTTTCGGAAGATCGCGTCCTGCGTGGCGGGAAGCGACCCCGCGTCCCAGACGCCCGTGCCGGTGTTGAGCACGGGGCCGACTTCACCGATCTGCCACGAGACGCCGGCGTGCCCGTAGTCCTCGTGGCGGAGCTTCGGGTGGATGCTGTCCCAGTTCGCGAGCGCGTCGGCGTGTGCCGAGAGGTCTTCGAGCCACCCCTCGCGGTTCCCCGCGGCGACGCCGATGACGTCCATGTTGAACGCGTCCGGAGGGTTGTTCGGATTCGAACGCGCCTGCGACATCTGCTCGCTCGTGAACGCGACCGAGCTGTTGATCGTCATGTTGTACTTCTCCTCGACGTGCGGGATGACGATCTGCCGGAACCCCTCCTGGATCGGCCCGCCGTTGAGGAGGACGGATATCTCGGTCCCGCCGAAGTCCTTCACGCCCGACGCCGTGCCGGTCGAACTCGACGCCGTCCCGCCGGTCGTGCCGCCCTCGTCGCCGTCACCGCTACTCGAACCGCACCCCGCGAGACCGGCGATCGCACCGGCACCGATCGATCCGAGAACCGTCCGCCGTCTCACGGTCGAAGTCGGTCTTTGGTCACTCATTTCGCGTCACTGTGTTCGGTGTCGATACTATTCGCCGCCACTTCGCTGTCATCTTCAATCACAGCGCGAACCATGCTAGACGATATCATAAGTCTTACGGATACCGTAGGTATCGTCTACGAATTCCGTGTATTTCACGCGTCGCTGTCCGATGCCGTTCGCAGCGTCGTCGACATTCGACGACGGCGACCCGGCTCGGCGTCGCCCGCGATCGTCGACGCCGAGCACTTGCTCGTCGATCCTCGCCTCGTTACGGGGCGTCGAAAACACGGCCCACCGCGCGAGGCGGGAAATGGGCGCTTACTCGCTCAGCTCTTCGACCTTCTGCTCGCGTCGCTGCGCCGCCGACTCGACCTTTCCGACGTAATCCTCCATCTGTGCGTGCAGGTTCTCGCGGGCGGCGTCCGGCGAGAAGTCGTCGCTCTCGGTGAGCAGACGGACGAACGCCCGGAGCTCCTCGTCGGTGAGCTGTTCGAACTCGTCGTTCTCGATCTTATCGACGACGTCGTCGACGTCGATCCGGCCGACGGGATCGACGTTGAACTCGACGTTCACCATCCGATAATCGGAGTCCGCGAGCTGTTGTTCGGCCTTGTTCACGCCTTCCGCGAGCATGTGCTTGAACGGCACGTAGTAGCCGATCGTCCCCAGATGGAGGAAGCCGAGCATGTTCGTGATGCCCCGCGTGTACGCCTCGCGGGCCTCGTCGTCCGGGTCGAACACCGTCTCCCGGTCGCGCTCTTCGAGGTGCTCGAAGAGGATCGAGAAATCCAGGATCGCGTTCCGGAGCCGTCGTCGGATCCGGTTTCGCTTCTGCTTCTTCGAGTGGTCCGTGTAGTCCGTCTTGTGTCCGAGCAGGAACTCCCGGTCGCTCGGCGTCAGAATACCCCGCGGCCGGCTCTCGTCTTCGGTCGGGTCGTGTTCTCCCATACACAGATTGCGTATACAGACGTGTTTAACGTTTGTGCAAACGGCGCTCTCGGAGGCGAACGACGCGCTCCCATCCCCGCGTCGGGGCGACCGTCGCTCACGACGCGGGGTCTCGGGGCCGAGAGTACTCAGAAATCGTTGACAGCCTATTCGAGACCGTCGGGCGGGGAGAGCCAGACGGTCTTCTCGTTGGTGAACTCCCGGATCCCCTGCGAGGAGAGCTCCCGGCCGTACCCGGAGCTCTTCACGCCGCCGAAGGGGAGTCTGGGATCGGAGGAGACGAGCTCGTTCGCGAAGACCGCACCGGCCTCGATCTCGCCGGTGAGCCGCTCGGCCCGGTCCAGATCGCTCGTCCACACGCTCGCGCCGAGCCCGTAGTCGGTGTCGTTGGCCAGCTCGACTGCGGCCGCCTCGTCGGGAACGCGAAAGAGGCTGGCGACCGGCCCGAACAGCTCGTCGCGGGCCGCCGGCGTCCCCTCGGGGACGTTCTCCAGGACCGTCGGCGCGTAGAAGTAGCCCTCGCGATCGAGCGGTTCGCCGCCGAGCAGGACGTCTGCGCCGGCGTCGACGGTCGCCCGGACCTGCTCGTCGAGGGTGTCGCGGAGGTCGTCGCGCGCCAGCGGGCCGACGTCCGTCTCGGACTCCGTCGGGTCGCCCACGACGAGGTCGTTCATCTCGGCGACGAAGCGCTCTTTGAACGCCTCGTAGACGTCGTCGACGACGATGAAGCGCTTGGCGGCGATGCAGGCCTGGCCGTTGTTCTTGGTGCGAGCGTCGACGCCGACGCTCGCGGCGCGCTCGATCGGGGCGTCGTCGAGGACGACGAAGGGGTCGCTCCCGCCGAGTTCGAGGACGGAGGGTTTGAGGTGCTTCCCGGCGGTCTCGGCGACGGCGCTGCCGGCGCGAGTGCTCCCGGTGAGGGTGACGGCGGCGACGCGGTCGTCGGCGATCGCGTCGTGGACGGCGTCGGGTCCGACGACGAGCGTCTGGAAGGCCCCCTCGGGAATGCCGACGTCGTGGAGGAGGTCTTCGATGGCCGTCGCACAGCCCGTGACGTTCGGAGCATGCTTGAGGAGCATCGTGTTCCCGGCGGCGAGCGTCGGCGCGGCGACGCGAAGCACCTGCCAGAAGGGGTAGTTCCACGGCATGACCGCGACCAGCGGCCCCAGCGGTTCGTAGGACACCTTCGTCTTCGCCTCGGGGTGGACGCCGACGCGCTCGTCTTGGAGGAACTCCGCGGCGTTCTCCGCGTAGTACTCACAGACCCACGCGCACTTCTCGAGTTCGCCGCGGCTCTGATCGAGCGGCTTACCCATCTCGTCGGTCATCAACGCGGCGTACTCCTCCAGGTTCTCCCGGAGGCCGCCGGCGATCGAGCCGACGAGCGCCTGTCGCTCCGTGACGTCGCGCGCGCTCCACTCCTCGAAGGCCGTCGACGCGGCGTCGAGCGCCTCCTCGATCGCCTCCCCGTCGTGGTGTGCGTACGTCTCCAACTCCGCCTCTGTCGTCGGGTTCACCGTCTGCATGACGCGTGGTCTCCGCTTGCATGGCCGACCACATAACGTTTCCGTGCATGGTGTACACAGTATCCGTTTCTTCTTCGTCGGGTCCGTGTGACCCCTCGAAAGACGGACACTGGCCCGCTGTGACGTCCCGTCGCGTCCGCTCTTGACTCGTCGCCGACCCGCTCGTGACCGGTGTACACAGATACCGTATCTGATATTCACGAAAGTTATTTACAGTTCGTCGCCGATCCTCCACGCGTCGCTCGTATGGCCAGGATCACCCCCAGCGGCGACGGACGCGACCGACGCACCGGACGCACGAACACCCGACGAGTTGACGCGAGCCACGACCGCGGCCTCGACGGCCGCCGCGCTCGGCGCCGCGGTGAGGACGTCGTTCCGTACGGCGTCGCGTCGCTCGTGACCGACGCGCGGACGCGATCCAGAGACCGATGACCGCCTCAGACCCGACCGGAACGCCGAGTAGCGGCGCAGCCGAATCGTCACCGAACATCGACGGCGGGGACGTCGCGGGCGAGTCCGCGGTGGCGACGGCCCGCCGACAGTTGGGGCGAGCGGCGGCCCACGTCGACGTCGATCGCGGCGTCGTCGAACGCCTGAAGCATCCGACGAAACTCCAGCAGGTGTCGGTGCCGCTCCGCCGCGACGACGGGACGCTCGACGTGTTCACGGGATATCGCGCACAGCACGACGACGTCCGCGGGCCGTACAAGGGCGGAATTCGTTATCACCCCGACGTCGACGCTGAAGAGTGTATCGGCCTCTCGATGTGGATGACGTGGAAGTGCGCCGTGATGGACCTGCCCTTCGGCGGGGGAAAGGGCGGCATCGCCGTGGACCCCAAGATGCTCTCCGAGGACGAGACCGAACGACTCACGCGGCGCTTCGCGGAGGAAATCCGCGACGTCGTCGGGCCGAAACGAGACGTCCCCGCGCCGGACATGGGGACCGGCCCGCGGGAGATGGCGTGGTTCATGGACGCCTACTCGATGCAACAGGGCGAGACGACCCCCGGCGTCGTCACCGGGAAGCCAACCGTCATCGGCGGCTCGTACGGCCGTGAGGAAGCGCCCGGCCGGAGCGTCGCCATCGTCACGCGCGCGGCGATCGACCACTACGACCGGGACCTGGAGGACGCGACGATCGCCGTCCAGGGCTTCGGGAGCGTCGGCGCGAACGCCGCGCGCCTGCTCGACGAGTGGGGTGCCGATGTCGTCGCGGTCTCGGACGTCGACGGCGCGATCTACGATCCGGCCGGCCTCGACACGGCGAACGTCGAGGGGCACGACGAGCGACCCGGCATGGTCTCGGGATACGACGCCCCCGAGTCGATGTCCAACGCCGCTCTGCTCGAACTCGACGTCGACGTCCTGATCCCCTCGGCCGTCGGCAACGTGGTGACGGCGGAGAACGTCGACGACGTGCGCGCCGACATGATCGTCGAGGGCGCGAACGGCCCGACGTCGTTCGCGGCGGACGCGATCCTCGAAGAGCGCGACGTGCCGGTGATCCCGGACATCCTCGCCAACGCCGGCGGCGTGACGGTGAGCTACTTCGAGTGGCTCCAGGACATCAACCGCCGGCAGTGGTCGCTCGAACGCGTCCACGAGGAGCTCGAAGCGGAGATGTTGAAGGCGTGGAACGCCGTCCGCGCCGAGTACGAGGGATCGGAGATGACGTGGCGGGACGCGGCAATCGCGGTGGCGCTCTCGCGCATCGGCGACGCGAAGGAGATGCGCGGACTCTGGCCCTGACGATCGCCGCGTCTCGATCAGTGCGGATCTTTCGGGCGGCGCCGGTACGCCGTCGAGCGAGGCGCCACCACGCGTCGCCGACCGCCGGACGTGCACGGCACCGACGCGGCGCTACGCCACGGCGTCCGCCGTGACGGCGTTCATGGCGTCACAGAAGAGCTCCGCGCCCAGTTCGATCTCGCGCTCGGTGCTATCGAGCGGCGGGAGGAGGCGGATCGTCTTCTTCCCGCACCCGAGGGTGAGGAGACCGCGATCGAGCGCCGCCGCGACGACGGCGTCCCGGCGATCCCCGGTGTCGAACTCGACGGCGAGCATCAGCCCCTCGCCGCGCACGTCGACGGCGTGGTCGGGCGCGCCGTCGCGGAGGATCTCTCTCGCCTGCCGGCCGCGTTCGGTGGCGTTCTCGAGGAGGTCGTGCTCGTCGATCGCCTCCAGGGTGAGCGCACCCTGCATGGACGCGAGGAGGTCGCCGCCGCCGAACGTCGACCCGAGGCGGTTCTTCTCCGCGGGGAAGACCTCGGAGCGGGAGATCGTCGCGCCCACGCGGAGCCCCTTCGCGGCGGCGATGACGTCCGGCTCGACGGGGTAGTGATCCGCCGCCCACATCTCGCCCGTCCGCCCGACGCCGGACTGGATCTCGTCGACGACGAGCGGGATGTCGTACGCGTCGCAGACGTCGCCGACTTCGGCCATGAACGCCTCGTTCGGGAACCGGTAGCCGCCGACGCCCTGCACGGGTTCGAGGACGAGGAACGCGACCTCCTCGGGGTTGACGTGGCCGCCCTCGGGGGCGAGCGCGTCCCGGAGGCGCGAGCTCCCGCCGGCGAAGAAGCCACAGCCGCAGGCCGCCCGGCTCTCGCAGTCGCAGAACGGGATCGTCTGCACGCCGCCGACCTCGGGGTAGTGGCGGGTGTAGACCTCCTTGGACTTCGTGAGCGAGAGCGTCCCGACGGTCCGCCCGTGGAAGCTGTTCTCGAAGGCGTAGGCGTACTTCGCCGGCGGTTTGTAGTCGTGGCAGATCTTCATCGCGTTCTCGACCGCCTCGGCACCCGAGTTCGAGAGGAAAACGGTGTCCATCCCGTACTGATCGGAGACGTCGACGAGCGCCTCCATCAGGTGACTCGCTCCCGGGAACTCGGCCGTCTCGGGATCGGGGCCGGCGCCGAAGTACATGTCCTGTCCCGCGATCTTCATCGGCTCGACGAGGTCGAACTCGCGGAGCTTCGAGAGCACCTTCTCGTTGTTGTAGCCGAGCGGTGCCGCGCCGATGTGACACGTGAAGTCGAGGAGAACGTTCCCGTCGACGTCGGTCACGAACGGCCCGTCAGCCTCCGCCGTGACGTCCCAGACGAACTCGTGGGAGTACTCGCTCGGCGCCGCGTGCCGGGAGTGAAAATCGATCCACCGCTCGGCGTTCGGCCCGGGAAACGCTGCGGTATCGGGCTCCGCGGTATCCCTATCCATACACAGCAAACGTTGATGGTGTACATTAAAACTTGTTATAGGTTCGGTGATGCGTCCCTGAACGCGACGGAGAGTGGTCAGCGGCGGACGAGAGGGTGGACGAAAGGGGCGGACGACGGCGGGTTAGTCGTCGTCGACGGCGGAGGCCGCGTCCACCGACGAGCCGTCGCTCGCGCCCGGTCTCCCGACGAGCGACGTCTCCTCCCTGAGGAGGAGCGGCCCGAAGTCGTCGCGGAAGGTCCGGACGAGCCCGATCATCGCGAACAGGCAGACGATCGCGAACGGCGCGCCGGTGATGATGGCCGCCGACTGGAGGGCGCGAACGCCACCGACGACCATCAGGATGGACGCGACGATCCCCTGCAGGACGGCCCAGAAGATGCGGCTGACGGCGGACGGATCCTCTTTCCCGCCGGTCGTCATCATCGACACCGCGAGCGTTGAGGAGTCCGCCGACGTGACGAAGAACGTCGTCACCAGGACGAGGAACGCGAACAGGAGGATCGATCCGAGGACCGGGAGGCTCCCGAAGAGCACGTACCCCGACACCGCCTCGCCGTACTGCGAGACCGGCCCGAGGACGTCCGCCATGTCCGAGAACTGCATCAGAACGCCGGTGCCACCGACGATGACGAACCACGGGATCGTCGCCATCGCCGTCGCACCGATCCCTGCGAACGCGACCTCCCGTACGCTCCGACCGCGCGAGATACGGGCGATGAAGAGGCCGGCGAACGGTGACCACGCGAGCGGCCAGAGCCAGTAGAAGACGGTCCAGACGTTCACCCACTTCTCGGCGCTGTCCGCCGCGACCTGCGTGTACAGACTCATCTGGAAGAAGTCGCCGACGAACCCGCCGACGGCCTGCGTCCCGAGTTCGAGGATCCGGAACGTCGGTCCGAGCACGAGCGTGGCGACCATGAGGAACGCGAACAGGGTCATGTTGAAGTTCGAGAGACGGCGGATCCCCTTGTCGACGCCGAGCACCAACGAGACGGTGAAGATGACGACCATCCCCGTGATAACCGCGATCGTCCCCAGATCGCCGAGCTCGATCCCCCACTGGAAGTTCAACCCCGTGATGAACTGCTGGCCGATGAACCCGAGCGAGGTCGCGACGCCGCCGAGGGTGGCGAACACCGCGAGGACGTCCACCGCCTGTCCGAGCGGACCGTCGACGTTCTCCGCTCCCACGAACGGCGTGAGGACCGCGGAGACGCGAAGCGGCGCGTCGTAGTTGTAGACGAAGTACCCGATGGCGAGCCCCATCACGGTGAAACACGACCACTGCGTGAGACTCCAGTGGAAAATGGCGTACTGCACGGCGGTCGGCATGGCCGCGGCGGTTTCCGCCTGTACGCCATCGAAGAGCGGCGGGACCGTCGAGTAGTGGAACAGCGCTTCGGCCGGCCCCCAGAAGACGATTCCCGCCGCGAGTCCCGCGGAGTACATCATCGCGAAGTAGGAGAGGTAACTGTACTCCGGGTCCTCGTCGCCGAGCGTCAGGCGACCCCACGGCCCGAAGATGACGAACCCGAGGAACAACACGAAGGCCAGCATGACGAGGAGGAAGAACCAGTTGAACTGCGAGAGGATCCAGTTGCGGATCCCGAGGACGACGTCGTAGGCGGCGTCCGGCCGGAGACTGAACGCGCCGACGAACAACAGCGTGATGAGCGCGCCGAAGGTGAAGATGACGGGCTCGATCTCGTCGCGGAACGTCGAGAGCGGTCCGTCGGCGCCGCTCACCGTCCGCTCACCCGGTTGTCCGCGTCCCGGACACGATCGTCAATCGCCGAGTCGATACCGGGGTCGGACCGGAACGGGCGTTCGTGCCGAGCGCTACGACGGGAGCCGTCTGAGTGTAGTGTCGTGGAACGCGTCATATTCTTTGCCGTGGGCCGTATCGAGCCTCGTGGTGCCGCACGCCACGACATCACGAACCATCAATAATAATTATTTCGGTTACTGAGTGCACTGTCAACGGATCCTGTGTACTCGCGAGGAGCGGTCGTGACGCGAACGGGCGTCTCGGCTACGAATCCTCCGTGACGTCCCGGTCCGGTCGAGACGACCGATATCTGTCGGCCATCTTCCGCTCGAAGTCGGCCGCGGCGCGTTCGAGGAGATCGACCTGAGTCGCCTTGGTGTCCGCGTCGGCGAAGTACTCCGGCCCGCTCAGGTTCAGCGATCCGTAGACGCCACCGCGCGGGGACTTCACCGCCTTGCCGACCGCCCAGAACCCTTCGACCGCCTCGCCGCGGTTCTCGGCGTATCCCTGCTCGCGGACGCGCTCGAGCTCCGCGAAGAACGCGTCCTCCGTCGTGATCGACTCGTCGGTCGCCGCCGGGAGCCCCCAGCGATCGAGGATCTCGTGGATGCGGCTCTCCGGGTACTCCGCGACGATCGCCTTTCCCGACGCGGTCGTGTGCACGTGAAACGGGCTGCCGTCGATGAGGAACCGCGGCGTGTTGGCGAACTCGAGGTTCCCGTAGAGCGAGATGACGCGACCGTGTTCCTCGACGGCGAAGTCCACTTCCATCGTCGACTCGTCGGCGAGCCACCCGACGACCTCCTCGGCGATCTGGTAGTACTCCTTTCGGGTTCGGACGTAGTCCCCGAGGTGGCAGAACTTCGCCCCGAGTTGGTACTGGTTCGCGTCGCTGACGACGTACCCGTACTCGGCGAGCGTGGTGAGGTGGCTGTAGACGGTACTCTTCGCGAGGCCGGTCGCCTCGGCTAGCTCGGTGAGGCTCGCTCCCTCTCGCTCCAAGAGGACGTCGACGAGCCGGAGCGATATCGCCGTCGTCTGCAACACCCCGGACGACTCGTGGTCGGTCATAGTTCACCTTTCTCGCCGTCCGGTAAAGCACCACGCTTCCGCCTCGGACGCCGATCGCGCACGCCCGGGAAGTGACCGGTCGTCAACACCGACGTGTTCGTCCCACTTTCGGACGTCATGTGCGACTGTTCCTCTCCCGTGAATGCATATAAGGCGTTCGGTGGTTGTGACCGTGTACCATATATATCAGTATTGTCCGACACGTCGTGCTCCTCAGACTTCCCCGGACACTGTCCGCTCGCCTGCACACGATCACCGTAAAAAAATTCGGCTACACGGAACAGGAACGACGACGCGACTGTCCACCTCGCAGGTAGCGGTACGAATACCGGAAGATAGCGTATCACCCCCATACTGTTCCGCTACGAAGAACGTTCAAGCCTCTCCTCGGGCCGCGTGGCCCGGCCGTGGCCCGATCGAGATGTGTGGAAATAGTCGGTCTGGCGATGCGGTGGACGGGTGGTAGCGTTCGGTGCTGGGAGAGTGGGGCCGGTGTCCTGTCCGGTCCCGGACGTCGACTAGCGCTCGACCCGCGAACTGTTACAAGTATATGTCTGTAAAATATTCCGTGTCCGGTTCGCGACGCGCATCGGGGCGTGACGGCGAGTCATCACCCGGTCGGTGAGTCGTTTCGTCCCGCGGTCCTTCGGTCGCGTTTCGTCTCTCGTGTGTCTCGCGTCGAACCGGCGGTCACCGGGTCGACTACCGCGTACGGCCACCGGTGAGCCGCGGTGCGCCGACCGTCTCGGCGAGCGCATCGTCAGCCCCCGTCAAAATGCTGAACGGGGGTACCGCACCGCTAGCCGGTGCGTTCGTCGTCCGGGGCCAGGCACCGAGCTACGACGTAAGCTCGTCGAAGCGCTCCACGCCGGCTTCGGCGACGGTCATGTCCTGGGCGACCTCGCCGCCGCTGACGCCGATGGTCCCGACGATCTCGCCGTCGACTTCGAGCGGATAGCCGCCGCCGAAGACGACCAGCCGGTTCTCGTCGGTGGTCTGGAGTCCCCAGAGTGACTCGCCGGGCTGGGTGGGATCCGCGAGCTCGTGCGTCGGCATCTGGAGGGCCGCCGCGGTGTAGGCCTTGTTCCGCGAGATGGAGACGCTCGCCAGCCACGCGTCGTCCATTCGGTGTTGGGCGACGAGGTTCCCCGCCGGGTTCGCCACCGTGATGACCATCGATACTCCGATCTCCTCGGCCGCCTCTTCCGCCGCATCGATCAGTTCCTTCGCCGTCGACAGTGTGATTGATTCGCTCACGACGTCCGAACGTATGGGTGGCCCGCACTTAATAGTACCCGACGGACCGACACGACCGTCTCGATCGAACGGCCCGACTCGCCGGAGACCGGTTCGCCCGGCCGTATACCGTCCCGTTCGGCCCGTCGCCGTCGTCAGCGACGCCGGGACGTGACCGTCTCACGGAGACGGGACGTGGGAGGCCGGTCGCGTCGGCTCCCCGGCCGACACTCATTCGAGGAAGGCGAGGAGTTCGTCGTGGAGCCTCTCGGGCTCGTCGTCGAGTCCGTGACCGCTGTTCTCGAACCGGACGAGGTCGGCGCCCTCGGTGCGCTCGGCCAGCAGCTTCCCGGTGATCTCGAAGGGAGCGACCTCGTCGTGGACGCCGTGACACACCCTTCACGTCGTCGGCCAGGATGTCGTAGCTGTACTCGCCGTACGGCTTGTCCGACTCTCCGTAGCCCCGCGGGTCGATGCCAAGACAGCGGTACCCCTCGTCCACCCGCGCGTGGTACTGGGCTTCGACCGTTCGGCGATCCACCGGCCACCCGTAGAGGAACACCTCCGGTTTCCCACCCGTCGGACCCAGATCGTTCACGAGCAGTTCGACGCCGTCCGTCGTCTCGACGTGAGTTCTCACAACGCGCGATACACGATGGGTGTGTATACGATATCGTACCGGTAGGTGCCGCCGCGAGGTCGAAGCCGACCGGTCGGCCGGCGTTACGACGACGACGAGAAGGGATGGCTGAGACGTCCGCTTCGTCAGTGTGGTGCCTTCCGACGCCCGCTCACAGCAGCACTACGAACACCGGGTAGGAGGCGGCGACTGCCAACGACGGCGTCAACACCCACATCGTGACGATCCGTTTGGCCGCGGCCGGGTCGAAGAGGCTCTGCTCGTCGAGATCGGCGGGTCCTTCCGCACCGATGTCCGGTACGTCGGGGACCTCCGTCGAGTCCTCCGCCGCGTCTTCGTCTCGGGCGATGTCCCCGATCGTCGGACTCGCGGGCGCCTCCTCGACGCGGGAGGTGACCAGCGCTCCCGTGGTGACGTCTACGTCCGGTCGCTCGGGCGTCGGCGTCGCCAACTCCGCGAGCGTCGCCGCCCGACTCGCCCGACCCCAGCCGAGTCCGATGATCGCCGACGTCGTGCTGACGGCGAGGCTCGCGGGGATCCCCAGGTAGGAGAGGATCGTGATGACCGTGCCTCCGACGAGCGAGACGATCAGGGACGCGAGAATCGGGAGCTCCGTGATGTCGTCTCCGACCGTCTCCAGCGTGCGACGGGCGATGGTGAAACTCCCGAGACCGAAGGCCGCCACCGCGAGCAGGACGCCCTGATCGACCGTGAGTGGCCCGCTCGTCCCGACGAGCGGGGCGACGGCGTTCGCCGCGTTCGACGCTCCGGCCGAGAACGCCATGTAACACGCGATGACGATCACCGAGAGCGAGCCGACGACGTCCTGCGGCGACGCGTTCGGGTTGAGGTACGGGCGTGGGATCACCCCCGAGCGATCGACTTGGACGAAGTGGAGATCGAACGTCGTGAACGCGACGTAGCGATCGAGATACGGGTAGACGTACCGTCCGACGACGAGCCCGATGGTGAAGCTCACCAGCGGCGCGACGATCCACGCCGAGACGATGACGAACATCAGCGCCCGATTGAGCGTATTCGACGCGAGACCCAACCCCACGATGGCGCCCACAGCGGTCATCGACGTTGAGGCCGGCACGCCGTAGAGGTTCGAGATGAATAGCGACGCGCCCGTGAAGAAGAGGACGGCGACGCTCGTCGCCGGCGTGAACTGGATCGCCGGCACGATACTGCTGCTCATCGTCGCGATGACGTTCCGGCCGACGGTCCACGCCCCGAGGAAGCCGAAACCGACGAAGAGGGCCCCCGCCGTCGCCTTGCGAACGAGGCGCGAACCGACTGCCGGACCGAACGCCACGCCGGTCGACGAGCCACCGATGTTGAACCCAACGAACACGGCTACCGCGACGCCGGCGACAGTTAGCAGAGACACCATGATGGCGGACTTGGATCAGCGCTATGTGTCCCCCACATATAACGTTCCGGAGTACGCCCGACCGCGGTGCTCAGTCGCGATAGCGCGCTTAACAGTCGCCGTTCGTTTCACACCCTAGTAAGTATACGATGTGCTGTCTGGTAGCTGAGATCCGCTTTTCTGTGCGGTCAATCGGGAGTATTTGGGTCGACGACCGATTACGACGCTCGATGGTATCCGACTACCTATCGACTCACGTTATCAGTTGTTGGTAATACGATTTCTTTATTCAGCCGCACCGCTGTATTTTTCTCGCCCGATTCATCCTGATTCTGGTGTTCCATCGGTTGCCTGTTAGTCGTTACTTCTCTGATTCCTGATACTGTTCGCCGAGGGGCTTCAGCCGCAATTCTCCGAAGCCATATCGGGAGTGCGAGCCGACCCTCGTGAGGCCGTTCTTCGCGGTCTCCACCGGACGGTCGCCGAGGTACTTCACGACCTGCCCGTGGTCCACCGTCTCCAGTCTGAATACCTCGCGCTGTTCGAGGATCTTCTCCTCACGAAGCCGGAGATCGTCGCGGTTCTCAGCCCACCACCACGGGACGGGCCGGTCGTCCGCGTCGGGATACTCCGACTCCACCACGAACGGCGATACGAGTTCGATGAGGTACGTCTCCGCGCCTTCGAGCCGCGAGTAGTCCAGTTCATCGAGGTCCACCATCTGCGTGTCCTTCAGCTGGACCTCGCCGTAGCCGTAGTTCCGCTTGCCGCCGAACTGGAGCCCCTCCAGCACATCCTCGTCGAGCGGGAGTACCGCCGGGTCATCGGCGTGTAGGTAGGCGTGAACGTACCATTTCGTCGTCTGCTGTTGCTTCCGCTGGTCCTCCCGGCGACCCATGATCGTCTCGTGGGCGAGCGCCGGGTGGCCGCCGTGGACGCGGAGATCGTGCGTGTTCAGCGCGTCCCGAGCGCGGGTATCCAGCAACCACGGGTGCATCGCTTCCCGCTGTAGGAAGAGGTCGTCGTAGGCCTCCACGTCGGGCAGCCCGCTGCCGAGGTACGGGCGGATGCCCGACTGCGTGTGTTCCTCGGGGAACGTCCCGAACTGACCGGGGACGAAGACGCCATGACTGGCCGACACCGACCCGTGCGTCTCGGGATTGAGGTGGTGACCGAGGGCGTGCAGGATGGCGTTCCCGCTCACGTAGTACGGGTGGCCGATGTAGTCCATCCGCAGCTCCCACAGGACTTGCTGAATCGCCGTCATCGGTCGGGCCTCCACTCGTGGTAGTCCTCGATGTACTGGAGCGCCGCGCTCCAGGACTGCATCCGCCGAAGGTTGGCATCGAGGGTCATGTCGTACTTGTCGTGACCGGTATCGAGCGGGTGCGCTGTCAGGCGGTTCCACACTGACGCCCACGACCGCCACGGACGACTCCCAAGCCGGGCCGACGGATTCCCGTCGGTGTTCTCGTCGATACGAAGCGCGAAGCGGTCGCCGTCGAAGACCGTGCGGAATGGGACGACGTCGCCCGCGGGGTCCACGATGAACCGGAGATCGCCGAAGTTGTGCTCGGCCCGGTAGTTGTCCAGTAGCGCCGCCACGAGGAGCGTGTGGAACTTCAACGAGGTGTACGGGTGATACACCGACTCGTTGAACGCGGCGGCCACGTTGGACGCCAGCCATCGCTCGTGCGCGGTCTGTGCGTCCTCGATGCCGATGAGGTCTGACACCTCGCTTTCGATGGTCGCCCGCGAGAACTCACCAGGGTCGTAGGCTGTCTCGCCGGTGAGCAGGGACAACCGATAGTGGTCGTCGTGGGTCGGGACGGTCTGCTCCTGATTCTGCTGAGGCCGCGAGAGCGCCGCGGCATCGCCGTCCGCGCCCTCGGGCACCGACTGGTTCACGGGCACGCCAGCGAACTCCTCGCGGGCGTCCTCGTGGCTCTCGCCGGTGAACTTGTGGGCGTCGTGCCGGAAGGCCGTGAGCATCGTGTCGGTCACGATTCGGCCTCCACACGCGCCGACAGGGCGCTCTCGAACTCAGGAAGGTACTCGTCGGCCCATTCGTCGTCTTTGTCGTCCATTTTGTTCGTGTTGCCCTTCCCGCGGTCGAACACGCGCCGCAGTTCGGTCTCGTTGTAGAGCGGATTCACGAGCTCGCAATCGACGATCCCGCCGCCGAAGTTCCGCGCACCACCGAGTTGGTGCATGAAGTCGGTCTTGTTTTTATTTAGATATTCGATTGCTTCATTCAGCAGCGCGACGAACTCCGGCTTCGTCTCCCGGAAGGAGAGGTGCCACGCACCGTCGAAGTTTCCGACGGCGTCCAGTTCGGCGTTCCGTAGCGGCTCCCGGTTATCTTCCTCGTTTCGGGAGACGACGTTCCGGTTGAGCCGGCGGTAGTGGCCTTCGGCCTGCCCGCGCGTGTAGTCCACGCTGGAGCGGACCGGTGAGAACTGGATCGGGCGGCGCATCACCTTGCCGGGGCGATTCCCGAAGCCGCCGAAGAGGTCCAGAATCACGCAGCCGTTGCCGTCTTCGTCTTCGAGGCAGTCGCCTTTCGGGTGATACCCGGCGTCGAGGTCGCGGTTGTAGACGCCGTCCTTGCGGAAGTTCGCGTTGGCCTCACCGGGGTGGCAGGCGGTGCCGTCGAACTCGTGGACGACTTCCTCCATCCCGTGGCGGAGCCAACCCGAGAGCGGGAACGCGGGGATGATGCCGCCGATCTGATTCTGCGGATCGTCATCCTGGTAGTTCCCGTTGCTGGCGTGGTGTCTGTCGGTCATGATGCTGTCGCCGACCACCAACAGGTCGGTCTGAATCCGTACGAACACGTCGCGGTCGATATCTTCAATCATGGATTTGCGTGGGTTAGCGTGCCTCAAGCGTCGCTTCAACCTCCTCGGCCGAGGGGTACGAAACGCCGCCAACGCGATACTCAGTGTAGTTCTCACCGTCCTCGGTGCGGACGATGCGAGCCGTCACGCGGGCGTCACTGGTTTGCATTGTTGTCCTCTCTCGCTGCGTGCGCCTGTTCAAGCAGATCGACGGCCAGCGCCTCTGCCTGTTCAGCCGAGAGATGCACCAGATCCCGACGGATTCGTCGTCGTCCGTACTCACTTCGAACCCGAGCGGGATGCCGCCACGACCGACGACGTGGGTTTGGATGATGCCGTTCGGATTGTCGCACAGCGCATCGAGTTCGGCGTTCACAAGGCCCGAACGGACGTGTGCGAGATTCCGTGTCGTCTCGTACGCCCATCGCTCGCTGTCGTCACGGTCGGTCAGCTCCAGTAGGCGATTCTGTTGGGCAGTGATCTCCGAATCGGGGACGTCTCCGGCTGCTGCTCCGGCGACTGCGGCGGCCACTTGGAGAAACTCGCGGCGCTGCATCAGGCGTCACCCCCGCCGAGGTTACCTTCGGCTGCATCGGCGGCGACCACCAACCGGGCGGCGAGGTCGCGGGCGTCATCGGGATCGAGTCCGGTGCCGACCTCAATGGGACCGGACGTCCACCGGAGTCCGACTCCGCTCCATCCACCCTCTTCGTGGACGCCTTCAACTTCGAGCGGGCCGTTGTTCATCTCGGCCGTGAGGTGGACGTTGTTGAGGCCGCCGGTAACAGAGCCGCAGTCCGTGACCGAGTACGTTCCGTCGTCGGTCACGTTCCGATCTTCGACGATCTCTCGTGGAGCGAGCGAGTCGGCGCTGGCTGTTTGAGGGAACGCCGCGAGGGCGGCTGCGGCAGCGAGGACCTGACGGCGCTGCATCACAGACCCTCCTGTACGGTTTCCCGCACCTCGATCACAGTGGTTGGTAGTTAGACATTTCCATTCGCAGCCGTGCCGGAATTCTGAAGTCCGGCAGAGTTCTTCGTTGACATGGGTTCTTCATTGACCGATGGGAACCCGGCTCGCCTGTTCCAGCAGGCGGGCGTTTCCTACGTCAGGTCATGCCCCGAGAAGCCGGGCTTCCACACATAAGATTACTGCTTGTAGTCACTTATAGATTACTGCTTACAGTAACCATTACTGTAGGTAGTAATTAAGTAACTGTACGTAGTAACAGGTACTATGGTAGAAGCCGACCAACGGCAGGATATGGTAGACGACCAGTACCGTGGGCTCCTCACCGAGCGAGAGCGTGAAATCATCAAGGGTGAGGCGGACGTTACCGACAACTACCGCTACAGAGTAGTGAGCCGCGTCCGCACCAAAATCGAAAACGTTTGTGAGGATGTCGAGATTCTGGCTGAGAACCGAGAAGACCTACTTGAGGATCTTCAAGAGGCTGTCTGCGAAAACAAATAACTTGAAGCTACGGATTCGGACACCTTCCTGGGCAGAATATAAATTGAGTGCCCTTCAGTTGTACGAATATGGCAGATTGGTTTGACCAGTCAGAATTTATGAGCGACAACGGCGAGCTTTCTCCCAGTGAGCACTTTGAGTCAATCCATACGCCCTCATTGGGTTACACCCATATTGAAAAATCTTTGGCAAGTTTAGAGGCGGGTCTAGACGAGTTTGATGAAGAAAAACAAGGTGAAGCAGAGATTTATGCCAATGTTACTGTTTTTCGGGAGGTAATGCAGTATATTGAGAAATTCGGCATCTACTTTTATAGCAGATTAGATCCCGATGTGGATTTTGTTGAAGCTATCACAGGTACACGCCCAAAGCAAGTAAAAGAAAATTTTGAAGCGATCCGTGATGGGGAACTTGATCGAATCATAGAAGAGTATCAAGATGTCGATGCTGATGAGTGGCTGAAACAGGAACTTGGATATGATAAAATAGAGGAGAGCACTGATGAAGTCTCACTTGAAGATATTGTTGATAAGGAGAACGAGCTGAGTTCTGATATCGACAACATAGATGAAGCGATTACTGTGTCGTTAGAAACCATCAAAACCCATCTACGAGAGATTGCTGGATTCTTTCTCCGATTCGAAGAGCTATATAACGCAATCAGACATGGAAATCGCGTAACTCCATTAACAAATCATAGCTTCACGCTTGAGGGGCCGGATGGAGAAATCGAAGTGGAAATAAATGAAAACTATATGTCATTTCTTTGTAAAACCACTGGATCTCGCCGAGGAGGTGAGCTCTACACATTCACTGTGCCAGTTCGGACACTTCGGGAGCAAGCTACCGGAATTGTCAAACTGACAAGAAACATCTACACACAAATATACGATATCAGACAAAAAGTGAAAGAATCACAGCGTACAGGGGAAAGAGTGAATTTAAACCCCAACTTCTACGGAGTATCGAATTCCTCTGGAGAAGGGAGCCAGTTTTCGTTAAAAAGTATAAAGAATCCAGATGCTACTATTTGGCTTCCAGAAGAGGTGTTATCAGAGAGTATTGATCAATACGAACTTCCAATTAGTAGGGAGGTTGCAGTAGGGATATATGAACAAGGAGGAGAGATGGTGGTAAAAATGGAAGGTGATCACAGCCCTTCCTATGAGTATCCTCTGCTAGTAGAGGCAGAGATGCAAGGCGATTCCGATCAGCTGCAAGGAATGAAAATAACCCAAGACTTCTCCTTCAAGTTGTATGAACTACCCCTCTGGCAGTATCTAGAATTCCTATCTCTAGCGGAGATAGAACCCGTCCAGAATGTCACCTTAGAGTTTGTCACTACAGGGGAGTCCGAAACGCGACATACTGATACACCTATATCTCTTCCTTCATTGCCTGAGCCAGAGTTTCCAGATTTACTCCAATTCATGCGAAATGTGGGTCGAGCTGCCGATGCTGAAATTTGGGTGCCATACTATTGGCCTGCGCGTATTCCCCAAGTTGTTGAATACTATCGAAGGGAACGTAATCTCACTAGAGATGTTGCAAAGGAGCTATTGGACGATATTTCGGAACTTACGGACGAAACAGTAGTCACTATCCCAACGATCTCAATACTAGACCCCAATAGTATCGATGACGAAGGGAATTATCAGTCAATCAAGCACGAAGAGCTTCAACTGAAGATGGGCGGTATAATACTTGAAGTTGACGAAGAGTGGGGAGAAGGAGAATTCTCGCTAGTCCCCGGTGATGACTCTCGCTATGAAAGGAATGAGGTTGGTCACGTTGAAGGAATTGGTGTCACCTTCACAGAGGAAAACCCTGAAACAGTATATCAGGAGTTCCTACAGAAGGGATTGGATGCAGTTACGGAACTTTCAATAACAAACAATCCAGATCAAGCAGAATCGATCCTAGAAACTAAGCGAGTATACGGGCCGAAATTCACTTGGTATCATCTTGATGAGTTTCACTTTGCGATATATGATGAAATACCAACTCATATTGATATAGAACCTGAGTAAAACCACTGCTATTAGGTATACTCTTAGAATGGCAAAGGAGAAAGACGATGATGCCAACCGTGAGGCTGAGTCGAAGGGTGAAATCCACGAGCGGCGGCAGGAGAAGACGGAGATTTCAAGCCGGTACACCGAGGCCAAGAGGGAACTCCCCGATGATCGCCGAATAGATCCGTGGGGATACACGGAACTTCCAGTCCGAAATCCGGCTAACAACATCACATCCCCGCTGTGGGAAGTCATCAAATCAGAAGCCTACCGCGTCTACAATTGGGCGGAGGAACGAGATCGGTACGACGAACTGGAGACGCCCGAGCATCGACTCGCAAAGGCTCTCGGGAAGGTCCAGCTTCGGCACTATTACTGGTCGAAAGGGAAAAACGAGGATCTCACGGACAATTTGGACGGAGAGGACGCAACGCGCCTGTATCTGTTCTTCGACCTCTCGGCGCTCAACCAGTCGGCCGTCGCTCGTGCCATCAACGACCCGGACATCCGGGAGGCGTTGGGCATCGAGAACCCGGTGAGTCAGCCAACGCTGAACCGGATGCCGGGACGGATGGACGACGAGACGCGGCACTACTACGCCAGTGAGACCGAAACCCTGGTTCGGCAGTTGCAGGACACGAAGCTGGAACACTGGTTTCGAGACCCGACGCCGGACACGATAGTCACTGATGGCGAGGGGTTTCCGCCGGTCCAGGTGATCGCTCGGGAGCTGCGCTCGAAGACGTTCAAGAACATCCGGCTGAAGCGCGACGACAGCACGGAAGTGACGAAGAACGCCGCGCTCCGGGTGCTTATCGCCGCCGCGAACGGGAATGGGTTCGTCAACGACGCCGCGAAGAACCTCAAGTACAAGCCGTTCTACGACGATTGCGACATTCCGACGGGTCAGAACCTCACGCACCACCTGCGGAAGTCTTCGCGGGAGTCCGTCATGCGGATGTTCCGGGAAGCGAACGAGGTACTGTTCGAGATCGCCGCCCGGCACGACTACTTCCCTGAGGAGGCAGAGGTCGCCATCGACATCACGGACTGGCCGTTCTACGGCGACAACGAAAGCAACGAGTTCATTCGCGGGACGAAGCCGGGACGGAACTACTCGTGGGCGTGGAAGTACATCACGCTGGCTCTCGTCGGGACCAACACGCCGCTGATTCTGGTCGTCCTCCCGGTCAAAGACAAGAGCAAGACGCCAGAGTACATCCGCCGGATGCTCCGTCTGGCCAGGCAACACCTGAATATCGGCCGCGTCTATCTCGACGCGGGGACGGAGTTCTACAACTCGGACACGATTTCGACTATCACCGAGCAGGGCCTGGAACTGGTGATGCAGGGGCGAAAGTCGGGGAAGACGGTCAAACACTTCCTGAACGGGATGGCGCGGGCCGATCTCCGGTCGTCGTACTACCCCTACGGCGTCGGCTCCCTCGACGAAGAAAGCTACTACGCGGTCGGGCTGAAGTCGGACAAGACGGTGAAACTGCGGAATTCAGACGCCGATGAGCCGATGGACGACTACACGTACGTCTACACAAACCTGCATCCCCAAGAGGTCCCACCGGAAGAGTTGGGAGAGGCGTACCGCCGCCGGTGGGGTATCGAGACGGACTTCCGCGTGATCAAAGAGGAGTTCATCGCCAAGTGCGGGTCTCGAAACCCGGCGCTTCGAGCGTTCTATTTTAACTTCGCGGCCCACCTGTTCAACATCTGGACGGTGGCGAACATCCTTCGCGCCGAGGAGACAGGAGAGGATCTGAGCGAGGGGAAGCAACTGACTGCTGGTGAGCTGATGCAGGCCATCGAGGACGACCCTCACGACCTTCGGCTTCCGACCGAACCACCAGAAACCCGGCAGGTATTTGGCGACGTTCTCGGGGCCGGTTGGAATACCTCGGACGCTGACTGAATCTCAGCGGCCGTTTCTGAATGGAGTCGAAGTCATTCACTTTCTGACAAATTTTGATCCACGTCGAAGAGATATCCTATGAACCATCCGCCATCGCATCGAAAAACTAACATCAGTGCTGAGACAGCAGAAAATTATGAGCGACGGGGAAACACCGCTGGCCCTACAAGATGGCGAATCCGCATCAAATCAACTGAGAGAGGACGCGTCAATCCTTGCTGACTGTTCGTCAGACACCTTCAACATCATCTTAAACACGATATTCGAAGAACACGAGATCGAGACGATCGTTAGTGGTGAGGAGGATCTTACAACGACACTCATCGAACAGACAGATCTTGAGAATGACGATAACGCTACCATAATCAATTTTTTGCGATGGGCGATATTGTCGACGGGACGGTTGGATGTTATCGAGTCACAAATCGAGCAGGACTTGACGACTCTCGGCCTGGCAGCAGACCGGGCCGAAAAGTTAGCTAGCAAAATCGACGACCGACGCGATGAAATTCGAGCATTCCTATTTACCAGCTCTCGAATTGATCCTGCACCACGTTTGCTGAACGTCACTTGGAACGTAGAAAAAGTCACCTCAACATCCACGATCGAGAACGTCAATGATAGACGCGTGCTCCTCGAATTTACACTTAGTAACAACGGCGAGCAGGAATCGATTGTGGTTCAGGCAACAGGTGAAAATCTTCGTAACTTACTCTCGACTATGGGTGGGCTACAAAGTGAACTCTCTGACGGGATTCAGGATATTGAATAAGACCTGACCGGGGTGAGTGACTTCACATAGCTATTTTCGATCTCTGTCCCCTCAAATTCGTCCATAATTTGGACGAAGTCGTCGTCCTTCGAAAAGAGCTGTTCTGCGACTTCCCGAAACGATAAAGCCCCGCCAGCCCCGCCAACGACTCCAACCACTGCGTTCAATAGGTTTTCGAATAGGTCATAGTTACTCGTGAGCTGTGTAGTTGCCAGTAAATCGGCCGGAGACAACTGAACAAATAACGGAAGAGTCATTGCCAGACCTGCGACACCTGCACTCCCCTGAACGATATCACGCTTAACCGTGAACTCTCGACGAACCTGCTGATAGTCGGCTTCTATTTTTTCTGGAGCCTGTTCTAAAATATCATGAAATTCGGAGACATCATCTTCTTCGGCCAACTCATCAAGGATGTCGTTGAGCTTGATACGAAATCCCTCAAATTCTTCGGCCATTTCAATAATCTCCTCATAGGTTGCGTCCTGAATATAATATAAATCTGCTTGGTCATCATCGTGCTGCTGGCCAAATAGCTGCGCACCAACGCTACGGATATCCATGTCTTGGAGAGTTTCGTTGACCGCTCCAGTCGTTACAGGCCTGTTATGATCACCGGCACGTTTCCCCATACGAATTGCATTCAGTGGCATAGGATCTTGGACTTCGCCGGTCTGAGAAGAGTCTTTCAATTGTTGTGCTTCCATCGCTATCTGGGTCATATGCCCACAATAGACCTTTGAATCGGTGATCGGGGTCGCATTGAATCGACCGGCAGCCCAGAGTGGTTGACTACAGATTTTCCGCTCGTCAGAGTCGATTTCATTCATGAAGGACCGAATCTCACTGCTCCAGAGATGTGGACTAGGGACGATAGACACATGGCCGGACTGGATAAGTGGTTCCCAATTGAGGATATTCTGTATATATGGCATGACAGAATCATGTCGCTCCTTCGGTGGCCTATCGCGGCTCCCACGGAGGGTTCGATACACGATATCTTGGAGAATAACATGATCTGTGTATAATGGCGCGTACTTGAGGGTCTCGCTCAAGTTCGGTGAATACCCGTAATGAAACGAGTACACCGACTCAGTAGCGTCCTCACGGGCTGCGGTGATTGCAGCTTCTGCAAACGAATTAAAATGGTTCTCCAGCCGGCGTGTGAGTTCGTCAGCAGTGTCTTCAGTCCACTGGTACCTTTTTTCGCCATCATCGGTGATCTGGACTCGAAGCGTGTCACGAATGATGGCGAGATACTGTTCAGTAAACGAATGGTGATCCATATATACGTCTTCCGGGCCTGAATATTATGCTTTTGGCAGAGAGGGTATGGTTCGAAAACACGATCAACGCACTATCGAGAAGGCCCCAGATGATCTCGAAACGCCACCGAGAAATACTAGAATACAGACAATTATTTGGCGATGTTCTCGGGGCCGGTTGGATTTCCTCAGACGCCGACTGATTCTCTGGAGAGGTTGCTGAATAGAATCGCCGTGTTTTCAACTACTGATAGGCCGCAGGCACAGCTTGCTCACTGTCAACGGGTACTATTTCGATCGCTTGAACTCGAAGCGTGCCCCACCATCAGTTCCGTCTATCACCGAAACCGTCCAGCCGTGTGCCTTCGCGATGTCGGCCACGATTGAGAGCCCGAACCCAGTTCCCCCTTCGCTGGATGTGACGCCGTGCTTGAACACTTCGTCTCGTTTCTCCTCGGGAATCCCGCTGCCGGTATCCTCAACGTAGAACCCGTTGTCCCCGTCTAGTCGACCGACGGTTACCGTGACGTCAGTACCCCCGTGTTCGACTGCATTCCGGAACAGATTCTCAAAGAGTTGGGTCAGCCGTCCTGCATCGCCAGTGACTGTCGGAACTTCATCTGCAACTGTAAGTGTTGCTTCATCAGTGTCTACATATCCCCATGCCTCCGTCGTAGTACTCTTGAGGTCAATCTCTTCTGCATTCTCGATCGTCGTCTCCCCACGTGCCAGCGTCAGGAGGTCCCCAATGAGTCGTTCAATTCGTTCGTGTGCGGATTCTACTTTTTCAAAGTGCTCCGCCTTCCCCGTCTCCTCTACGATTTCGAGGAATCCCATCGCGACGGAAAGCGGGTTCCGAAGGTCGTGGGCAACGACGCTCGCCATCCGTCTTTAGTTAAGCGAGAAACCGCGTGATAGCGGCGGCTTATCGAGGCACCTTTCGGAAGGAATGAGGAAGTCCAGTCTGTGCACGACAA
>NZ_JAGIKY010000016.1:0-75665 GCF_017874695.1 Halarchaeum nitratireducens
TTGTCGTACACAGACTGGACTTCCTCATTCCTTCCGAAAGATGCCTCGATAAGCCGCCGCTATCACGCGGTTTCTCGCTTAACTAAAGACGGATGATGTCTCACCTCGTTCGAGAAATCCTCTCGACGACGTGCTCTGTCGGACAGCCCGTTCGGATTCGTAGCCACCGCTGGCGAAATACGCCGCCTCCTCTGGCAGCGACTCTTCGTATGCTGATGCCGTATGGGGAGCAGGACTCTTGTTCTCCCAGGTAACTTGCTGGCCGGGTTCGATTGTGATCTCAACAGGATCGAACCGAAGGTCACTCGTCATCGTGACTATTGGCTCCGGCGGGCCTCCCCCTCCGAGGCAGCCAGCAATTCCGGCCATCCCGGCAGTTAGCACACCCCCGCTCCGACGAAGCACCGTTCGTCGTGAGCAGCAATTCATTAGTCCAGCCCTCGTTTGGAGGGATCACCGCTCGGTTCGAGTTTCTTTATTCGCGTCGCTAGTGCCAGAAACGTCGCGGCAAGCGTCAGCGTCACTGCCGCGGCCGCTGCGAAGTCGTGGGCTTGCCCCGAGTGATCAATGATTCCGTTGACGAGTTCGGCCCGCAGGAACGTGTGATGGAACTCCCCAACGAGCGGCGCAAAGTAATCCACGATGTCGTTAAGCCCGTACCAGACGGTGGCGACGGCGACCGCACTGACTGAGAACTCGGCGTAGCGATAGATCAGGAACGACTGCAGACTCATCGCGAGATGGCTCACGATGAGAAACCAGTAGAGCCAGGGTTCGATATCGCCCGCCCCGTTGAGAACCAGCTGGACGAACGGCGTCCAAAGCCCGAGTTTGATGTTTCCGAAGAAGGCGAGCATATGGAGCCACTCGACGTCGTAGTCCAGTTTCCACGCGGCGAGACTAAGCGCGACGAACAGCGTCGCAGCGGGGCTGTCGGGGACGAACGGCCACATCACTATCGGGGTTTGGGCCAGCTGGAAGCGGTAGTACCAGAACCCGAACGCAGTCCCGGCCAGATTAATCGCGACGATGGCCCACGCGTACCGAAGTGCGAGGTCCTCGACGCGCCGGGGGAGCGGGGCGAGGTAGCTGGGCAGTCGATTCGTTGTCGCTGTAGGTACGGACGTCATTCGTCTCGCCGAATTACATCCCTGAGCTGTCGTTTCGCCGGTTCATCATGATGATCCCACTGAACAACATCAGGACTGCGAGCGCGACCATTCCGAGGTCCCAGGCCATCCCGGCGGTCATCGTCGAGCCCATGCCACCGCTCATCCCGCCATCCATTCCGCCGTTCATACCGGACTCCATCCCGCCACCCATTCCCCAGTTCATACTCCCGGTAACACCGACCAGTGCCTGGTTGAGCAACATCACGAGCGAGTAGCCGATCATCAGGGGACCACTCGCGTTCCCGAGCCGACTCGCGTAGGGCGTCAGCAGGACGACGCCGTGGACGACCACGACGACGCCGAGGAGTGCCATAAGGAGCCCGCTGTTCGAGCTCATCATCCCGCTGCCGGTTGTCGCGGAGAGCAGCGAGTAGACTCCCGAAACAAGTGCGATTGCCGCGCTGTACTGCCGTATCGTATCGCTCGTGTTCATCGTCTCCATTGTCAGACCCCGAGCATCATTCGAAGGGATCCACGGACGCCCATTGGGAGTCCGATCGCCCCGATGAAGAACGTCATGAGCCACCACCACGTGTGATTCATCTCGTCTTTCACGTCTGCGAGGTACCACACGATGCCACCGGTTACGAGGAGTTTGAGAACGAATGTTGACCCCGAGAATCCAGTCGCTTGATACACGAGATTCGTAACGACCAGCTTGGGGGAATAGCCGAGGAAGGTCACGCCGACGAGATTCTGCGCAGCGTCCCACATCTGCCCGAAAACGGCCAACAGGAACAGCGGATGGCGGAGATGTGCAATATCGACGAGGCTCGCCCCCCAGTAGTAGAGCGCGGTCACGCCGAGGGCGATCCCCGTCGTCGCAACAGGAACCCACAGGCGGAATGTCGCTGCCGTCGAGAGTCCATACCAGAGTGCCCACCCGACGGCTCCAATCGCCCAGACCGACCCGACGAGACCGACGATCGACGGGATGGACCCGATATTCCGATTGCGAGCGAGTGCGCCGACGCCGAGTGCGAGGACGGTGACGGCGGTAACGACGAAGTAGATCGAGGGCGTGATGAACCACACTGCGTAGTCGCCGAGCAGTCCGATATCCTCGAGGGCGCGCATCGCCCCGCCGGCGACGATGATTGGGGCGAACCCGTACGCGAGCCGCGCATCGAACGTGACATCGAGGTAGTCGAGATATGCCCGGAGTCCTGGGAGACTGTACACGACGGCCGCGAGATAGGCCACCGTGTTCACGGTGTTGTATCCGCGGACGGCCTGTATTCCCTTGTGTGTGACTGGCTGGCCGGCAGCGTCGGCGACGACCGGGCCCCAGAGATACTGCCAGACGAACCGGTCGTAGACGAGCGACGGGAACGCGAGGAGTGCGGCACCGACGAGGACGACCGGGGCAAGCAGATACAGCGCCCACCATTCTCGGGTGCCGGTGTCGGGGAGGACGGTTTCGACGCGCCCCGCAACGGTACTCACGATTCGCTCACCTCAATTCGCCACGTTGTGCTCTTCGAGCGCCCCCACTGTTCGAGCGACACGTCGGTGAGGTCGTCTTGGAGCTGGCTCAGATACTGTGCGACGGCTTTCGGTGACCCATCGAGGTCGCTGGCGATATCCCGAGCCCGAAGGTACGTGGGCTCAGTATCGGCGTTCTCGACGAGATACGCGTGTACCATGCGGCGGGAAATAGATGACATGAGTCGAGGGCAGTAGTGTTCAGCGGAGTTTCCCGAGCAGTTTGTAGTCGTGATCTGGGGTGTACCGCCGGAACAGCAGGCTGTTCGACAGCACCGACACGCTGGAGAACGCCATCGCGCCCGCGGCGAGCACGGGTTGCAGGAGACCGAGTGACGCGAGCGGGATCATCGCCGTGTTGTAGCCGAGCGCCCAGACGAGGTTCTGCTTGATCTTCGCGAGCGTCGCGTCCGAGATGCGGATCGCTTTCACGACGTCGACTGGGTCGTCGCGCATCAACGTGACGTCCGCGGCCTCGATGGCGACGTCAGTACCCGAGCCGATGGCCGTTCCAACATACGCGACGGCAAGGGCGGGCGCGTCGTTGACGCCGTCACCGACCATCATCGCCTGCCGCCCCTCGTCCTGGATGGACTCGACGGCGTCGGACTTGTCCTCGGGGAGGACCTCCGCGCGGACGTTCTCGGGGTCGATGCCGACCTGTTCGGCGACGGCGCGGGCGGTACGCTCGTTGTCGCCGGTGATCATCATCACGTCGACGCCGCGCTCCTGGAGCTGACTCACCGCGTCTTTCGCGCTCTCCTTGATCGTGTCGGCGTCCGCGACCACACCCACGAGTTCGCCCTCGTAGGCGACGAGCATCGCCGTCTTCCCCTCGTTCTCGAGGCGCTCCATCGTGTCCTGCGCGGGCGACGGGTTGATTCCGTTGTCACGGAGGAGCTTCCGATTTCCGACCAGGACCTCGCTGTCACCGACGGTCGCTTGGATGCCGTGGCCGGGGACGTTCTCGAAGTCGTCCGGGTCGGTCACGTCGATCCCCCGCTCTTCGGCGCCGTCGACAATGGCACGGGCAAGCGGGTGTTCGCTCGCATGTTCGGCCGTGGCCGCGAGCCGCAGGACATCCTCCTCACCGAGACGGTCACGAGCGGTCAGTTGGCCACCATCGGCAGCAGTATCGCCGCCATCCGTGAGCGGCTGTCCGTCACCGTCGAACACGACGACGTCGGTCAGTTCCATCTCACCTTTCGTGAGCGTCCCAGTCTTGTCGAAGACGACCGTATCGACGTCCTTCGCGCGTTCGAGGATGTCACCACCCTTGAACAGCACGCCATTTTGTGCGCCGATAGTCGTCCCAACCATCGTCGCGGCGGGCGTCGCCAGCCCCAGCGCGCAGGGACAGGCGATGAGCACCGCGGAGGCGAAGACGATAACGGCGAACTCGAAGACCGAGACGGCCCCACCTGCGACGGCTGGCCCGCCGGCGACGAGGCCCCACAGCGGGAGCCACTCGACGAAGCCGGCGAGCACCTCGGGGAACAGGAACCACACCAGCCCCCAGAAGACTGCGTTCCCGATGACCGCCGGCACGAAGTACGCAGAGATGCGGTCCGCAAGATTCTGGATGTCGGGCTGGCGCGACTGCGCCTCCTTGACCGTCTGCACGATCTGCTGGAGTGCCGTGTCCTCGCCGACCTTCGTCGCCTCCACGACGAGCACGCCGTTCTCGTTGATGGTGGAGCCGACGACCTCGTCGCCCTCGCTTTTCTCGACGGGGACGGATTCTCCGGTGACCATCGACTCGTCGACCGCCGACTGGCCGTCGATGACCACGCCGTCCGTCGGGATTTTCTCGCCGGGTCGGACCTTCATCCGGTCGCCGACCTCGACGTCTTCCAGCGGAATTTCCTCCTCGTTGCCGTCCTCGTCGACGACGGTGGCCGTCTCGGCTTCCATCTCCAGCAGTTTGCGGAGTGCTTCGCCGGCCTGGCCCTTCGAGCGGGCTTCGAGGTAGTTCCCGAGCGTGATGAACACGAGGATGAGCGCTGCGGTGTCGAAGTACAGGCCGCCCGCGATGAGCCCGGAGAGGACGGCGACGGAGTAGACGTACGCGGTGGTCGAGCCCAGCGCGATCAGCACGTCCATGTTGGCGCGCTTGTTGTTCACCAGCGCATTGTACGAGTTCTTGTAGAACGGCCAGCCGAGCACCAGCTGAACGGGCGTCGCCAGCAAGAACTCGACCCAGCCGAACTCGACACCAAAGACCGTCTCCGGGACGACCCCGCCGCCGAGGAGGTACTTCTCTAGCAGGAAGAAGAGAAGCGGAGCGGCGAGTACCGCACCAAACAGGGTCAGTCGAAGCTGTTTGCGGATCTCAGCCTGTCGCGCGGCGTCGCGCGCGTCCTCACCGGAGTCGCCGTCGGCGCTGTCCTCTCGGACGGGCGAGTAGCCCGCGCTCTCGATGGCATCGTAGAGTGCATCCAGCGACGTGTCCGCGGGGTTGTACCGGACTTGGGCTTCGTCGGTGGCGAAGTTCGCCTCGGCCGCGATGACACCTGGTGTGTTCTCTAGGGCAGTCTCATTGGTCTGTACACAGTTGGCACAGGTCATATCGGAGATGCCGATTGTCACGGTGTCAGACACCGCACCGTACCCGGCATCTTCGATGGCCTCGAATATCTCTTCGAGCGATACCTCGTCAGGGTCGTACTCGACGGAGCCCTCGTCAGTGGCGAAGTTCGCGTTCGCCTCGACAACGCCGTCGAGGGACTCGAGCGCATCGCCAACTGTCGCCGAGCAGTTAGCACAGGTCATCCCTGTGATGTCGAGATGTGCAGTTCGCGTTCCCATTCCTGTCCTATACTACGTGGTCCTTCCTTAGTGCAGTTACTGTTTCGAGACTAGGGCTTTAGACTGGTGTAGAATTTAGATTCAAAGGTCTACTTCCATTTCACCGCCGAAGGATGCCAATGTCGACCCCATCGACTCGGAGCGGAAACCGCGACTACAGCTTAGGCCCCTTCTTCGAGACGCTGATACTGGTCTTCGAAGCGACTACGGCACGACGGACAACAGAAGTGATAGACATCATCGTCGATTCGAACGGATTCGCCCTCGCTATCGACCGTATTCCCACACTCGGCACATGTGATTGCGAACTCAGTGCCGTCGAGTGAGGGCGTCCATTCGAGGTCATCGACGAGCGTCACCGAGTAGTCCGTCGATGGCGCATCTTCGAGGAGGCTATTGATCCACCGTCGAACGTTCTGCCCCTCCGCACGGCCGTAGAACCAGATTTTCCCCTCGGCAGTGACGAAGAGGTGTTCGATACCCTCCGCATCCTGGAGTCGGCTTCGAAGCGGCTCGATAGCCGATGTGTCGTTTTCAAACCGGACGAACACCGGAACGCCAGCTCGCAGCTGTGCCCGGTTCACGTCGATGGTGAAGCCGTTGATGATGTCGGCTTCCTCTAACCGTTTCACACGGTCCGAGACGGCTGGCCCTGAGAGATCCACTTTCTCACCGATGCTACTGAACGAGCGCCGTGCATCCTCTGCCAGTAACGAGAGGATCTCCATGTCTGTCTCGTCTAAATCACGCATATCTACGCATAGAACCCCCGCATCACAAGACTGTTTCCCAGCGTGAGATTTCGAATGCCATTTTCCAATACCGGATAGACTTTGGATTCGAAGCAGAAAATGACAAAGAGGTCCCTCTCGTATGTATCTGTGTATGTCGACGACCATCACCGTTGAGGGAATGACCTGCGGCCACTGTGAACAGACCGTCGAAGACGCGCTTCGAGAAGTGAGCGGCGTGACCGACGCGAACGCTGATAGAGAAGCTGAACAGGCGAGCGTCGATGGCGATGCTGACGTCACGGCACTCGTCCAGGCCGTCGAGGACGCTGGATACACCGCCTCCGCCTGAGAACCACCGGAACGCACGCCACCGACCGCCCCGCCGTTCTCGTTCGTTGCCGACCCTTTCGATGGCACCGCGCTGTATCAGGGTCTGGACAGCATAATAAGGGACGGCACCAAAACCCACGCCATGAGCAACAATCCAGACCACGAGACCTCCGAAAATCCCTCTAAAGAGGGCCACACCTCACATCAATCCGAAGGACCCGTCTACTGTTGTCGAATTTGCCGATTAAAAGCAGAGTCGGAACCACGAGCATCAGCCCACGCGTCATCAGAGCAGCATTCCCACTCTCCTGAGCACGAAGCACAACCTACGGCGGATGAGGCCCCCACGGAATCAGAACCCCCGGACGAACACGCGCAACACGAGCACGATGCCGAACACGCGCACCGCCCCGCTGCGGCCGAGCACGCTCACTCTACAGAAGCAGAGCACGTACACGACGAGCACGACCATGGTGGTAACGCCCACGAGAAGGGACACAGGGGTGGAAACGGGGACCACAGCGATCACACGGATCACTCAGGCCACGAGGCAATGTTCAGGCGACGATTCTGGGTGTCGCTCGCGCTCTCGGTGCCAGTCCTCATCTTTAGCGAATTCATTCAGGACGTCTTCGGCTATACGGCCCCTACGTTCCCCGGGAGTGCGTGGATAACGCCGGCACTTGCGGTCGTGATCTTCGCATACGGTGGTGTGCCCTTCCTCTCGATGGCCCGGACGGAACTGAAAAACCGCGAGCCGGGCATGATGATGCTCATCTCGCTGGCGATCTCGGTCGCGTTCGTCTACTCGGTTGCGAGTCTGTTTCTCGAAGGGACGACACCGTTTTTCTGGGAACTCGTCACGCTGATCGACATCATGCTGCTGGGCCACTGGGTGGAGATGCGGTCGGTCCGAGCAGCCTCAGGGGCGCTCGACGAATTGGCGAAACTCATGCCCGACACTGCCGAGCGCATCACAGAGAGTGGGGATACCGAGGAAGTGCCTGTCTCCGAACTCGGCGAGGACGACATCGTGCTCGTTCGCCCGGGCGCGAGCGTGCCTGCCGACGGCGAAGTCGTCGAGGGCGAGTCGTCCGTTGACGAGTCGATGATTACCGGCGAATCCAGACCAGTCGGGAAAGAGCCCGGATCAGAGGTGGTCGCCGGAACGGTCAATCAGGACGGGAGCCTCCGCGTCAAAATCACGAAGACTGGCGACGAGACGGCGCTTGCGGGCATCATGCGACTCGTCGAAGAGGCCCAACAATCCAAATCTCGGACCCAGTTGCTCGCCGACAAGGCAGCTGGCTGGCTGTTCTACGTGGCACTCGGCGTCGCGGCGATTACGGCCGTCGCGTGGGTCGTCGCCACCGGGTACAATATCACCGTCCTCGAGCGTGTCGTGACGGTCCTGGTTATCGCGTGTCCACACGCACTCGGCCTGGCCGTTCCACTGGTTGTCGCAATCAACACCTCGACGGCTGCCAAGAACGGGATGCTCATCCGCGACCGCATTGCCATGGAGGAATCCCGCAACCTAGACACGGTGATGTTCGACAAGACCGGGACCCTCACGAAGGGCGAACAGGGCGTCGTCGGTGTCGAGACGGCGGGTGACTGGAGTGAAGAGCGAGCGTTCGAAGTCGCCGCTGGTGTCGAGGGTGACTCCGAGCACATGATTGCTCGCGCCATCCGGGACGCCGCCGAGGAACGGAACGTCCAGCGAGCGAGCGTTTCGAACTTCGAGAACTTCCGCGGTCTCGGCGTCAGAGCCACTGTGGACGGCGAGACGGTGCATATCGGTGGACCGAACCTGATTGAGAAATTCGGTATCGAGCGGCCCAACGAAATCGCTGCCTTCGCGGAGGAAGCTGGCTCGAACGCAGAGACGGTTATCTACCTGGTTCACGACGAATCCGAAGTCGTCGCAGCATTTGCGCTGGCGGACGTTATTCGGGAAGAAAGTCGGCAGGCCATCGAGGCGCTACACGCGATGGACATCGAGGTGGCGATGCTGACCGGTGACTCGGAGGACGTCGCACGGGCTGTCTCGGAGGAACTCGGTATCGACCAGTACTTCGCGGAGGTACTCCCCGACGAAAAGGACACGAAAGTCGAAGCGCTCCAGTCCGAGGGGAAACTAGTCGCGATGGTCGGCGACGGCGTCAACGACGCGCCAGCACTCACGCGAGCTGACGTCGGTATTGCCATCGGTTCAGGGACCGACGTCGCCATCGAGTCTGGCGATATCATCCTCGTCGACAATAATCCGCTGGACGTGGTGCGGCTCATCAAGCTCTCGAAGGCGAGTTACCGGAAGATGCAGGAGAATCTCGTCTGGGCGACCGGCTACAACGTTTTCGCGCTCCCACTCGCTGCCGGAGTCCTCGCACCGATCGGCATCCTGCTGTCGCCGGCCATCGGTGCCGTGTTCATGTCGCTGTCGACGATCATCGTCGCTATCAACGCCCGTCGTCTCCGCAGCGCCGATATTTCCGTGCCCGACATTGGTGCGTGATCCCTATGGCACTCCAGGCGACACAGACATTGTTCAGCGTCGGTCTCCTATCTGGGGGACTCCTACTGGGTGGCCTCCTTGCTACCATCGTCAGTCCAACATTCCAGTTCTGGCCGCACGGAACGCGGAACTGGACATTCTGGGTGAGCTGGAGTGCGTGGATGCTATACGGTGTTGGTCTGGTCGGCGTTGCATACCTCGACTGGTGGCACTGGTACGAACCACCGGTGGTGGTGCAACTCGTCTGTGTGCTTGTTTTCGTAGCAGGCACAGCGCTGTCCATCTGGGCGATGTGGACACTCGGATTCTGGGAGAGCAGTGGTCTCGAAGGCCACCTTCAAACTGAGGGACCGTATCGCTTCTCTCGCAATCCACAGTACGTGGGGTTCATCGCCATGCTCGCCAGCGGAGGCCTCCTCGCAGGTTCGATTCAAACGGTCATTCTCGCCATCGGTGGAATCGTGTGGTTCCTGCTCGCACCACTCGCCGAAGAGCCGTGGCTCCGCGAGCAGTACGGCGACGCCTACGAGGAATATCTCAGATCGGTGCCGCGGTTCCTCGGCCGAACGCACCGCGAACCACCGCAGCAGGAACAGACCGACCGAACGAAGGGAGGGAACCAATGACCAGTGATTCACCACACCAGATCGAAGTCGGGGGTAGGACGATTCCATCCGGTGAGAAGTCTCAGTTCCGGTATGCCGTCGCGACAACGTTTCACGACGACGCGATTGAACTGCCAGTCACTGTCGTCAATGGTGACCAAGCGGGACCGACAGTCTGCTTGACAGCCGCAGTTCACGGCGACGAACTCAACGGGGTCAAGATCATCCAAGAGGTCGCAGCCGAGTACGAACCGAGTGATCTTCACGGGACGCTTGTCTGCCTCCACGTACTGAATGTCCCAGGATTTCTGGCCCAGCAACGGTACATCCCGATCTATGACGAAGATCTCAACCGCTCGTTCCCTGGCAGTGCTCGAAGTACGCTAGCAAAACGGCTCGCAAACACGATTTACGAGGAGTTCATCTCGAAGTGTGACATCGGGCTTGACTTCCACACGTCGACGCGCAACCGCACGACGATGTACCACGTCCGCGCAGATATGCGCGACCCGGCTGTGGAACGACTCGCCCGCGCGTTCGGCACGAGCGTCATCCTCGACGGCGAGGGTTCACGAGGGACACTCCGACACGTGGCCTGTCAGGACGGTATCCCCACGGTCACGGTTGAGATGGGGCGCGCCCATCGATTCCAGACCGCGCACCTCGACCGAGCGCTCCACTGTGTCGCGAGCGTCCTCGCCGAACACGAGGTCCTTCCCAACCAACCGGTGTCCTGGCCCGGGTGGACGCGCGTGGTCGCCCGCGACGGTGAGAAAACGTGGCTCCGTGCCGAAACTGGGGGGCTCGTCGAGATGGAGTGGGGCCCGCACCCTCTCGTTGAGGAAGACGAGCCGCTGTTCACGATTTCCGACCACTTCAAGAACGACATCGAGACGATTCGCGCTCCATCGACCGGCATCGTTGTCGGTGTCCTCGAAAATGCAGTGGCGTACCCGGGCCACCCGCTGTGTCACTTCGTGAGCGTTGACGAGGGAACCGCCGACATCATTCGCGACGACATTGAGCGGGGCGTGTTCGACGTCTACCGTGAAGGTGGATTCCAATGGCCCGAACCTCGCTGGTACGCCCACCACGAACACGAAACTGATTCAACACACTCTGAAAACACTCATGACACTGAACGAGAGAATAGAGACGACTGAGCCGTCTCATCCGATATTCGCGCGGCTGTATGATCCGGTGATGAAACCGGCAGAGAGAACCGTGCTTGCCGAACACCGCCGCTATCTCGTGGATGATATCGCCGGGGCGGTTCTGGACCTTGGTGCGGGGACAGGTGCGATGTTTCCGCACGTTAGAGAAGCAGCTGCTGACAGCGGAACTGTCACACTGTTCGCGATTGAGCCAGACCCACATATGCGCCGGAAAGCGCTCGAACGAGCACGCGACCTCGGGCTTGAAATCGAGATCGAAAGCGCCGGTGCAGAAGCACTCCCGTTCGCTGACGATTCCTTCGATGTCGTCATCGCGTCACTCGTGTTCTGTACCATCCCCGATTTTGATGCCACACTCTCCGAGGTGGCCCGGGTACTGAAGCCAGGTGGTGAGTTCCGGTTTCTCGAGCACGTCCGCGGGGAAGGCGCCGTGGGTATCGCCCACGACGTACTCGCGCCCGCATGGCACACCGTCGCTGGCGGGTGTCACCTGAATCGTGAGACGGACGAAATATTTCGAGACGACGATCGATTCGAACTCGTAGATTACACACGGCTGGAGGACATCCCGCGGATCGTTCCAATCGTCCGTGGGACGCTCAAACGCCGACGTATGGGTTCGATTCTTTCTCGTTTCGTGTGAGTAACCACGTCAGAGCGGCTTCGCTTTCGCAACGAGGATGACGTGCTGCAGGAACGGCAACGCACGGTGCGCGGCCCTCACCTGTTCGGTAATCGCCGTTGGATCGAGGTCATACGCTCGTAACAGTCGTTCGATGAGCGACCGAATCGGACTCCCGAGAAGCTGAAGGTACAGCGTCGTCCACTTCCGAAACCGCCCGACGCTGTGGTTCGTGATGTTCTCGACAGTCTTGAGTTCGAGATTCGCGTCTTCGAGACCGGCCGTGTACTGCTCGACCGCCCCTATTGACGGCATGTCCCACGCGTCTGCAAACGAGTCGACGAACCTCCGTTCTGTCTCAGTTACGTCGGACTGCACCACGAGGTCGGAGAGGACGAGAACTCCCTCCGGTTCGAGAACATCCGCGACCGCGGCGAAGACGCTGTTCCGGTCGGGGAGATAAACGAGGGCATCGATGGCTGTGCACGCGGTAAACGAGTCCGTCGCGAACGGAAGCTGTGTGGCGTCGCCGCCGACGAAATCGGTTTCGACGCACTTCCCGCGTGCGTTCTCGGTTGCCCGCTTGAGGTTGTACGGAACGAGATCCAGTCCAGTAACTCGGAAGCCGAATCGGTCGGCGAGGTGGATCGCCGGCCCCCCTCGGCCACAACCGACATCGAGGAGACGAACTCCGTCCGTTGCGGATAGATGTGACGAGACTCTCGATCCGACTTCCGTGACGAGTCGACGCTGACTCGATCCGACAATATGTGGCTGGTACCACTCCGAATAGCCGAGATTGAGGAACTCGTCAGTGTCGAGCAGGAGATCGAAGGCCCGCCAGATGTCGGCTCGTTCACCGCGGTAGGAGAACTGATCGGTGATTCGGTTGCGTAGAGTACTCTGATCCATCGGTCACCTATTCGAGTTCGGAAACCTCTGAATAGCAGTACTCAGATTCGTCGCAGTACGCGAGGTCGGTACACCCGCGAGGACGCTGGTAGTCGATTCCCTTGTGCCGTCGGAGATACGTCACGTATCCATCGTCGATACGGTCGAGGATGTCATGACAAATCCACTTCTCCCCAAACCAGTTGGCACCCAAATTCCGATACGGACAGAGAAAGATCGTCCGCTCGACTGAATCGACCTGTGGTGTCTCGACGATCCGGACGCCGACGAGGCGGTACGCCACGCGGAGGCGCTTGACGACCGAATCCGGTGTGTTTGCGCCGACGAAGAGAACATACGCGATCACGTATCCGATATCGTGGAGGAGTCGTCTAATCATCGTTCAGACCATCGTCTGCCGTCCCAAAGAATCTTGACCAGTTTCACTCGATCAGGCTCCTATATTTCGGCGTACACCTCATCCGTCTTCCCGTCACCGAGTGCGTAGACGATGAACGAGTCGGACTTGGACCCGCCCATTCCCGGCGACCCGGCCGGCATTCCGGGCAGCGCGATGCCGTCGATGGCCGGCTCTTCGTCGAGTAGCGTGGCGATAACCTCGGCAGGGACGTGTCCTTCGACGACGTATTCGTCGAGAACGAGCGTGTGACAACTCTGTAGTTCCGTGGGAATGTTGTGTTGCTGCTTGAGGGTAGTCACGTCCTCAGCCTCGGTTTCTTGGAGCGTCGTGTCGAGGTACTCCCGCAAGTACGACGCGTACTGTCCGCAACAGCTGCAGCCTGGCGAGCTGAACTGTTGGGCGTTCGTCACTGACAGCATCCCCTCGATTGCCCACTGGTCCTCACTTGGCGACCCCAGACAGCCGGCGACTCCGAGTGCGACGGTCGTCCCGCCGACCCGGAGTAGTCCACGGCGCGTCACATTCCGCTTCATACGTACTTCAGTTTGTCAGCAGGTATCTACAGTACGCCGACCTTTCCTGCGTATTGAGAACGGATGCAAACACGGCGGAGGGTATTAACCTTCGTTTTGCCCCAGAGACTGAGAAGATAACTACGCAGTACGTCCCACTTGATCCTATGAATTGGTCGTCAGGGGTTCGGCGCATAGAGCGCGTACAAGATTGAAAGCATTCCCGCTGCCGCGACTAGTGCAGCCACGAGACCTGCCTGGAAGATTGATACCTGGAGCAGTTCGAATAGCACTCCTTCGAGGAGCCCGCCGAGGCCAATTAGTGCGAACCCAAGGGCGACGTAGAGCATCAGCTGTGTTCCGTGGCGTTGGTAGCCGCGATAGGCTTGGTACGCGATGACCAGAGCCAACGCGGTCATGAACAGCTTGGCGATGACGAATAATGTGTGTTCCATGAATCAGTCTCCTCGCATGTTTTCGAAGATGGATGTAATCCGGTCCGCGGGATCCGGCCGGACATCGATATGGATGTCAAACCCCTCGTCTTGGAGGAGGACTTCGATACGTTCGAGACGTGCCTCATACTCCCGATAGTGCCGACCAGCGGGATCGACGTGCGTGTACTCTTCGAGAAGTCCTTGCTCGACGAGTGTGTTGACGCGACGGGAGACGGTTGGGCGTGACATATCGCATTCCTCGCTGAGTTCTTTTGCAGAGATTCGGTCCGTCTTCGTCGCCACGAGAATATCACGAGCGTACTCGTCGTCGAGTGTGGCAAAGACGGCTGGTGGGCTCAACTCCTCAGTCACACTCGCATACTCGTCCTAGTGGGGTAAAATAGCCGCCCGGTTTTCTGACTCAGAACACTGGCTTACCGGTATATCGTCTCTCCCTGCGTACACTCACTCGGTGAAGTAACAATGTCTACGATCAACTCTGGCGTCAACCAACTTGAGAGCAAGGTCGGCGGACTGACCGTCGGTGGACGTGTCCACAGCCTGAGCGCGTGGTTCGTGCTCGCGCTACGTCTCATGATGGGCTACGCGTTCGCGTACTCGGGATTCACGAAGATCGTGGCTGCCGAGCCGTTCTCGGCGGGTGGCTACCTGGCGAACGTCGCGGCGACCAACGGCAACCCCCTCGCGGGAATGTTCGCGTGGATGGGTTCGACCCCGTGGTTCGTCGAGTTCGCGAACGTAGCTGTCCCGTGGGGCGAGCTGTTCATCGGTCTCGGACTGCTCGTCGGCGCTGTCGTCCGCCTCGCGGCGTTCTTCGGCGCGCTCATGATGGTCATGTTCTACTTCGGGAACTGGGACATCGCCCACGGCGTCATCAATGGCGACTTCGCGTACATGCTCGTGTTCCTCGCGGTTGCGGCGTTCGGTGCGGGCCGCATCCTCGGGCTCGACAAGTACATCGAACAGTACGAGGTCGGCGGCGAGGCGCTCGTCGAGCGCTACCCCGTCCTCGAGTACATCCTCGGCTAACCACGCCGAACCATTTCAGGAGAAATATACATGACAAACTCAATTCAACCACGCGGTACTCGTTCCCTCGGACTGATCGTCGTCGGTGCGCTGACGGTCGCGGTTATCGGGGGTATGGCCCTGACGCACGCAGCCGTCCCGGACGCGGTGATGTGGGACTGGCACTACGGAATGTGGGACGACGGCCACATGACCGGCTGGGGGCTATGGGGATGGGGCATGATGCTGTTCGGCATCCTCTGGATGGCCCTCATCATTGGTCTACCCATCTATCTCGTCTATTGGCTGGCTACCCAATCTCAGGCTGACGGACCCGCCGAGGATAGAGCCCTCGTGACTCTCCGTGAGCAGTACGCCCGCGGTGAGATCGACGACGAAGAATTCGAACGCCGCCGTGGCCGCCTCGCGGCGAATCGCTAACATACGTCGCTACCGAAGAGGAGAGCTACTACCGACATCCTCCGAGATGGAAATCACACCCATCGCGGATTTTCAGATAATTCATGGACATTGGAGTAGCTGATCTGTACGAGAGAACCTACGCAGGCGCAGACTCTCCAATCTCGATGTACTGATGCTCCCACTCACGGCGAGCTTCGATTTCACGGCGGCCGCGGCGCGTGAGCGTATAGACGTTCGTCCGGCGGTCCTTCTCACCTTTCTCGACGAGGCCTTTCTCGACGAGCGTGTCCAGATTCGGATAGAGCCGGCCGTGGTTGATCTCCTGTTCGTAGTAGTCGTCGAGTTCGGCCTTTACTGCGAGCCCGTGTGGTTCCTCAAGCCCGGCGATCACGTACAAGATATCCCGCTGGAACCCGGTTAGATCGTGCATCCGTCCGTTCCCTATCTTTGAGGGGTGGCATATGTTCTCTCTGGTGCTCGAAGGCCAATATTCGATACGACGAGGCGAGAACCCTGCGTGAGAACTTCGAACCTTTATATAGTGGACAAGAGAAGTCCGCGATGGAATGTCTGACCTAATCGTCAAAGCAGCCGTGAAGGACGCACTCTCGGACCACAACGTCTCGGCAGATTTCTACGATTCCCTCAACGAAGAGGTCGCCGAACTGCTCGACGACGCCGCAGAGCGTGCTGAGGCCAACGACCGGAAAACGGTCCAGCCCCGCGACCTGTAGGCCTGCGTAACGCAGCCAAACCCGGCACTCGAACGTAGCTTTTTGAGGTTCCTGTTCAGAAGTTAGGAAACGGAGATGGCGGACGCACCGGATACCGAACGGCAGGCGGTCGAACCCGATGCGAGAGAAGTCCTTAGCGTGTCCCAGCTGAACGACCGGATCGCGTCGGTCGTCCAGGACACGCCTGCCCTCAACGGCGTCCGCTGTATCGGAGAGGTCACTGACCTCCACAAGAACAGTACGGCGCTCTACTTCACGCTCACCGACGGCGAGGCCGAGCTCCCCTGTATGATCTGGGCGAACCGCTATCGGAAAATGGACGCCGACCTCGAGGACGGCACCGAGGTCATCCTCGAAGGCGATATCGACTACTGGATAGAGGGCGGGAAAATCGATCTCAAGCCGTGGGAGGTGATCGTCGTCGGCGACGGCGACCAAGCAGCTGCTGTCGAGCGACTGCGAAGCGAACTCGAAGAGCGTGGCTGGTTCGACGACGAGCAGAAACAGCGCCCGCCGGCGTTCCCGGAGCGGGTCGGCGTCGTCACGTCCCTCCGGGGCGACGCTCGCTACGACATCCAGAGCGCGATCCACGAGCAGGACCCTACCGTCGACATCCTGGTGAAGGATGCGACCGTCCAAGGGTCAGAGGCCCCGACGTCTATCGCGAATGGGATTCACCATCTGGACCGCTCCGAGGACGTCGATTCGATTATCGTCGGCCGCGGCGGTGGGAGCGATTCGAACCTTCAGGCGTTCAACACCGAGCGGGTCGCGGAAGCGATCTTCACCGCGAACACCCCGATCGTCACGGCAATTGGCCATACTGACGACCGGCTAATCGCGGATCGGGTAGCGGATATGGCCGCGATCACACCGACAGCGGCCGGCGAATACATCGTGAAGTCTCGGAATGACTTCCTTGCTAGCGATATTGACCCCCTTGAGCAACAGCTTGAGGCTGCGTACGAGACCTTTGAACAGGAGCACGAACACGAACAGGAATTGGCCGAGGCAGTCGAAGAGGCGACCGCGCCTGAGGGTCTGTCGCCGGTTTACTACAAGGCCGCAATTGTCGTGCTGCTGGTGCTGTTGCTCCTCATTACCGCACTCTGGCTGGGGGTGATCTAAGCGATGGCGAAAGACTCGCATATCAGGAGTCGGATGAACCGCCTCGAGGAGATTATCGATCAACTCGACGCGAATGAGGTATCACTTGATGAAGGGAGTGAGCTGTACGAGGAAGGGCAGGAGTTACTGACTGAAATCCGCGAGCGACTCCACGAAGGCCAGGGCGAGGTCATCGAGATCGAATGAGGAACGGCAACGGTATCGACTGTCTCTCTCCGTTAACCAACAGACTTCCGTTGATCACGAGTTTGTTGGTTAAGGTCGCTGACCACGGCTACCCTTCAGGCTTAACTGCGATGTGCTCCCATCTCGAACCGTTCGGCGAAAATTCCAATGTTCCATAAGACGGCTCTGATATTCGGCGTCTACCTACTCGCGTGTGGTGTGGCGTGGATCCTCCACGAGTCCGCACACTACGCCGCCCACAGTCTCTATGCGGAATCGGTCTCGTTCGGTGTCAATCGACGTGGCCCATACGTCGACGCCGTTTACGCCCCGTCTGCTCCGACAGTCGCTATCCGACTCGGTTCGATCGCACCGACTCTCCTCTATACCCCTATTGTCGTACTCGGAATCATAGTCTATCTATCATCGTATCCGATTCCACAGCTGGATCCAGTCGGGTGGTCGCTTGTCGCCGTTCCCCTCGTGATTTTGATTTTTCCGACAGCTGCTGATATCCAAGCGTGTCTCAACGCCTCAGAATAGCGTTTCTTAACGTGTATTCGGTCTCCGTCAGACAAACACTTCATTAGTTACATAGTCAGATTTTAAGAAATTCACTGGCCGTCAGTATTTAGTAGATAAGACGCAAGTATGTGCAAATGTATCATGGCACAAGCCAGTCCCCGCAGTACCCCCCGTGAACCTGATACGGACGAGCGGTCCTCCGTGTCAATTGAAGCGTGGTTGGAGGCGGTCAGTAGAGAACTGGATCCCGCCGAGTGCGAGGGCCTCTCCGAACTCGGCATCTACTCGATCCACGAACACAGCAGCGCCCGCACGATCACCCTTCCCGAGGATGCGGACGAGTTCGAGGACGCGACGACGGTAAAGCAGTACTATTTCGAGGGCGAGGATTGCCCGCTTCTCATCGTTGCTCCGCTGCAGGTCTAAGTCGCCCTGTGGGTCGTAGATCAGCAGTCGGCGTCGTCTTCTTTGTGGTCGGAATAGAATTGGATGAGATACTGGAATCGGCCTGTATCACTCGTGAATGAGTCGAGTTCTTCCTGTAACCACTCGTATTTGTCCTGCGGGATTCGCATATTGATTCGGGCCACATCGTCGCTAACATCCGAGCCGGAGTTGCTGGCGCTGGTCGCTGTGTCTGCGTCTGACATTAGTTCGACCCAAGCTATGCGGTCGCATATATCCCAGTAGAATGAGAACTTCTCTAGAGAACTTGGAGAACTTTGAAGATCTCCAAATTCATTCAAATTTTCTGACCTCTTTTAGTCGTGCTATCCGTTCCCACAAACGATGTGTGCTAAGGTCCCCTCCGGCGAGACGCCGGCCAGTACTGAGGAATCGACGTCCGTCATTCGGATCATCCACAGGTCCATCGGCCCGATCCTGCTGGCGCTCCTCCCGCTGATCCTGTTCGTAGGGACGGCGGCCGCACAGTCGGATCCAGGGAGCGCATTCTGCGACTCGAACATGGCCGATACCATCCAGAACATCTTCACTATCATCCAGTTCGGTGGGCCGCTCATCGGCGGCGTCCTCGCGCTCGGCGCGACGGTGGCGATCCCGTTCACCCGTCGCTCGGACTGGAAGAAGGAGATGAAATCTGTCCGGAATCAGGGCCTGCTCTGGGGCGTGATCGTCGCCCCCCTCGGGACGGAGATCGTCCAGTTCATCCTGAACAACATCGTGGTCGGTGGCACGAGTTGTGGGTTCTAACTACGCAACAGGATTCGCACTCGTCATGTCCGCCGTCCTCGTCGCATCGACAGCCGCCGTTCCAGTGGGCGCCCATCCCCCGAATAGTACTGACCACGGCGTCCCGGAGGAGACCTTTCACAAACTGTGGTCGGGGGATCAAGACGGTGCGACCGACGGTGCGAATCTGAGTAACGGGTCGGCGGTCGAGCAGCTTGGCGAGGGGACCGATGTCCCGTTCGATTCGCCCCCGCGGGCGGTCGAGCAATGGAATCGGGGCGACCACCAGGAGTTCCCGGCGACCAACAGCTCCGTGTCGATCCATCCACCAGATGCGGACCTCACCAGCGACCAGTTCATCAAGGAAGCCTATACTGAGGTGTTCGCCGTCCAGCCGTCCACCCGAGCGCGCCTCTCGTCGTCCAGACAGCCGCTTTACGTCGCTCCAGACGGGACACTCCGCGGCACCATCGACTACCGGGTGGCAGTGCCGCCTGACGACACCTCCGGCGATCGACGCGTCTACTGGAGTCTGGAGAGCCACCAGGTTGAGGAGACGAGACTCCTCGTCGACGGCGACGAAGAGACGACGGCTGGCGGTTCCCACACGCCGGCACTGTCGTACTCCTTGGATGGGTACGCCGGCGAAGACCATCAGCTCACGCTCCAGGCGAACATCTCGGTCCGGCTTCGGAAGGAGGTCGAAGTTTGTACCGCCCACAACGACGAGGGCGACTGCACCAACTGGGAGAGTTCCGTTTCATACCCGACCGAGACCGTCACGGTGACTGATTCCCTTGAGGTCACGAAGTACGACCTCGCGGTATCAGGGTTCATCGCGGAGTATCCGAACGGTGATCTCGGCCTCGTCGTTTACAAGAACCAGCCGTGGCTCGGCTACCAGTTGCCCAACGGTGATGTCCGAGGTGTCTGGCGGTTCTACTCAGCCCGAGACAAGGACTGGGATACGCTGGTCTACAGCTCGGACGACGGACAGCGGACCGCCCACTCACCGCTCCATCCACTCCAGGTGAACGCGTACCCCATCGAGACGGGGCCAACGCCGTCGCCCCGCCGGAACGTGACGATACTGGATGTGTACGGGACGTCGACGTCGCCGCCGACGCTCCCGTCGAACGTTCACCTGGACATTCTCACGGAGCCGTACACGGCCAGCTACGGCATCGCGACGCGAGCCACGACCGACGAACAGCCCGAAACCGTCCGTGCGTGGGGACTCGTCAGAGGGGTTGAGGCGGAACGGCCCGGCGATGAGTTCGCTCGAATCCAGATTGACGAGAGCAACCTCACCCTTGGGGTGGTGAACCAGACCGAAGACACCGTCACCGTCCGGGTGACGCTCCTGAACGCGAATACCGACGCACCAATCAATACCGGCGAACGGGACGGCTACGTTGTCGTCAACGGGCAGCGGGTGAACACGACCGGGAACGGAACCGTCACGACGACGATTGAACGTTCCCCTGGCGGTGTGTCGGCCCGATACGAACCCGGCCACTGGTGGCTCAATCCTCCCGGCTATACCGGCGACTCGGATACCGTCCTGCTGCAAGGCTCAGTGCTCCAGCTGGTGTCGACGCTGTTCCGGATCGGCGTTCCCGTCTCGCTGTTCCTCCTTGCAGTGTTCTTCATCGATCGGATTACAGGGTGGCGTATCTGGCCCCCGTGGAGGTCACTATAATGATCAGAGAACATTCAGAATCCCATGACCGGAATTCGGAACGGTGGATTAGTCGACGCCGTCTTTTGGCTTCGTCTGGAACAGTCCTGCTTACAGGAGTAGCAGGGTGTTCCGGAACCGATGGTCCCGGCAACCAGACTGAATCCCCAACAGGTTCGTCCTCAACGTCGCCGTCTACAGATTCGGTATTTGAGGAAATCAGCTTCGCGGGACCCAACCTTGTGGTGACGCTGGCTGATGATCACGATGTCGACCAACTCAATCTGATTGGCCCAGATGGTACTACGTTCGAACAGTCAACCGTTGCACAGGGAGCTACAGGAGTCGAAATACAGATCGTCTTCAAGACTGGTGGGACGTACTCTGCCGGCGAGTACGAGTTAGTCGCCGTTACCGGGGAGTCGTCTGAGTCGATGTCGCTGGAGCTTCGGCCCGATATCCAGATCGTCGATGTCGAGCCGGAGTTCGATGAAGATGATGGCTACAGTAGCGGTCGGCTCTTTGTGACGGTCGAGAACGTCGGTACTGCCCCCTCTTGGGTGTATAATATTGGCTTCCGGAATGCGCCGTATCGGAACGCACCTGAGGTCATCGAAGGAGACGGCGTTGCTGATACAACGTTCGAGCGTCCAGAGGCGAGCGAAGAATTCCTCAGCCCCGGTACTGAACGGGAATTCCTGAAACAACGGGGTGTTCTCGTCATCGATGACAACGACGATGTCTCATGTGAGAGTGATACTGCAGAATTAACCGTCGTTGTTCAGACCCCACACGGGGATATTGAGCAACCAATTCGGGCGGAACTGTCCGGTGGATACCACATCAACGACCAAGGCGCGATCCAACACCCGTGTAAAGACGTCCAGATTGAACTACTGGACGGGGGTGGAGACAATGCGTAGTCTCGTTCGATTCCTCATTCGCTCTATCGTCGTCTTCTTCGGGCTACTGAGTACGGGCACTGCTCCGGTTTTAGCTCAAAGTGACGGGGGCAGCGATGGCGGTGCCCTTGGAGACATTATCATCAACGCTATCCAAGAACTCCTTGAGATACTCTTCAGCCCCATAGAGACCGTCATCGAGAACCACGGTGATGCAGTCTTGCGGACAGTGGTGGGTACTCCCCATCCAGATTCGGTGTTCAATCAGCCGACGAACGCAGCGTGGCCCGGAATTTACGACTACTATTGGGAGATGATCATCCCGCTTTCGCTATCTCTGTACGGCCTCTCAATCGGCATTGTCATATTCCTTGAATCGACGAGTCACTTGTTCAACGGATACCACCGTTCGAAGCTCAAGAAACGCGCCTTCGCCGGACTTCTCGGTATTCTATCGTGGTGGTGGATCGCAGCGCTATCGTTGCGGTTGATGGATGCATTAGCTGGGTTCCTCGTCCCCTCGGTGTCAGAGATCTCGCTATTCCAGACGCTGTCGTTCACTGGGATGGGCGTGCTCGGCACGGTCGTGGCTCTCTCAACGAATTTGCTCCTATTCGTGTTGATCGGCCTGATTTACCTCGCGAGACAGTTGGCACTCTACCTATTCGTGTTCCTGATGCCACTACTCATTGTATTCTGGATCCCTGGCGTCGGGCCGTTCGCCCTAGTCTCGAAATTCATGAAGAAGTTGGCCGGGTTCTATGTCCCCTTCCTGTTTATGACGGTCCCAGTTGCTCTCTTGTTCCGTCTCGGGGACATCTTGGGAACGAGTTTCGGCCCCTCAGCTGGTGAGTTCGGGGCTTGGTTGACGGCACTCGTTATCCCGCTTCTCGCCGTTGCCTCTCCGTTTGTTTTGTTCTGGCAGGCCGGGGCGTTGTTCTTCATCGCCGACAGGGCGGCCAGACATATGTCTGCTGAGAAGGCCCGTAGTCGGTTGTCTAGAGGGCGTGAACAAGTCCAATCGGCCAAACAGGGTGGGAGAAACTTCGTTCGAGGAGTGCGCGATGAGCCCGCAGTCAAGAGCGGTGGCCAATACGTCTTGAACTCTGGTGATTCGAGAGCCCACTCTACCGGCCAACGACTCAATACGACTGGCTCTCGCCTCCGTGAAGCGCTCACCGACGGCAGTGGTGGAGGGGGAGGAAACAGCGGAGGCGGAGACCTCGACGGCGGAAGTGATGGTTCTACGGCCGGCTCCACCACCAGCGAGGATAGTAGTGGGAACGATGGAAGCGAGGAGTTCGATCGAGACGATGCGTTCCGGGACCCCCAGACTCGGAACCGGGATCGAGATTCAGCAGATGACCCGCCACGCTACATCCACTAACAACCCATGAGCTCCGCAACTGACCCCGCAAAACGAATTCCGAAGTCGCTCGGTACCGACACCCAGTTCCTCGGGAAGTACTCGCTGACGGACCTCGCCGTCGCGGGCCTTCCCGGCGTACTGGTAGTCTTGGTGACGCAGGTCGTTATCCCACCGTCACTCACCGTTAGCGGCATTCCGGTGTCCGCCCTCACGATCCCACTCGCAGCGATTGCGATCGCCTTCGGTGGGCTGTTCGTCTACCTCACGCCAGGCTACACCAACAGTCTCGACTGGCTCGGCCTATTCGTGAACTTCCATCGCAGCGAGACAGAGATCGCCCACGAGGAAGCGAAGGAGTACACCCACGTCGAGCGCGTCTACCCGCGACACAACGCCATCGAGCGGACGGATCGGGCCCTTGTCGGAGCCGTTCAGGTGTCGCCACCGACGATGGCGCTCGCGACCGACGAGGAGTGGGCCCAGAAGGCGGAGGCCTTCCAGGACTTCGTCAATACGACCGTCGAGTTCCCGATCCAGATTTACTCGACGACGCAGGCGTTCCCCGCCGACGAGTACGTCGGTCGCTACGAAGACAGGTTGAGCGACCCGGACGTCAAATCGAACGAGAAACTCCAGGCGCTCATCGAGCACTACGTCGACTGGTACGACCGGGAGCTGGCGCAGCGGCAGATGACCATTCGCGACCACTACGTCCTGATTCCGGTGCGACCTGAGGAGGTCCGATACGAACGGGCCAGCCTCCTCGAAAAGCTCGCTGGGATCCCCGTACTGGGCATCCTCGTCCAGATTGTCACGGCGCCGCCGGAGGAGGAAGAGCGAGCCGCGATGCTCGAGGAACTGGACGAGCGGCGCCGGCGGGTCGAGCGCGGCCTCCGCGGCATCGAGGGGTGTGACACGCGCCCCGTCGATGCGGCCGAACTCACCCGCCTTATCGCGGAATACTGGACCGGCACGGAAATCGAGTACGGCGACCCTGAACAGGTGCTCCGCACGTCCCCCGTCATCACCAAACCATGATTGGAAACCTGCTGCCCTTCACCGGCTCGGATAGTTCAGAAACTGACGACGAGGCGACCGCAGACGAGACCCCCGACGGAGATGGGGCGGATGATGGCGAGCCACAGCTCACCGTGGACTACGAGGCCGACGGTGAGGCGGTCGACGGCATCCCCGAGATCCATCAGACCGTCGTCTCGCCGTCGAGTATCGAGCGAACACCCAGCGCTCTCAGGACCGACACCCAGTGGGCACAAAGCCTGTGGGTCGGCGAGTACCCCGATGCGCCGATGGACGGCTTCCTCGAAAAGCTGTACGCAGCCGCCGAGACCCAGCAGACCGATGTCAGCATCCACATCGACCCTCGCGACACGCGAGAGACGCTGGATTCGCTGGAGAACAAGATCGAGGACCTCGAAGCCGACTACGAGTACCTGACCGAGAAACACCGTGCGAGCGCCCGGGGCGTCGAGAAAGACCTCGAGGACCACCAGGAGATGTACGACGTCCTCCGGAACACGACGATGCAGGCGTTCGACGTCTCGATGTATCTCACGGTCCGGGGCGACGACCGCGAGAATATCGACGCCGAGTCGGTATCGACGACAGCCCGACAGGCCCCCGCGAATCTGACGCCGGTGACGCCACGGTGGTCACAGCTGAAGACCTTCACGTCGGCGAGCCCCATCGCCCTCGATCAGTTCAACGAGACGCTGGACAGCAAGACGCCGATGCTCGGTGGGGCGGTCGGCGCGATGTTCCCCTTCGTTTCCGGGGCGTTTGCAGAACCTGGTATCGAGTACGGGACGTACGCGCTGAATTCGAGCCCGCTCATCCTCGACCGCTTCAAGCGGCAAACCGGCTACTGTATGATGGTTATCGGCCGGCTCGGCGCGGGCAAATCCTTCGCGACGAAGCTCCGGCTGGTGCGGCGGGCGATGTTCGACGAGGATACGGTCGTCATTATGCTCGACCCGATGCGGGGGTTCGCCGGCGTCAACGAGGCGCTCAATGGCGAGCGTATCACGGTCGGTGGCCGGCGGGGGCTGAACCCGCTGGAAATCAAACCGACGCCCGACCACGTCCTACAGGAAGTCGACGACATCGACCCGTGGGGCGAGCAGATCAACTGGGTGATGACCTTCTTCGCGACGTTCTTCGAGCACGTCGCGGACCACCCACTCGGCGAGCGCAACCAGACGCTCCGGCGGGCCGTCCAGGAAGCCTACGAGAAGCGGGGGATCACCCGCGACCCAGAGACGCACACCCGGGACTCGCCCACCATCCACGACGTCATCACGGTTCTGGAGGAAATGGTGGAAGATCCCGAAGAGTACGGGTACGTCACGGATGGGGAGCAGGAAGCTGTCCAGTCCGATGCCCAGTCGCTACTCAAGGACCTCCGACCGTCGTTCCGCGAAGGCGGTGAACTCGAGAATCTGGCTCGCCCATCGGAGTTCGACCTCGATTCGAAGGTCATCTACCTCGATCTCCACCAGGAGGAGGGGACCCGTGGCCGGGCGGAGACCAGCCTGATGATGCAGGTGCTGTTCAACAGCGTCTACGAGCGGGTCAAGCAGACCGACAAGCGCGTCGTCTTCTGCATCGACGAGGCGCACTACCTGATGAACGACGCCGTCTCGCTGGACTTCCTAGAGACGGCCGTCCGGCACAGCCGGCATTTCGATTTGAGTCTCGAATTCATCACGCAAACGGGGGGTGAATTCGCGCTGACGCCGGAGGCACGAACCATCGCGAACCTCTGTTCGCTCACCGTCCTCCACCGCGTCAACGAGGAGAAAGAGAAGATTGCCAAGTGGTTCGACCTCAGCGAGCGGCAGGTGAACTGGGTTACCTCCGCGAAGGCCGGGGAGGACGAGGACGGCTACTCGGAAGCGCTGGTCGGTATCGACCAGGAGGGCTGGTTCCCGCTTCGGATTCGAGCGAGTGACTACGAGGCTCACGTCATCGACGGCGGCGCTGCTGACGTGGCCGAGCTCGAGCCCGAACCGACGACGAGCGTGACGAATCCAGATAGCCAACCCGCCGGCACGCGTGCCGACGGCGGTGAACCAACTAGCACTACCTCTCAGGAGGATGACTGAGCAGACCCCATCAGAACTCCCGGCAGTGGCTAACGGCGACGAGTACATCCGGATCACTCCCTCCCGGAGCGATCTCGCGCCGGAGACCGTAGTCCGTCAACTGGCCGGCCTCCACGGCCTTGGGGCTGGCAACGACGGACTTCTCGCAAGTATCGGTCCCTTCGGCGATCCGCCACCGGTGTTCGAGTTCCTCGCAGTGAGTGAGGGGGCAGACGAGCCGGTCGAGTTCTATTACGGGGCCGACCGCCGGTTAGATGCCTTCGAGGAACGCCTCCGGACGCTGTATCCGCCGACCGTCACGTTCGAGCGGGTCACCCTTGACTTGGAAGCGAAGCTACTCCCATCGACTGCAGATCCGTCTCAGGACCACAGTGCCGGAGGTGACGATAGCCACGGAATGAACCCCGGGACAGCTGAGGAATCCTCCGGAGACCCGAATTCGGATTCAAAGCCCGTGACTCTCTTCGATTCGACGGGGCAGGAACCGGTCGGTGATGGCGGAAGTGTACTGTCGGAGAGCAATACGTCGCAGGACGAGGATGAAGTCTTGTTTGAGGCCGATTCGAATGACGAGTCCACAGCGGCTGGTCCGTCCGACTCCGAACTCGATGCCGATCACCAGCCGGCGCACACGGACCCGACCGTCGACGAGACGATCCCACTCGGAATCACTTGGCACGGGCAGGCTACTCGGCGGGAAGACTGGATGACGACACTACCCCAATTCACGAATACGGAAGACGACGATGACGATCACGCTCGGGCCCCGCTCGCGTCACTCATCGATCAGCTGACCCGGGCCGAACACCCGATCGCCTTCCAGGTACTCTTTCAGCGAAAATCGGACTGGACGCACGAGGCACGAGAGCGCCAGCGAAAGCTCCGGGAAGGCGAAGATCGAGTCGTCGACTGGTTCTTCGGAGAACTCCTCGGAAACACGGAGAACGAACCACAGAGTCCGTCGAACACCGGGCGACAGCGTCGGTATCTCGACATCGGTGGGCGGGAGCGAGTGGAGGCTATCGACGAGAAGGAGCCACAGCACACGTTCACGGTGAATATGCGGGCGCTTTCGCTCGTGACTTCCGACCGACAACGAGAGCGGGTTGACCATCGTCTCGACGATATCGGGTCGGTATTCGATCACCTGAACGGGCCGCACTATCGGCTCCGACCGAAGCGCATCCGCCGTGGGCTTCGAAAGGGGCGGCGGGCCAAGAAGCACGCCGACCGGGTCCTCAACGCTACGTTGGCTACCAAGAGCGACTGGCGGAAGACCCGCCCCGATCTCGTCCTCGGGCCGGCTGAGTTGGCGAACTTCGTGGTCGTTCCGCCGGCGACGGACCTCACGACCGAGGGCGGGCGGGGGTCCGACGCCGAACCCGAGAGCCGGACGCCCCTGCCACTCCCAGCGCAGGACCACATGGATGCATTCACGGACTCGGGGATGGCGATCGGCCGCGGTCTCGGGGAGGACGGCACGCCTACGCCGGAGCCGATGCGGATTCCGCCGCATCTCCTCCCGTTCCACGTCGGCCGGTTCGCGAAGAGCGGCGCCGGCAAATCGGTCGCGCTGATCAACGACGCGCTTTCCCTGTACGACCAGACCACGGGCCCCGTATTCCTGATCGACTCCAAGGGCGGGAACCTCCCCGAGAACTATATGCGGGCTCACGGGAAGCGGTTCGGAACTGAGGATCTCGAAGAGAACGTCCTCCACTTCTCGGTGCCCGACATCCTGCCTGGCTTCGCGTTCTTCGACATCACGCCGGCGCTGGAGGATGGGGTCCGCCGGGTCGATGCGATCCAGGACAAGGCCGACCACTACGAGGAGCTCATCAAGCTCGTGATGGGGCCGGAGCGGTACGAGGACGCCATCGCCTCGCCGACGCTCATCAAGTACCTCATCAAGGCGATGTACGACGAGGAGTACGGCCTCGAAAACGGACATTTCCGGCAGGATACGAACTACTTCACCCACGACCAGTTCGAGCAGGCGGTGACCCAGTTCCACGCCGCCGGGCCACCAGATTCGACACCCGAAGATGCACCGCGAGCTAGCGACCCGCAAGTCGCGGGGAAACTGGAGCGTCACCTGCGCTCGAACCCGGCGACGTTCTCGAACGTCGTGAGCGGCATCAGCAACCGGATGGACTACATCACGCAGGACGCCCACCTCCGCCGGATCTTCAACAATACCCAGTCGCAATTCGACTTCCGTGACCTCCTCGACGAGGACAAGGTAGTCATCTTCGACCTCGGTGATCTTCGCGACGAGGCTGCCCGGGTGATGACCGGCGTCATCCTGACACAACTCTATGACGCTGTCAAGCGTCGCGACGGCGACGAACTGGCCCGCAAGCCGGACGACTACGTGGCGAACCTGCTCATCGACGAAGCGTCATCGGTCGTCGTCTCGGATACACTGACGACGCTGCTCGAAAAGGGGCGGGAGTTCCGGCTATCCATCGAACTCGTGACGCAGTTCCCCGAGCAGATGAAGGAGGCCGGCAACCGCGAGGTCTACCTGAACGTTCTGAACAACATCGGCAGTCCGCTCGTCGGGAAGATCGCCGTCGACGCCGACATTGCCGAGGCACTCTCACACGAGGCAATGGATCCCGTCGAGTTCAAGAATCGGATCAGTTCGCTCCCGCGTGGCGAGTGGATCGCGCAGCTCCCGAGCCCAGAGTTCGGCGAAACCGGCCCCGACCCGTTCAGTATCGAACCCCTCCCGATTCCGCCTGGGCATCCTGATAGCGAGCAGCCTCTGACTGGGGCGCAGGAAGAGCGGTTCCAAGACGCCCTGGAGGCTGTTCACGAGCATACCCGCGAGGAGTACGGGGTCGCCGGCGGCACGACCGTGGAAAGCCGTGACGCGGCGACTGACGTCGCTCTGGAGAACGCCGACGATCTGCCGTTGGAAGTCGCGATGGCCCGGGCGATCCGCGCTGTCCAGTTGTCGAACGACGTCCGCGAAACGAACGGCTGGGTGTCTGTCGAGGACGTCGATGAGGAACTGCTCTCGCGCATCGAGGAGGACACCATCGAGGCTCAGGGCTACGAGACGCTGCCGGAGGTGCGGGAGGCATCCTCGCTCATCGAGGTCGACCTCCAGGACGGGGGATCGTCGGTGCAGTGTCGGCTCACAGACGAGGGTGAGGAGGCAGCCACGCCCGACACGTCGACGTCACCGACCGGCGGGGGCGAGCACCACGATGCAGTCCTCGAAACGGTCGAGCGTGCGCTCGCAGCGGCGGGATTCTCCGTGGAGGTCCTCGATCAGAACGGGGAGTCCCGTCCCGACGCCATCGCGACGCATGCGGACCTCGACCGGGAGCTCCAAGTCGAAGTCGAAACAACCACCCACGTTCGCCCGGCGAAAGTCCTCTCGAACCTCCGGAAAGCCCAGGAACAGGAGCGAATCCCACTGTTCGTCGTCGCAGACCACGACGATCAAACAGCCGCCGAGATTGCCGACCGGCTTGCGAAGATTCTCGATGAGCCGCGAAATCAGCTCTCATCCGGTGAGACGCGGCTGTATACGATGAACCACAATGTAAAATTCAACGGCGGTGCGCGAGCCGCGGACGGGGTGACGGCCGTCCGACCGGCCATCGGTGGTAGTCGCCACACCCGCTGGTTCGAGCGGGACGGTGTGTTCGTCCTCGAGGATAGTGCCGGAGACCAACACGCCCGGATCGACTCCTTCGACGCTGTGTCAAAAGATCAGTTCCCGGCGACATACAGCTACGACGCCGAGAGCGAGTCATACACCGTCTTTAGGCCAGGAGAACTGCCCGAGTCCTACGAGTCACGTGAGGCGTTCGAAGCGGACTGGGTGCCTGTCAAGCGCCCGTTCTTGCCCAGTACCGACCTACCCGTTCCGGAGTACACGGATGACTCGTATGCGATAGGCGTCATCGGGGATGAGCAGAATCTCGAGCTCTACACCCCGGACTCTGACGCGACCAAAGACCTCGCTGCGCTCACAGAGGCGATCAAAAATAATGAACTCCATCTGGCAGGTGTGGAGCCAGACGAACCTGCCGACGAGCAATCCATGACTCAGGAAGACCACGAGAACGATCCGTTCGGCATCCAAGCATTCGTCCGAGACCGACTCACCGAATCCGACGACGGGGTCGTCGCGGTCGCCGATGTATACGATGCGTACGAGCAGTATGCGGCGGCCGGAGAGTACGAGGTGAAGCCGAAAAACCGGTTCACACGGACGCTTCGCGACCACACTCAGTTCGAGCGTGACAAGAAATGGTTGGACGGCCAGACGCGACGTTGTTACGTTGGAATCGAACTGGCCGACGCCGGCGACCAGGAGGAATCGAGCGATGCCAGTGCGTAGTCGTTTCGCTCCCGCTCAGGAGGTGCAGGAGTACACGAGATGACGCTCTCCGAAGCAGCCATCCACGAGCACTACCGTCGCGCCAACCCCGTCTACGAGGCGTTGGCGACCGTCAACGACTACCCGACCATCGGGCTGAACGACTTCGTCGGGTGGTACATCAAACGCGACCACGACGATGTCGAGGCGATCAAGGCCGGATACCCCCAGCGCGGGCGGGTTGCCCGTCTCGATCGTGACTACGACGAGATTCACGATCGCCTCGAACGGACCCTCTATGCCGTCACCACCTACAAGACGGCGTCGGCCTTCCAGCGGTGGGAACCTTGTCGGTACGACCAATCCGAGGGGACGACCGTCTGGCAGGATGAGCCCCCGACACCCGGGTATGCCGACCTCCGGGCGGTTCCCGCTTGGGGCGATATTGACCTCGCTGACGATATCAAGCCGCAACGTGGCGACCTCGATGCCGAGACGCGTACCCTCGTCGAGCGGACCCTCGAGGCCTACATCGAGGAGTATGCAACGCTGTACGGCACGCGAGACGCTGTGTATGCGCTGGACTCCGTCGGGGGCGCGTACATTTTCGGAGCTCCGGAGGCCACGCTCCCGATTGCGGATCACTTCAGCGATGATTCGGATGCGCTCCAACGGGTGTTCGACGAGTTTCTCGACCGCTCGAACGCGTGGCTCCAGGAGGCAGAGGCCCGCGTGAACAAGCGCATCGACGGCGCCGGCGACGTCATCCAGCCCGACTGGGTGAACAACAAGAACCGCCAGTATAAGCCGCCGCTATCGGTACACGCCGACCACGATGCCGTCGTCACGCCCATCGCGACCGACGACGTCCGCTACGAGCTCCGTCCGTTCGAGACCGTTGACGATGCACTCATCGAGCAGGCGGTCAGTTGGGCCGATGCCCTCACACGGGTTGAGCACACGAACTGCGTCGACTCGCTGGTCGCGACGCTCTGGCCGGAACTTTACGAGGACCACGACGGGTGGCGGACCACGCTTGAAGCGTGGGTCGAAGCGGAGCGCGAGCGGGAACGGGAGCGACAGCGACAGCGTGAAGCCGCGCTCCAGCGACGTGAGGAGCGGCTGGCAGAACTCGAAGGCGCCCTCGAAGGACGGCCCATTACGCCGTTCAAAGAAGATGTCTACGAGGCCGTCGAGAACATCGACATCGCCGAGATCGCCCGCCACTACGCGAGCGATGCCTACGATACGGATCCGAACCAGCCGCGGCCGCAGTTCGACCCGTGCTGGCGCCACAGCGAGAGCGGACAGTCCTGTTTCGTCGACGAGCAGGCCAACACCTTCGGCGATTCGAAGGTGAACGCCGGCGGCGGGCTGGCGAAGCTGATGGCGCTCGCGACGGGGATTATCTCCGACGCCGATGCGGACCTCGACGGGGAGGACTACTGGGCTGCCGTCGACGAACTGCGGAGCGCCGGCTACGACATTCCGGTGTGGATTCCGGAGGCCGGCTCAGACCGTGTTGACGGCGGAACCTACGACCAGATGCCTTTCTGGGCCGTTCGGAAGGCGGCTGTCGCGCTTGAGGTGTGTCCCGAGGACGCGTTCGTCGATCGGGAGGGAGAGGATGGAACCTACGAGGGGTTCCCCGGCTACGAAACCTACAACGAGACGCTGGAAGCCATCGAAGACGCGGGCCTGAACCACGGGCGAGAGCAAGTCACGCCCGAGGAGGACACAGCTGACGATGAATCGGATTCACCCACCGATGCCCCGGCGAGCGACGAGCGACCTGGTGACCTGAATCGAGCTCACCTTCGCGAAAAGAACCGTCTGTTGACAGCAAAGGTCGAGCGTCTCGAGTCCGAACTGGAGGAGAAATTGGAGCGAATCGAGGGTCTGGAAGCGGAGGTCGACCAGCTCCGAACCGAGCTCGCCACTGTCCGCTCCGAACGTGACCGACTGGAGGCTGCTCTCGAAGAACGCGAGTTCGAGCGAGAACCGAATCAAGAAGATCGGGACGAGGACCAGTCCCCACTTCACAGGGCGCGACGGTTCGTTTCGTTCGATGGATAGACCAGAGGTATAGCAATTGAGAACTCTATGCTAATTCTCCCCACTGTGGCAGAACGCTTTCAGTATCACTACATGAAAATCACCCTATGACACGGGGAAAACCTACTGTAGGCGATATCTGGCGGAAGGCCTACCCATTCACCTACTGGAAGCGACGAATCAATAAGCTGGAGCTGGGGAATTCTCATGACGCGCTGGATGCGTTGTTCATCCACTCACATCTAGCGGACACGTTTGCGACGGTCCTTTCGGCGAGGATGCGCCGGCCGAAGAATCCCTGGTATGCGGTCAAAGACGAACTGTATACACCAGATATATATGATACGTTAGAGGCGCTGAAACGTACGGAAAACGGCGAAACTAGGTACTTTATCGAAGTGCTTCTTGAGCAACCAGAGGGCTATGTCACATTAGATCTTCCCGAAGGATGGAAAGAGAACGTCGATTACGAGACAGGCTTTGTCAACCAATTTCTTGGATGCCCAGCTCGATTCGATGAAGATGCCAAGCATATCGAGACGCTCTATGATCCAAAAGGGTATATGGCCGTCTGCAACGCGGTGCTGAACTATTGGAATGAGATCGGGACGCTAATGAATGATTTCAAGCATGGGTTCCGCATCCTTCCCTTTGAGTGGGATCATGCTACCTGGCTGTTTGAGAGCGACTTAATCAACGTGGAGACCGATATTGATGCACTTCGTGAAGGATATACTGAGATGGACGCCGATTGGAAATTTGATTTCTGGCGAATGGAAACCGGCAATGACGACGAACCTGGAACTCCCGTTACACTTGAAGTACACACTGTTGATGTTGAGCGATGTATCGCTTTCTCATCACTGACGCTGAAGTTGCTGTACAACATTTTCGATAAGAACCGGACACAGAAAATCGGTGAAGATATCGAGCTGTTATTCGGTTCGAACGAAGTCCGTCAAGGAGATAGTTTCACTATTCTACACCAACAGTTTGAGTTTGAATCCAGGTTTGAGGAGTCCAAACCAGAGGGGAATTAGGCTCGTTATGAGGAAATAGTTTACCAACACCTCAAGAGAAAATAATCAGATCTGAATTCCCAGCCTGACACCAGTATCAACCCGTTCTAGACACTGAGTAGAATCTAAGCCTGCTGAAGCCACAAAACCACAGACGGCAGCACTAGACACCAGAATCGCGAACAAGGAGCTTCCCGGACAGTCCACGGAATCTGGTGTCAAGTTTCGCTGTCTTGCGATTTGGAGGCGAACTCGGCCACTAGACAGCAGGAAATCAACCGATATATAGTGGGGGTGGCGGCCCAAAGTTATGTTCGTGGCCAACAGGGCCGAGGTGCCAGGCCGCAGGCCAAGCGTGACCGGGCTGCCACCCGGACGATGGCGTGGAGCGTGGAGGGTGAGGGAGCAGGTTGACATCCTGCCTGAGAATGGATGATTGTGGCGACTGTTTATTGTGCCCCAGAATGGGGTGCGGGGCGGTTCCTGTGCTGCCCCTGATTCGTATGTCTGGTCCGGATAGATACGACGATACGGCAGACGATCACGAACGGTTCGAAGCAGAATTGCTCGCTCAGGATCAGGATGCGCGGTCACCATCGACGGCGGATCTCGACGACGAAACGGCCCGCCAGCTGGTTCGAGAGCTACTCGATGCCGGGACGGTCACACCGGTCGTCGACCAGCGGCTCCTCGTTCACGAGCCCAGTGACACAGCGTTCGAATCGATGCAGCAGCTCGCCGTCTTCCACACGGGCTGGATGGCCGCCCACGACGCCGGCGAGGCAGACGAATGATGCAGCAGACGCTGGCGGGCTGTGCCTTCTGCGAGGCTCCACCAAGGATAGAGACTGGGATCGCCTACACGTGGGGGAAGGAAGAGCGGGTCAGCCACCCGATTTGCGTCGACTGTGCGATTCAGGAGACGCCGGATCCCGATGAGCGTGATCGCTACGCCTGTGACAGCTGTGGCCTCGTCGTCGACGCGCTCGCAGCGCTGACACGGTTTCGGATCGAACTCGGTCATCTCGAAGGCCCGATACAGGTCTGTGCGCGGTGTAGTCCAAATGGGCCAGCAACGTACTGGACGCGCGACCTCGAGGCGCACATCGTCCCTGAGTGATCCGCCGAGCGATCGTCGACACGAGTTGAACGGCGACCAGGGGGGAGGTCCACAGTTGCCCGTAGCTGTCCCACTCCACGGCCTTAGCAGCGCTGGATGTGTCGCTGTCCCGTCGCTCCGCTATCTTCAACAGATGTGCGCTCCTCGGGATACCTATGGACTGCCCCGCGTGCGGGTCCCCAGTCACCCTCGAGGTCGGACCGGACCGGCCGCTTTCGACGTCGCTGTCCGACGCCGTCCTCGCAGCCGAAGAGGACGAGCAGATCGAGGTGACCCGAGACTGTTGGGACTGTGGCTGGCACGAAACGCGGGCGCTTCGCGTCGCATCGATCGACACGACCGCCGGCGACGAGACTGCCGTCGAGCGAGCCGGACTCATCGACGAGATTACCGATGAGCTCGCGTCGATCGGGAGTGTGGACACGCTTGAGGAGACGCTGGCGGCAATCCGCCGGCAACGAGCAACCGACCCGGCGAGGACCGATTCGGACGACGTGGTGGAGTGACTCGCAATGCCTGATAGAGAGGCCAACTATAACGTTCGTGAGCAAACCGGAGATCCCGAGCACGCATCGGTCGACGATGTGGTCGACCTCGTGGTCCAACGGGCGCAGAACCCGCGAACCGAGCACGAAGATGCGCATTTCGACAGGACGATGGCGACCGTTATTGATACCTACGGGACCGATCCCGTCCACACAGTCATCCACCGCATCCTCGTCGACGACGAGCCGTTTCGAACCGCCACGAACGGCCTTGAGATGCGCAACGTCGACGGCGTTCGGATCGGGACGGCAGCCAGCTGGTTCCTCGAGGAGCTGAACGCACAGGACGACGGCTGAGCTGACGGGACGGTCCCGTCAGAGCCCTGATGTGCAAGCTCTGTGCAAACGCCGAAACGGTTATCACTCTATGTGCAGAACTTGCACATAGAATGAGCGCTAGTGATGATCCGCGACGGGTCCATTTCCAGTCGCCGGAGTATCTCGTCGACCGGCTGGATGCGATCGCGGAGCTCTTCGACAAGGATCGGACGGATCTGCTTGTCGAGGCGATTCGTGAGTACATCGAAGATACGGCCGACAGCGAGACGTTCCAGGAACTCGTCGCGACGAAGTACTACGATGACCAGCTTGAGTTCGAGACGGTCAAACAGCTAGTCGGCGCCGAGACTGCCCAGCGCCTCCGGCTTCTCAAAGCGGATCTCGAGGATGAACCACTCGATCTTGCTGCCCCCGACGACGTCGACGTCTACGATGGCGACGCGACGGCGGTCGATACCGCAGCCGACGACGAGCGATGAGCGGCCGGCGACTGCGTACGGTCGTCGCCGACACTAGTGCGCTCGTCAGTCTCGCGGTTCCCCGAGCCGACGCGGCCGTCGACACTAACACTCCGGACCCGTTCCAGTATCTGCTCACCTCGTGTGAGGTGTTCGTACCGCCAGAAGTGGTCGCCGAACTCCGTGACATCACGCAGTACCAAGACATCCACGCCGCGGCTGCGAACAACGTCCTCGCGGCCCGCAGCTACTACACGGTCACGGACCCGTACGAGCGCGAGGATACATCAGACTCGCGGCCGACGTTCGGGCTCGACGACGGCGAAACCGACGGTATCGTCCTCGCGAACGCGCTCTATGTCGATGGGTTTCTCACCGACGAGTTCGGCGGGACGAACTTCCCACTGATTCACGCCGTGCTACAGGGCCCGCGGATCGTCCCGACGCCGCGGCTCATCGTCGACTACGCTCGGAACGGACATCTGAGCCCCGAAGAGGCGCGAACGCTGATCACGACGATTAGCCCGCATCGCAGTTGGGAAAACAGCCCATACGTCGCCCAGCTAGTGGCGCTTCTAGAGGAGTAACTTCATTCGGACTCCAGGTCACGAGCGTCGAGCTCACCAGCAAGGTACTGCTCACCCTCTCGTGTGATGTCGTAGACGCCGTTGCCGAGGTGGACGAGAAGGCCGTATTCGACCAGCGTCTTGCAGCGGGCGTTGATGTGTTGGCGGGAGAAGCGCACGCGATCGCTGTCCGCCATTTCCTTCGGGGTGTCGGGGCCGTCGTCAGAAAGATGCTCTAGAATGCGGTCATCAGCACGAGACATCCAGTCGGCGTCAAAGCGCATAATCGCTTCTGGTTGCGCCGACGCTATCCCAAACGCGCTAAGTCAAGTAGCAAAGCGACAAGCTTCTCTGGTTGACTCCTAACCTTTTAAACCGCTGCCATACTATGTCCCAAGCGCATAGATGGCTTCCCCACCAGTGGACAGTCCGGCCACATCGAGTGAATTGCTCGTTGATATTATTGAGGCACTGGAGGCGTGTGGTCTCGATAATGACGCCTTCCAACTCCACGATTATATCGACATCGACGCCTTGGACCAGCTCGTGAACTCGTCACAGGAGGACGTCGAAGTGCGGTTCACGGTCGAGGGCATCCGACTCGCGGTGACGCCGGATAGCGTCAACGTCCTGCTTGCCAAAACGGAAGAATCGGCGCAGCAGTAGTCTGATGACCGTCGTGTGGGATCTCCGATCACCGGCCGCACACATTGATTTACAATGTGATCGGCCGAACCACCGACGCCTAGCGACCACGTCTGTTAAATGGTCACCATATCGTAATATTTTGGAATGAATCGGGTGTATCGGGTGGCCAGTCAGTGGTCGGTCGCCACCCTTGGGTTTGTCCTCTTATCGCTGACGCTTGGCCGCGCGATTACTGATACCGACACGCCTCTTGTCGATTTTATCGAAGTATCCCTCCCGTTTGCTGTCGGCCTTGGACTCATCGGTGGTGGAATTTGGCTGGCACGAACGCATCCAGTCGGCCGAATTATTCAGCTGGCTATGTGGATCCTTGGTGGCGCACTCGTCGGCGTGGCCGTCACCCTCTGGGTGCTGTTCATCATCTCGCTCGAACAGGTTCCAGCCGGCGAACCGATCGTCCTCGTTCTCAATGACGTTGGGATCTTTATGACTGCTGGAATTCTGCTCGGCTACTATGCGACCGGCCTGGAAGCACGTGAACAGCAGCTGGAACTGTCTGAACAGCGGTTTCGCGCCCTGACCGAAAACTCGTCATTCGCAGTCATTACGATCGACGAGTCGAGTACGATTCGGTATGCGAACGACGCCGTCGAGGAGCTCTTTGGATATTCGCCAGCGTCGCTCATCGGGGAGCCGCTGACGACGCTGCTGCCCGACCGACTGCAGGAGCCACAGAGGGACGCGATGACGCAGTATCTATCAACGGATGAGCGTTCGCTCGATTGGGCGGGGCTCGAATTAGTCGCCCAGCGAGCGAACGGAGAGGAGTTCCCTGTGGAGGTTAGCTTCGGCGAGTATGCGGTTGCGGACGACCACCTGTTTACGGGTGTCATTCAGGATGTTGCCGACCGGAAGGCAGCCGAAACTCGGCTCCAGCAACATACGACGAAGGTGACCCAACTCCACAAGATCGCTACTGACATCACCGCGGCTGATTCCAGAGCAGCGATCCACCGACGGGCTGCTGACGGCGCTGTCGAGTTATTCGGTGCAGACGTTGCCCGGGTTGCCGTGGTAGAAGGTGATCAGCTTGTGCCAGCTGCCAGTTCCGGTTCTAACGGCGTCGACGCCAGTGATCCGGTTCCGCTCTCGTTCGGGTACGCCGGCCAGAGCTATCAAACCGACACGGTCCTTCGGGTCGACGATCTCGCCGACACGCGGTCGGCAGCCACGTCGACGATCCGCGATGGCGGGGCTGAATCTGACCCCCAACCAGGTGAGGACCCCCGAGCATTGCTGAGTATTCCGCTCGAAGGCTACGGTGTCCTACAGGTGTTCGCCTCGGAGCCGGGTGCGTTCGTCGAACGCGACGAGGATGTCGCGGAGATGCTGGCAACCCACGTTGTGACCGCCCTTGAGCGGGTATCAGCAGAGGCGACGATTCGGCGGGAGCGTGACCGCCTCGAGGAGTTCGCCAGTCTTCTGTCTCACGATCTCCGGAATCCGCTGAACGTCGCACAGGGTCGCCTAGAGCTCATCCAAATGACTGGTGAGATAGATCACGTCGACGCCATCGACCGTGCACTGAATCGGATGGAACGGCTCATCGAAGACATGTTGACACTTGCTCGCGAAGGCGATGCCGTCGGTGAGACGGAACCGGTTAAGCTTCGTGCAGTCGCTAATCAAGCCTGGACCAACGTCACAACCAAATCCGCTTCGCTCGAGGTCGAGTCGAGCGTCCAGATCGACGCGGATCGTAGTCGACTCATCCAGGTGTTCGAGAACCTGTACCGGAACGCAATCGAACACGGCGGCGACGGAGTCACGGTTCGCGTTGGCTCCATCGACGGTGGCTTCTTCATTGAAGATACCGGCCCCGGTATCCCAGAAGACGAACGAGACGATGTCTTCGAAAGTGGGTATACGACCAACCCGGACGGCACCGGGTTCGGACTCGCGATCGTCAAACGGATCGTCGAAGCCCACGGGTGGAAGATCAAGGTCACCGAGGGCACAGACGGTGGGGCCCGGTTCGAGGTTTCAGGCACCTAATCCGGGTCAATATTGAGAGCGTGAGGAGACGGATATGAAAGCCCTCGGCCGCTCGACGTCCCGCGACCACCGCTGCGCTCCTCGTCCCTGCGGTGCTTGCGGGGTCGGGGGACGACCGAGGCGGCCTCGCCCTTTCTAAGTCCGCCAGGACGGTAGCTGGGTCGCCGAGCGGCGCGGCCGGCTGGACAGGTGTGTCCGTGACGGCCCGCCCCGCTCGCCGCTGCCGCCCTCCGCGTCGCTCGCGACCGACCATTCCGGGCTGCCTGCCTGCGGTAGCGGGCGGGCTGCCGGGCTAAAATGAATGTGCCCTCGACGCCAGCGGGAAAGCGCGGGGGGTTGCGCGGCGTGGCTGCTCACCCCCCACGCTTTCTCCGCTGGCCGCTCGCTCCGGGCGGGTCGGCGCGCGGCGCTGGTTGGGGTCGCCGCACTCGGGCGCGCTCTCGCTCGCGCCCGGTAGGGCGCTCGCGAAGGCGCGAGCGAGAGCGCGCAGTCGGTGCTATCGGACGTCGACATCGTCGGAAAACCGCGATGCTTGGGACATCGCGGTGGCGGCGCGCAAGCGCCTTCAGTGGTATCTGGAGGATACCAATGTCAAGTAACAACTCGAGTCGCAAGGTCGTTACGGTGGATGAACAGGCATTCGAACGAACCGAAGACGCCGGCGTCGACGAGGACGGCTTCGAGGTCGTCGACGACAAGCCGGAGTTCCGGGCGACGGTTCAGCAGGAAACGCAGGCGAAGGTGGATTCCAACCACCCCGACGGCATCGTCCAAGACTTCTCGCACCTGCCCCTCGCGCAGGAAGAGAAGATTCGCGCCCGGGAGGCCGAACTGGACCACATCAGCGCCCAGGCAGAACTCGGCACCCAAGAGGGGCGGGCGAAGCGAACGCGCGAGGTCGTCACCGAACGGCGGCAGCGCAAGCGGGAGGAACGCACCCCGGACCGGACGGATCCGCGCGAGCGCCTCTCCCGGATGGAGCTGGCGCAGGTGAACCAGGAAGCAGACCGGATGGCACAGCGGCTTCGCACCGGTCATAGTCGGGCAGCCGTTTCGCGGGCACTCGCAAAGCGGGTCGCCAAGGGGCAGGACATCACCAAAGCAGTGTTCGACACGATGGACGCGCTCAAGGCGGCCCCCGGCGCGATCTGCCCGATTGAGGACATCCCGGACGTGCAGACCGACGAGGTGAGCATCGAAGGAGAAGTCGTTCAGCTCTGGGATGCTTCCAGCCCGAAGATCGCTCAGGTGGGCTTGGTCGCGGACGACACCGGGAAAATCAAGTTCACCTCGTGGCGAAAATCGGAGCCTGCCTTCGTCCAGGAAGGTGACACCGTGCGGATGCGGGCAGTCAAGAAGAACTGGTACGAGGGACGGTGCTCACTCGCCGTGACCTACAACAGTATGATCGTCTTCCCAGAGCGCGACCGCCGCTGGTGGGAAGAATAGGAGGGCTGAGTACCCTCTTTTTTGATGTGTGCCGGACCTGCCCAAGCCCCACCGCCCCACCCACCGCTCCGTGCTCGCTCCCTGCGGTCGCTGCGCGCGCAGCCACGACCTTGCTTACTAGTGGCGGAGTTTGATGAACCCCTTACAACGAAACGGCGACGGTAGTGTCTATGGACACCGGAGAGAGGCGCAGCACGATGTCAACCAACCTATCCGGGATGGGTGTCCAACTGTATAGGGGCAGTAGAATGATTCGAGCGCTGGTACGACGAAAGCTTACAGAACGCTATTTTCTGCGTATTTCGGATATTCTGAGTAGACGTGGTCCAAAAGAGTTAGCAACGGAATATCGTTGAAATCGCTCTTAATCCGTTCCGCGACCTCCAACACTATCTCTACCTGTTCTTCCGGCCACTCCTGGAGGATTTCCTCGCCGCGCGGACCCAGTTCGTAGTTGTACTTCACCTTCCCATCCTCCTCTGCAATCGTCTCTTTTGACTCGTCAATGATGTCCCGTTCCTCCAGATATTCGATGTCGTCGTACAGCGTCTTGGCGAACGGGCCATAGTCGTACGGCTCGTACTGGTACGTACCCGGTAAGTCTTCGCCACGTTCTTCGAACTCCTGCTGAATCAGGAACACCATCTTCTGCAGCCGAGTCCGCCCTTCGATTTCCTGCTCATTGCTAGCGTGTAGCAATGTCAGGGGGATGAGCTGGCGGTCAATCATCATTGTTGGTCACCTCAGCCGCCTCCTTGAATGTCTCTTCGAAGTCGCTGTTTATAATTCCTACAATATCGGCGTCATCAAGCGTTACGGTCGTTTTCCCGTTGCTCAGATTCATGAGCACCCGTTCTCCGTCCGCGATGTAGTACGATGTCCGCGTGATATCGGTGAGTTCCCGAACGGCTACGCCAGCTTTCGCAAGTCGTTGCAGCCGGCTCCGTGCTTGTGATGGGCCGACGATTTTGATGTCGAGCCCGTCTTCGGCCTGCTCTTCCAGTGCTTCGAGTGCATCGCGTGGTGCTTGGATGAAGCGGCTGTCGAAGCCGCGGAGGGTGTTTTCGGCGTTGTCGATGAGCTTGCTGAGTTCCATAGTCTTGCCCTCGCGGCCCTTGACGACCCAGGCGCGGTCGTCCTCGTTGCTGTATTCTTCGCCGATCTCCCATCCTTCTTGCAGCTTCTCGAGTATCTGTTGCTTCTCCCTGTTGAACTTGCGTTCTTCGCGTTCGATGACGTATTGCGGGTTCTGGGCGGCGTAGATCTTCGGGTCAGTGTCGGTGATACGGACGTATCCGTCGTCTTCCAGGCTGTTGAGGGGCTGGTAGATCTTTGACTGCATAATGTCGGTTTCGGACGCGAGTGCGCTGGCTTTCATCGAACCGAACCGGACGAGTGCAGAGTAACACGCGGCTTCGTATTTCGTCCAGCCGAATGCCTGGAGTGCATCTCGTAGTTGTTCCATGGGACATCAACTCAGGTGTGGTACATCGTTACTTCGACTTTGAAGTAGTGGGGTACTACCTACGAACTGTAGTTGTCAGAAAGCGCTTATATATCCTTCGGCAGCAAGTATGGGGTGAAGGTGTTCCCCAGATGAGTGCAGACGACAACCGCATCACGCTCACGATCGTGAGCAGTAGCGGAGACTTGGAGGACGAGTTCCCGGTCAAACAGAAAATACAGGCGCTGAAGACCTCGGTCATGGGCCGGTTGAATATCGATCCGGACGAGTCGGAGGAGTACCAGCTGGTCTACGACGGTGACCCGCTTGCGAGCGGGAAGACGCTGGAGGAGCTGGACATCCCCGACGGTGCGGAACTGGTCCTCGAGCCTGAGCCCGAAGTGATCTGAGACAGAGGTCGGTAGATTACATGGACGAGGAACTGTCGAAGACGAAGATGCAGAAGCAGGTCGGCGATCTCGAATCGTCGCCGTTACCCAACCAGTACGGGTGGGAGCTGGAGGAGGACGGGCTCAACCTGTTCGTCACGCTACCCTGTCCGAAGGACGGTACGGCGTACGAACTGAAGGTGAATTTCGATAACTTCCCCCAGCAGGCCCCGTCCTACCAGTTCACCGAGAAGTGGCCGAACTGTCCGAACATCAACGAGGACAAGGGCATCTGTATCGACGGCACCCGCGAGTGCTACACTGCGTTCAACCACGACGAGCGCAGGGAAGACTGGGATCCCGACCGGTTCAACCTGACGACCACGCTCCAGAAAATCTATCATCTCATGAGGAAATAGCCGATGCAACTACTCGATCGACTCCGCGACCTGTTCACCGCTTCCGAAGAACCAGCCCCTGTTCAGGAACCTGCGCCCTCACTACCGCCACGGGCGTATGAGTCCCCTGCACAGGGTCGGCGAAAACGCCGTGTAACGGATCATATAGAGAAGTACTATATCCCGACCGCAGTGCTCCAGGAGACGCAGCGGTACGTTGAGGAGCACGGGAACCGTGACCACGAGTGTTACGTGTTCTGGGCCGGGGCGATCGCCGGTGACGAGGCGTACGTGTCGACGTGCGTCTATCCGCGGGTCGAATCCCGGCACGGCGGGGTGAAGGTCCCGCTGGAGAAGATGACGGAGATCAACCAAGAGCTCCGGGCACGCGACCAGATTCTGCTGGCGCAAGTCCACTCCCATCCGGGCCGTGCACGGCATTCACCGGTGGACGAAGAGAAGGCGGTAAGCTTCCACGAGGGGTTCGTGTCCATCGTCATCCCGGATTTCGGGGCCACGCCCGTGTACGACCTCCGGGACTGCGGCGTTTACACGTACACACGGGACAGCGGGTGGCAGTTACTGGATGACGACGGGGTAGTGGATCGGTTCGTGATCGAGGATACTGTCGTGGAGGTGTAAAATCGATGTCACAGCCAGATACTGCTTGGAACTCGGACCGGACTGAGACCGCACTCCGGACGATTCTCGGTGCGGAGGAAAATCTAGACAGGTTCTCCGGCTATCGGGTCCTCGTTGACGTACCGGAGACGGACAATCAGAACTGCCAGACCGCACTCTTCACCGCCATCAACCTGCTCGCTCGGTTGGCGCCGATGGTCGACCGGATCGATATCCAAGCCGACGAGTCTGTCGAGCGGCAAGTCTTCGTGCCGGGAGTTCGAGCAGACGATATCGGGGAGACGGTGGTGGCCCTGAATGAGAACATCGGATCGCCAGTCACGGCCGGGTTCGATGCAGTATCACGTGATGCGTATGATGCGGTGCTTCATCTTGGCGACGGCGAATTTACTGGCGCTGCTGGTGAGGTGGGCGTGAGTTCCCGCGGATGGCTGGTGCATACATCAACTACCGGGGCTGTCGATCCGTTCGGCGATGAGCCGAACCCGATTGGCGCGCACACGGCCGGTTGTATAGGCTGTGCGGAGGTGTTCAAGCAGTTGCTTCTTGCCGATGCAAGCGACGAGAACCTGGATACCCCGGTCGACCCTGTAGACGACGTCACGTTCTCCACCTTTAACTACACCGTTGATCCGACCGACCCAGCGAACCCGGCTCTCCCGGATGTCGTGGATGTGGACGACCTCCATGTCATCGGTGTGGGGGCCGGTGGGGGTGCGCTGGTGTACGCGCTCAGCACGTTATCAGACTTGCAGGGGACGGTCCGGCTTGTGGATAGCGATGAGGTGTCGGCGTCGAACTTGAACCGATATCTCTGGGCGTATGCGGACGATGTGGGGGCAATGAAAGCGGACGTGTCCCAGCGTCTACTGATGGAGGCGCATCCGGATTTCGGGTCGTCGATCCACTCCCATCCGGTCCCGTACGAGGAGTACTCTGATACGGTCGATAGTTCGGAACTCCGGCTGGCGGTCTCGACGGTGGATACTGCGCGGGCGCGGAAGCAGATTCAGTGGGACTTGCCGGAGACGGTGCTTGACGCGGCGACGAACCAGCAGGGCGATTATGTGGTACTCCGGGTAGAGTTTGGTGAAGGACAGTGCCTGGCGTGTAAGCACGTCGGGAGCGGGGACGGCGTGGAAAGAGAGATGGCGGCGTTAGCGGAGACGGTCGGACTCGATGCTGATACGCTGGTTCGGATGAATACGAACAACGAGGCGTTCACAGCGGACCAGGTATCCGTCATCGAAGAACAAGGGACTGGAGAGGTAGCACCGCCGGAACCGGGGGAACGGTTCAGTGACTGGTTCCGACAGCAATGCGGCCACGTCGACCTCGGCGGAGCGGATATGGCGGTGCCGGTCCCGTTCCTCCCTGTGACGGCCGGCATCCTGCTGGCAGGCGAGGTGATCAAGGACCGCCATTTCCCGGATCACACGGTCAACAACCGGTTCACGCACAATATGCTGTCCGAACCGCGGGAAGCGATGCATTATCCCGCGAACGCCAATCCGGAGTGTAGCATCTGTCAAGACGAGGACGTTCGGGAGTTCTACCGGTCGAAGTGGGACGGTGAGACGCGGGGCGAAGCCGCGATCATCGAATACATCAATGAGGCGTACCCAGCGAATCGGAGCGCAGAACAGCAGGCGGCTGTCGTCTCGTATCTGTACGCGACGGGTGCTGTCTCCGGAAGCGAACAGCGGGTGCGGACGCGGCGTATCCTGGAACAGGTGGACGAGGCGACGCGGACCCATATCGACAACTTGGTGAATGAGGTGGGACTCGTGGAGGAGCACGAGCCCCGTGGAGGCCGGTCGTTCATTTTCCACGAACGCCGGCGGGAGCGTGTTTCCGACGACTTGGAGGCTGTCCTTGATGTGGAAGTCGAACGACTACTGGATCATCTCCGAGAGGATGAGGACGCGCGGGAGTTTGTCGTCGATCTGCTGGAGATCGAGACTGAAGACCTGGACGGGGACGAAGTGCTCGAGGCGATCAAGGCACGGTTCGATCTGGACGAGGATGAAGACCGGATGGATTTGTTCGACGAGGTCGCGCAAGAGATCGAAGCTAGCGATATCGAAAAAGGCGATCATGAGTACGCTCCGATCGGATGGCGGCAGGCTTCCAATAGGTATACGATCACTCAACGTGCGGTGAACCTGTACCGAGGGGATGCGTAGATGGGCTACGTTTTTGGACTGTTCAAATATTGGATCAAGGGGCCGTTCACTAATCCTATCGCATTCTACATCTACGGGGCAGGTATCCTGGCGCTGATGAACGCGTTCCCTCATTTCATCGACGGGAACTTCGTGCAGATGGTGTTCCAGTATTTCTTCATCAAGTATCTCCCACCGACATCGGTAGGACAAGTCATTATGCAGGTGATTGTTGGAACACTCGTCGCAGGTCTGCGGTGGTTCGTATTCACACCACGATAGGCTACCCCAGTTCTGGCGCACCTGCTTACGGAACACTTCGAACGCCTCCTCTAACTCTGTCACCTAACCTTCGAGTGCGTGGACGGTTTCCCAGTTCGTCTTGGGTTATGGCCCGGTACGTGTCGAGTTCCGCTTCACCGTCCGTCCAGTCGAAGTAGTCGAGCGCGGCGTCGGCGAAGAATGCCTGTTGGTGCTTCTTCTATTCGCAGGACTTGAGTACGCCCGCCCGGATTCCCGACGGGACCTATCATTTTGGAGCCGGTCGTCGTGAATTAGTTGAACCACGACGCATAAAACGCGGCACATTATCTGCTGCGCCCTCGGCATCGAATCGGGTCATCTGTAGATGCCTTCCATCTTGTCCGCATCATTTCATTTGTCGCGGTTGACGGGATTGTACGGTAGGTGGGTTACAGCGGCTGTGTTGAATCGCCATACGGCGGTGGAATTCACTGTTTCACAGCCCGCTTGATGTTATAGACGACACACATCAGCGCGATTTCTCGGAACTCACGGAACCACGAACGCGCTCGCACGGCGAAGCCGAGCGAGCGCTTCACAGCCGAGTTCACGGTTTCGGTCATAGAGCGCTGATTGTAGCGCTGTTCGTCGATTCTGGCGTTGTGCGCGTGGTCGTATGGTGCGAAGATGCGATGTTTGATGAGCGGGCGAATCCCGAGGTCACGAAGGGATTCGCGGAGTGACTGTTTGTCATAGCCTTTATCGGCGGCGAGAGACCGCAGATCGCCCGCATTCCGGCGGGCGATCTGCTCAGCGAGGTCTGCATCGCTTCCTTCCCGAGTCGTTGAGCAGTGTACGTCAAGGACTGCTTGAGTCTCTGTATCGACGAGTTTCGTGACCTTCAGCTTCTGCACGCGGTAGCTTATTCGCTGACAGTAGTGGCGGCTCGCTGCTGAGCGTTCGTAGAATGTAGCGTCGATCGCGCCGTGTTTCGAGGGGTCGTGCAGCTGCGCCGACTGGCGCAGCAGCACTCGGCAGACGCTCATACTGATCCGGTCGAATGCTTTACACAAGGTGGAGGGCGAGGGGAGATCGGCCGCGTTGAGGCCGATCTCCCCGGTTATTTGTGGCATCTCCTTCAACAGGTCAATCGTCATTCGGTAGGACGTGTCGAGGTAAATCCGCAGACAATGCAGGGAAACAAGGGCATAGTCGGCGAATCCGCCGCCACCTTCCGGGGCGGCGGATTCGTCTCCATCACCGGTAACAACTTGGGCAATCGGCACAATCTCACCAGTGAAGCGGGAGATTTGTGTCATAGGCAACCGAATCTCTCCGCTTCAACTCCTTTGATTTAGCGCCCCATCCCGACGCCGTCTAGTGATTCAACACAGCCGTTCTTTGGGATGGGCGGATCATTCCTCGTGACACCCGCACTGCTCGTACTCGGGTACCCATCGACAGTCGCCGTCGGCAGTGGGCTTGCGTTTGTCTTCGGGACGAGCGTCATCGGCGCATTGCGCCACCGCGACCACGGCCAAGTCGACTACAAACTCGCGGCCATTATGACTGCCGCGATGACCGCTGGCATCGAACTTGGGAAGAGCGTCGTATTCTTCCTTGAGGCGACCGGCATGGCCGACCTCGTTATCAACGTCTCGTACGTCGGCCTACTCGCACTCGTCGGCTTGTTCACGCTCCGCGACGCCTGGACGGACGAGAGCGACGACGAGAGCGGGGCCAGCCTTGACCTTGCCGAACGCGTCCAAGCAATCGAAATTCCGCCGATGGTCACCTTCCGTGGAGACGTCCGCGTCTCCGGCGTGATCGTCGCGGCAATCGGTCTCGTTATCGGCGTCCTCTCGGGCTTCCTCGGTGTCGGCGGCGGGTTCCTCCTGATGCCCGCCATGATGTACGGGCTCGGCATCCCGGCAGCCATTGCCGTCGGGACGGACATCCTCCAAATCACGATTTCCGGCGCCTTCGGCGCGTTCACCTACGCGCAGTCCGGAGCGGTCGCCCTGCCCGTTGTCGCGTTCCTGCTCGTTGGAAGCGCACTCGGCGCCCGCATCGGTGCGGGCGCCACGAACCTCGTCGACGAGGACGAGATCAAGGGCTACTTCGCCGCAATGTTGCTCGCCGGCAGTCTTGCCGTCGCGACAAACAAACTGGGGAACATCTACGGCATCGCGGCCCTCAACACCGTGAGCACGGTGCTCATCTTCGGAGCCGCGTTCCTCGTGAGCGGCGCCGTCGTTCTCGCTGCCGTCTGCCGCCTCCGCAGTAACGCATCCAGCACGTGGTGCCGGCTCACCACATCCTAACCCTCTATACCACGTTCTCAGCCACAGTGTAGCACTCGGAGCGTAGCAGTATCAGCTTGGCTTCGCGTCATCAGTCAACTCCCGATCGTGGGGTATGAGAACTGCCCCCGATATTTTTCACATCACGCGATAGATTCTGTAGTATGGTCGCTAATAACTCTGTGGCGCTCGTGACGGGTGGTGGATCTGGGATCGGTCGAGAGACCGCTCTTGAATTCGCTGCGGAAGGAGCACGCGTCGTCGTCGCGGATGTCGACGTCAAGGGAGGCGAGGGGACCATCGCCGACATCGAAGCCGACGGTGGCGATGCATTATTCGTGGAGACGGACGTCACTGACGCCGCGGAGACCGAGGCGATGGTTGAAGCCGCCGTTGAGGAGTATGGATCCCTTGACTATGCGTTCAACAATGCCGGTATCGGCGGTGACAGTGCGACGGTTGAGGAGTACGACGCCGAGAGCTGGGAGAGCGTCATCGACGTGAATCTCGTCGGCGTTTTTAAGTGTATGCAGGCGGAGATCGCGCAGATGAAACAACAGGACGCCGGTGGTGTCGTGGTTAACAACTCCTCAATCCTCGGGCAGGTCGGCTTCGCAACCTCCTCCGGATACGTCGCCGCGAAACATGGTGTCCTCGGACTGACGAAGACTGCTGCCCTCGAGAACGGCGAGACGGGTGTCCGCGTGAACGCCGTCTGTCCCGGTTTTATCGACACGCCACTCCTCCGCGAGGGCGGTATGGAAGAGGGCTCCGAGCTCCGCGAACAAATCGCAAATAAGCACGCGATGAACCGTCTCGGCACACCCGAGGAGGTCGCGAGCGCTGTCCTCTGGCTCTGTGACGACGACGCGTCCTTCGTTACTGGTGAGGCCCTCGGTGTTGATGGTGGCTACCTCGCACAATAGACACCTCGTCCCCTGACTGGTCGAATCGTCGGCATCACGCTGTTGTTGTACCGCTTCGCCGCTCGCTAAGGTGCGATATTCGCAGGTATCTATGACGCCCATAGGAGCAGCGAAATCAGGGTTTCGGCCTCACTGAGCACGGACAGGACTGATCAGCGCCGGCGTCACGTCGTGCATTACTGCCCGAATTGCTGATTCACCGATATGGTTAGGCGTACAGCCACTATCTCATGATATCCGAGTCCATCGCTCTGATTCATATGAGTACACGCGAACCAACTATTGACCCGCAGCAGTTCCTGACGAACCTCCGTGCCTTCCACTATCGGGAGGTGATGATGTCCCTCGCGACACTCGCTGTCCTCGCCGGTTCGATTCTGCTCTTCCCGGGTTGGGGGAACGTCACGAAGGGTGTACAGTCGACTGTGACGACCGAACTACTCGCTCTCTTCGTTGTCGTCGCCATCGTCGCCGGCGCGATCAAAGGCATGCTTGGCTTCGGTTACGCACTAATCACGACGCCAATCTTCGCCTCGGTCATTGACCCGACGCTCGCCGTCGTGGTGCTCGCAATTCCACCGTGGATGATCAATATGTTCCAAGTCGGCGAGACGAAGACCGGCGTCTCCTTCATCCGTGAGGAGTGGATTCTGGTCGCCTTGGCGATCATCGGCTCGGTCGTCGGTGTCTACTTCCTCGCACAGTACAACACCGGGCCGATCGTGCCGTTCCTCATCGGCCTCATCATTCTCGCCTACGTCGTCTTCCAGGTCGTGCAGAACTTCGTCACTATTGAGGAAGCACACCACCCGATCGCGCTCAGCACCGCTGGCTTCCTCGAAGGATTCTTGCTCGCGGCGTCGAACCTCGGCCCGCTCCTCCCGGCGTACTTCCACACGTTCGAGCGCGACACCGAACGGTACATCGGCGGGCTCTCGATGGTTCTCGGCATCATCTTCACGGTACGTCTCGTTCAGATGGCGCTGTTCACCGATCTTTTGACGACGTATCGGATCTGGTTGGGCTCGACGATCGCTGTCGTCACGATCGTCGGCCTCCTCCTCGGCACCTATCTGCGGCGCCTCGAGATTGACCAGCGGCGCTTCAACTGGTTCGTCATCACGCTCCTCTTCATCATCTCGCTCAACATCTTCCGTAACACCATCCCCGCGCTACTCTGAGCTACGGTGTGAGGTAGGCGTACCCATCACTTTGGAGGCGTGTGAGCTCTCCGACGCCGGACGGAACGAGCTCGACGCCGTCGATGAGGTCGGCCGCCGTGACGTCCGTCCCCTCGATGGTGTTCTGACACTGCTTGATTGTGACGCCGCGCTCGAGGAGGCGTTCGACTCGTGCTCGCTCCGGGGAGTCGGTCGTGACGAGTTGGAGGCCACCGCTGTTCGTGACGAGCGCGACGTCGTCGAGGTCGATAGTTTCGTCCTCGAGGAGATTCATGACGTTGTTAACGACCCGAGCGTGCAGTTCGGCATCGTTGTTCGAGTGGTGGAAGACGGCCTGCATACGTTCGTGTTTCGCCCGAGTTCGCGATAAGGACTGGGGGTCGAGTGCCGTCGAAAGACCGAGATCGCCTACTCGTCCTTTCGGAGGCGCTCGTCGAGGAGTTCGCCGCGCGTATGCCACGTCCGAGGGCGACACGCGATGATGAGTGTGCTGACGAAGAACGCGGCGACGAGACCGATGACGACGAGCCCCGGAATCATCCCGATGGCTGCGGTCTGGAGCCACGACTCGGGAGAGAAGGCGGTGATACGGACGAGCCACGCGACGAGGAGGATTGCGAAGAGTGGGAGGTAAATCCGCCGTAAGCGGTGTGCGATAGCCTCTTCGGCGGTGATCTTGACCGCGGGTTCGCGGTAGTCGTCGCCGAGTCGCTTGCGCCACTCTGGGTCGACGACGTCCGTTTCGGGGTTGAGGCCGACCGACCAGACGTTCTCCTGGAGGGTTCGGACGCGCGAGCGCCAGATGTCGTAGCCCCGGTAGCGTCGCGCCTCGATCGTGAGAAAGACGCCCAGCATCGCAATGCCGATGAGGATGATGTAGTGTGGGTTGTTGGGACTGGAGAACGCCCACGTAAGAATGGCAGCCATAACAATAACTGCCCAGTTGGTGGTTTTGTCGAGGCGTTCGCGCCAGTACTTCATCCGGTGGATCTCGCCCCGGTAGAGGTGCGCCATCGCGCCGCTCGGCCCCATCTCCTCATCCAAGAGTCCCCTCCCGACGTCGCGATCCGCCTCGTCAGTCGTGTCCTCGGTCATTGTCGTCCCATTTTGAGTCGGCCGGCGATGTGTGGTGCGTTCGTAGGATAGGGGGAGTGTTGCGTCATCTTCACTCTCTAGTGTAGTAGCTAATGCACATTGCCAGCCATATGATTTGCCGGTTGTGCCCGATCCGTAGTGATACATGGACACGACAGCTCTGTGATCGCCGTCCCATTCCTCTTTCAACCGCAGTGTAGTGCAGGTATGTGCAGCCGTGTCCTCGCTCCAGTATTGTATCATACACGCAAACACTTTTGCGTGTGTAGGCCGTAATATGAGCAACCAATGGCTGATTCAATGAGTGAGATGCTCCGGCAGGATATGGAGTGTGAGGGGCTGCTGGAGTGCTTTCACGATCTGAAGGCGCTCGACAAAGAAATATTCCAGATGCTCTGCGACAGCGCGGAACCGCTGACGGTCGACGAGGTTGCCGAGCGAGTTGACCGGGAGCGCTCGACCGCATATCGTTCAGTTCAGCGCCTCTTGCAAGCCGGATTCATCCAGAAAGAGCAGGTGAACTACGATCAGGGCGGCTATTACCACGTTTACAAACCTCGTGATGGCGAGGAGATCGCCCAAGACATGCAGCGCACGCTCAACGACTGGTACGCGAAAATGGGCCAGCTCATCGACGAGTTTGACGAGAAATACAGCGAGCAGCGCCAGCGCGCGCCCGCAGAGAGCTGATCGATCTAAACGTACTGAGTCGACTGCTACTAACCTCATACTTGAATATATCTCTCTGAATTGCAGGGCTGTATCCGACTAGCTATCAACTAGCGAGTTTCTTCAGCCGTAGCAATCCCAGAAGCCGTCTTGCTGGGCAGTATATTTATCCCTCTGTATTGTGTAGTAATGTGTGGGATGAGCAATACTGTTATTGCCCCATCAGAGGTTGCCCGACGTGTGGAGGAGGACGACACAGAGGACCTTTTCGTCCTCGACGTCCGGAACGAAGACGCTTACGAGGAGTGGCGTATTCCGACGAGTACGAACCTCCCGATCTACGATGAACTGTTGGATCACGACTTCTCGACGCTCGCGGACCACCTTGAGGATCTTCCCGAGAGGCAGGAAATCGCCGTCGTCTGTGTCGGCGGTCTCACATCCGCGCGCGCCGCTGAGTTCCTTCGGGAGGAGGGCTTCGACGCGAAGTCAGTCGACGACGGAATGAACGGATGGGGACGGGTGCACCGCGAGTACGACGGCGCCGCTGACGACGTCATTCAAATTGTCCGTCCTGGAACCGGGTGCGTCTCGTACATCGTCCACGACGACGGCGAGGCAGTCGTCGTCGACCCCTCACAGTACATCAATCAGTATCTCGACGTCGTAGACGCACGCGGCTTAAAAGTTGTCGGTGTCGCAGATACGCACGCACACGCCGACCACATCTCGGGTGCGCGTCGACTCGCCGGTGAACTTAACGTCCCCTACTACCTCCACGATGAGGACGCAGGCGACCTCAACGAGGTGACCGAACTCGAGGGCGGGGACGCCATCGCCATCGGCGAGCGCGAACTCGATGTTCACCACACTCCAGGACATACGCCCGGGAGTATCTCCTTCGCCTTCGGTGATGCACTTCTCTCGGGGGATACGCTCTTCCTGCGGAGCGTCGGCCGTCCCGACCTTGAGGACTCCACGGAGGCCGCCATCCGTACTGCCGCGAGCGAACTCTTCGACAGTCTTGATCGACTCACCGACCTCGACGAGACAACTATCGTTCTTCCGGGGCACTTCAGCGACGAGTCCACCCGTCCGATCGCTACTGAACTCGGCGAACTTCGGGCTGAGACGACGAACGAACTTTTGAGTTTCGTCGCCGACGACGATGAGGAAGCGTTCGTCGAAACGATCGTTGAGAGCCTCTCCGAGGAGCCCGCGAACTACAACGAGATTAAGCAGATCAACTGGGGAAAGGAACAGCCAGGGGGCGACGCTGAAGCCCTCGAACTCGGCCCGAATAACTGCGCTGCAAACTGAACGCAGACGAACACGCATAGTATTGTCTATCTTTCTTCAGGGGAGAGAATCCCGCCGTTTACGGCGTTGACGAGACGCTTCGCGTCTCGTTCGCACACCAGAACACTCCGCGTTCTGGGGACGGGAGTGAATCCGACAACACCTCCACGAACCACGCATCAGCTTCCTACGGATATTAAGTAGCATCGTGTCGTAGTATGACGTACACCGAGGCGGCATGACCGCCCACCTAATCGGACAATATCGGGGACTCCGAGGCTCAGAATGTTCGAGACACACTCTCGAACCGCTGTGGTGTCTCGGTTAAGATAACTTCGAATCCCCCTGCCGGGGATAGGAGTAACGGCGGTGTGGTGGTTCGAGAGATCTTTGATCTCTCGGCATCACCAGAAGTCTCCGGCTTCTGGTTAGCAGTCAGAATGCTTCGCGTTCTGACGACATCACGAAAGACGCTCGCGTCTTTCGAACGACCCCGCCATCGGCCTGTCATACCGACAGGTCGTAAACCAGCAAATATCCCAAATCAGCGGTGCGGTACCGTGGGAAGCCTCGCCGTTCACGGCGAGGAGGAGGTCACATTAGGAATAACTGGCTCTGTTGAAATCCTCAAAGAGTTACATGTTCACCGTGTAATCCTACGGGATGAAGGCCCTCCCGAAGTCGAAGATTCTCCGGTTTACTGAGAAGGCAATCCATCTGGCACGCCGAGCGGTCTCTCGATACTCCTCGAAGTTTTCCAAACACCGCTACACACTTCCGCAGCACGTTGTTATGCTCTGTCTCAAGGTTCGAAAGAACACGACCTATCGTGGTCTGCTTGATGAACTGATCGAGATGCCGCGAATTCGTCACGCCCTCGGATTGGCTGAACTTCCTACGCCGTCAACGCTCTGTAAGGCGTTCAATCGGCTTGATATGGCTGTATGGCGTGTCATATTGACACTCTCAGCGACGCCACTTCCGACAAGCGGTGTTGTTGGAGTTGATGCGTCAGGGTTTGACCGTAGTCACACCTCGAAACACTACACGAAACGAGCCGAACTCACGATTCAGCAGCTCAAAGTGACGTTGCTGGTTGATGCGAAGGTAAACGCGATTCTCGATTTACACGTGACGACGACTCGGAAACACGATAGCAAGATCGCTCCATCGTTGATCAAGCGCAATTGCGAGGATATTGACATTCTGCTCGGTGACAAGAGCTACGACGACCAGAAAATCAGGCGACTTGCCCGGCAACACGAGGTTCGGCCACTGATTAAGCATCGTGAATTCACGCCACTCCACCGGGAATGGAATGCGCGCTTAGATACTGATCTCTACGGCCAGCGGAGTCAATTAGAGACGGTTAACTCAACGCTCAAGCGGAAGTACGGTGCGTTCGTCCGCTCACGACGTTGGTGGAAGCAGTTCCGTGAACTCACCATCACCTGTCTCAGTCACAATATCGACCGATCACTCTGAACGGTCAATACAGGGCAAACAGCTACGACTCGGTTTGATTACTGTCGCTTGACGACGACTGTATCTGCGACGAGGTCACCGACCCGTTGGTTATCATCCGTAAGCAGTATCAACACCATTGCGACGAGGTTCAACGTCGGGAGTGCGTCAACGATCCACAACAGGTTCCGCAGGACTGACGCCCCAATTGTACAGTTTGAGCCGTCGGACTTGATAACGACGAGTCCAAGCAGATATTTCCCCGGCGTGTAGCCGTACAGTCCCTCAAGTAGAAACCCGTAAACCAATGTTGCGACCAGTCCCGCGAACGCCAGCACGAGGAACCCGATGTCGCCGAGGGGCGTCCCGGCGAGTATAACGGCAACCCAGATTAGCCCCATGAGTATTGAGTCGATAAAGTATGCCCCCACTCGGTGCCAGATCACATCCCCGTTTGTCCCTCGTTGTGGTTTCGGATGCTTTTCCATAACTCACGTCTGTTATTCAAGAGTTATTAATCTTTGATTATTACTCTAAAGTAGAGTTGTCGAACAGTTCGCATCTCTCATCGACCAGCTGTTTCAGGTGAGAATTTGTCTGAAGAAGAGGATTTCAACAGAGCCGAATACCTCTGTATTCCGTCGGAACGTAGTCAGCCTTGCATGAGAACCGAGTATAGCACTGACCGCATTGACCCGACGACCGCCGCGCAGACGTATTGGGCATGCTTGACGACCTCAACGACACCGTGGACGTGCGCGACCTCCGCACACTCATTCCCGACTAAGGGCTGTTTACGAGTCTTCTGAGCCGTGATACAGTCTATACTACTTTGTTGAGGCTGTAGCAGGTGCTGGAGTTGGTAGAACTAGCTCATCCTCGCTTGGATTTCCCAGTATTACCGTCGATATATTTTTCACTTTGGCTGTTGACAGTGCTGGCGCTGTCGGTATCAGGCCTAGTTAGGGCCTCGGTGTAGCTAGGGCTACTCCAGCAGTCCGTCATGGCTGCGTACTTCGTTACCGATAGCCGCCATCAAGGGTGCAACCTCAACTGGCTGGACACCACTGCGATGGGGTTGCACCTCGCCTTGGCGAGAGAACCCCACTGAGCAATACATCACTCCGTGTTTCTACGCCTAAGCGTTGTGAGTAACCGCAGTCCAAACGGGTTTGAATACCATCTGTTAACAGGGCTGCAAACGTGGCTCATGATATGGCCTATGAGAATATTGATGCTGAGCTGATAAACGAGCTTCTCGGAGATGGCCGCGCAAGCCTCCGCAGTCTCGCCGAGGAACTCGACGTCTCCGTGACGACTATCTCAAATCACCTCCAGGAGCTTGAGGAAGAGGGCGTCATTACGGGCTACACGCCGATCGTCGATTACGATAAACTCGGCTATGACGTCACCGCTGTTCTCCAACTCAAAGCCGAGGGAGGTTCACTTCCCGACCTCGCCGAGCGACTTGGCGCACATGACCAGATGATCTCCGTCTACGAAGTGACGGGGAACTACGACATCATCGCCATCGGGAAATTCCACGACACGGACCACATGAATACGCTCATCAAGGAACTCCTCGGCGACGCCGACATCGCCGAGTCCGCGACCAGCGTCGTGCTCAATGCCACTGCCGAGAACGAACAATTCGATCTCAATACCGACTAGCACACATTTGAACTCCGTTGATTGACGAACAGAGGTACCTATTTTTGGATTTCCGCCTGTCCCAAGTAAAAACTCCCAACAAGTGGGAGAAAGGATATATACTATGCGTGTGTCAGGGATAGTAGAGCCAGCACGGATAGATACGGTGAGACTCCGGGAGTCAATTGACCATGCTAACTCCGGCCCGTGCCACACGTGTTACCCATAGTGGGTCGACCCTGCTTGTCGACCCACTCACCACTCCTCAAGAGACACCAGCGGGTTTATGAACTCCGTCTTTAACCCGATTGATCCGTAGATAGCGATTCTAGAATAGTGGCTCTGCTGAGACTCTATTGTTTCTATAATCCTATACTTAAAACAGCCGTTAGGTGTGTGCGTATTGAGCGGAAGATGCAGGTGGATGGTGGTTCCAATACCCACCTGCGAAATAGCGTGCTTCCTTCGTGGATTGCTGTAGAAGACTACTCCCCCCTATTGGATCGTCTCCCTGAGCAATCCAATTTGGATAGGTCCCTTATCTGGGTAAAAGTGCCCCTTCGTACACCAAGCAGTTTGTACCTAGTCTGTAGTTACGGTTCAGTCGCTCCCCTGTAGTTAGTGTCTAGGCCGGCACTTGACGACCAGCGGCACCATCCTTATTCGTTAATGTCAATTCCAATAGAGGCAGAATAGCGAGTGTATGCCGATAGGAGAATCAACAGATACCAATGAGATCCACATCATCGCACACGGTCGGACATTCAAAAAGTGAATTATATAATATACTATTTAATATTCGACTAAATTTCTATTAATTGCATAGGTATAGGAGTCATAAGATTCTTAATTCATCTCTATCGACTTACAGGAGAATGCATCGAGAGGAGATCGGTAGACCCCACGATGCTATACAAACCACAGAACGGGCAGAGACAACCGACGAGGCCACCACTAACTGGAAACGGTGGGGTGGATTGCGGTGACGGATTCAGAATCAGCAACCACTGACACTAGCCAAAACGCCTCTCAACGCGGGCGAAATCCCCGGAATTTACTGCGACGCATCGGAAGCGCGCTTCTCCTATTCAGCCTCGTCGCTGTCGAACCCGTCGCGGCCCAACAGACAGCGGTCTGTAGCGCGGACAACCTCCCGAGCATGATTGAGGGATTCTTCCAGTTGACGACGGCGCTGGGCATCGTTGGGCTCGCCGTCGTCTGGCAGGCGAACTCCCTGATCGATATGTTCACGCTGAGCCCCGACCAGAAGAAGGGTCTAAAGCGCCACAAACGCTCGGCGCTCAAATCCGCCACCATCCTCGTCGTCCTCGGCCCGCTTTACACGGTCGCGGGGTCGATGATGAACCTGCCGCTCGCACAGTGTGTGAACCTCGTCCCCTGGTAGCTCAAATCTGTCCTCCACGTTGTTGTCCCCGTCACGCGCAGTCCCGATAGCGATTGCCGGCGTCCTCCTCCTCGTGACAGTCACCGGACTCGCCGCCGCGAACCACCCCCGCCCCGGCACGGAAGGGAACGGCCTCACAGAGAACGAGTCCGCGACCCTCTGGTCGCACGACGCCGACGACTACACGAACGAATCCACGTACTCTCAGCACTACGGCGAGCACCGCACCGCCCTCCAACAACTTGCGAACGGGACGGACATCACGTTCACGCGGCCGCCCAAGACGGCCGCGACGTGGACCAAGCACGACTTCCGCGATCTCCACGCTAGTGGTCCAGAGACGTCGCTTCACCCGGAGAACGCCGACCTTGAGGATGGTACCCTCATCGCGGATGCTCACGCGACGATCTTCGCCGCCCAACCCACGACGCGAGCACACCTCGCATCCGGTGAGACACGCACGTATCTCGCACCGGACGGGACGCTTCGCGGCCTCGTCGACTACCGCGTTCGCTACCCGAGCACGAGTGCGGACTGGTCCCTTACCAAGCACCAAATCTCGCGCGTCTGGCTCACCCAGGACGGCGACACCATCGCCTCGAGTACCGGGACGCAGACGCCGACGCTGGACTACCAGCTCCAGAACGACCGCACGACGACATTGACGCTGCACGCGACGATCGAGGTTCGTATCGAGCAGACCACGACAGTGAACGGGAACACCGTGAGCACAATGACGGAGACTGACTCCATCACGGTTACCGACTCGCTCAGTGGGTCGGTGTATAATCTCGCGGCGTACCCCTACTACGCGACGTATCCGAATGGGGACGCGGGCGTCGCGATCCTCCAGTCGCGCCCGTGGCAGGGGTACACGCTCACCGAGACCGGGAGCGCTCGTGTGCGTGGTGTGTGGCGGTTCTACACCGCCCGCCACACCGGCTGGGACACCCTCGTCACAAGTACACGTAACGGCGAAACACGCACCCAGTCCGACGCAATTCCGGTCTCCGTGCACGCGTATCCGTCGCGGATTGGGCCGGTCGCTGAACCCGTCCGAACCGGCCCAGAAATCGTCGAGACGTGGGGGATCAATCGGTCGTCACCCACCCCGACACTCGGCGAGGACGTCCATATTGACGTCGTCAACCACTCCTACACGACGACGTACGGGGTTGCTGTCCGCGCGGAGCAGGTTGACCGGCAGGCGCTGCACGTCGCAGGGATCGTCCGCGGCGTGAACGCGACCATCTTCCAGCCCCAGGCCGGGTCGACACGCCACCTCCGCGAGAGTTCCCTCACTGCGACCGTCCTCTCGCAGAATGTCTCGGCGGCCACAGTCCGTCTCGAACTACGCGACAACCAGACGGGTGCGCCAATCGACCTCTCGCAGGAGCAGCGTGGCCGGCCACTCGCTCAGTCACCGACCGGCTACATCGCCATCGGCGACCAGCACGTCGAAACGAATCGTTCGGGGGTTGCCGTCGTCACGCTCACGCAGCCCGGCATCTACACCGCCCAGTACCAGCCAGAGTCGTGGCTTGGAGCCAACCCCGCCTATGTGCGTACTCAGGCGAGCGTCCGCTGGCACCCGCTCGGCACGCTCTCGGGCTGGTTCAACCTCGTGTTCACAACCGGATGGAAACTCCTCCCGTTCGTCGTGATGTTCTACGCCGGCCAGCGTCTCCTCCGCATGTTCGGCCTTGATCGCTTCCAAAACCCATGACTGACAACCCAGCTTCAATCGACCGTCGTAGCGCCCTCCAAGCATTCGGCAGTCTCACCCTCGCCGCCCTCGCCGGCTGCACCAGCACCCAGACCTCCGAACCGTCGAGTTCCTCAACGACCACTCCTGTTGGACCATTTGCAAGCCTCAACGTCCAAGGAACGACACTCGTCGTCGAGCTCGAGAGTAGCGCCGACATCGAGCACGTAAACCTCGTCAAACCGAACGGCTCGCTCTTCGGGACACGCGACGTCGCGCAGGGCACGAGTCGCGTCTCCTTCGACCTCGGCACCACCTACACACCCGGCGACTACGAGCTCGTCGCTGTCAACGACGACCAGACCATCGGCACGACGACGCGATCGCTTCGTCCCGACCTCCAGATTATCGAGATGGGCATCGGACGGAAGAACCCCAAGAGGATGTGGAACGGGACTGAGCGGGAGATTGCAGACGAGGCGTACGTGGTCGTTGAGAATCGTGGGAGTGGACCAGTTTCGGTTACGCAACTGTTGTTCCTCGGGATGGCACCCTATCCAAGCGGGGAAGACGGCACCGGATACGCCGATGACTCAGACGTGAGCGGGATCTATGACCCACAGTCGGACTCAGAAGCTTCGAAGGTAACCTTCGGTCCGAGAGATCAGAAGACACTCTATAGTTCTCGCTCTCCGTTCGCCTTCGTCCCCGGTAGTGGGACGACGTGTACGGAGAGTGTTCAGCAGGGAACGTTCACGCTGTCGCTTGAGGCCGCTCCCGATGCTTCCTCGGTCTCAAAGACGTACGACATCCGCTACTCGGCGGCTGAGAAGTTCAACAACTGCACGCTCATGGTCAGGAGGCAGTAACGATGGTTGATCTGATCGGCGTTGTTCTACAGGGGTTCAAGGACGCCGTCAGCTGGTTCACCGGCCTGTTCATGCAGGGCCTCACGACCGGTTACCAGCAGCTCTCAACCCACATGTTTGGAACACCGACCCCGCAGACAGACGGGGCGTTCGTCTTCGGCCAGCCGACGAACGCACCGTGGGAGTCAATCCATCATGCCTTGATTGGTGGCGAAATCATGATTGTCTCATTGCTCCTGCTCGTGGTCTGCGTACAAGGCCGGCATCTCATCCGGATCTTCAATATCGGGAGCACCTATGAGTCGCGACGAACACGCAAGACGGCGTGGGTTGGTGCGTTCCTCATCATCATGTGGTACTGGGTTGCTGTACTTACGCTCTCGCTCTTATGAAGCAGGTTGTTGGTCGAGGAGAGCTGTCGCTGTGAAAGCGTAGCGGGCAAGGGTGACGCGAACGCGTCACCCGATATGTTCCCATTTGAACTGCTACGCTCGGAGGCGAGCGCCGCGAACCTGCTGGAGCAGGTTCGCTGGCGCGATGGCCTCCAGTGCCCGCACTGCCGGTCTGAATCAGTGATCAAACACGGCAGCTATCGAGAGTATCAGCGGTACCTCTGTAAGGATTGTGACCGCACGTTCAACGACAAGACCGGCACGATCTTCGCACACGCGAAGATTGGCCTTGACAAGCTCCTGTTCGCGTTCTACTCGTTCGTTCGGTTCAACACGAGTATCCGCCAGTTAGACGCTGAAATCGACGTTTCCTACCGGTCGCTGCATCGGCGCGTCGAGCAGTTCGCCAGAACGCTCGACGCGCCAGCCGTCTCCCTCGTTGGCCCGGTCGAGATTGACGAGTTCTATGTCTCTGCTGGGAAGAAAGGCCGCGAGCGCGACCAACCGTCGCGCTCGCGTGGCCTTTCGAAACGTGGGCGAGGAACGTACGCCAAGGACAAACCGCCAGTATTCACGCTCGTTGATCGCGGCAACGGTCAGCGATACACCGTGCCAGCGAAATCCGCCGACGAAACGACCGTGCGACTCCTTCTCGAAAACAACGAGAAGGAGTCGCTGACTGTCTATACCGACGGATTTCGGGCCTACGACCCGCTAGAAGACGATGAGAACTTCCACCGGGAATCAGTGATTCACGGCGACGGTGAGTACGTCGATGGAGACGCGCACGTGAACACCTGCGAGAGCCACGCGTCGCTGGCGCGACGGTGGCTCTCGCCGCATCGAGGCGTCTCAAAAGACAACCTGACAGCGTATCTCAGACCGTTCCACCTCCGACGACGAATCCTCCGAAAACCCGGCCGAGAAGCACTCAAGGAGATCGTTCAAGCAGTTCTCTGACTCACCAACAATGTGCTTCACAAGAGCGTACGCTCTACCTCGTAAACGGCTTCACGGTCGCGCTCCTCCCGAGCCTCAGCTCACTCGGCGCCGCGATGCTCAATTTCCTTGAGAGAACGCTAACCAATCCCGGTCTGTCACTCGTATTCGGACTGCTTGGCGGCCTCTCGATGTGGGCATTGGAGGCACTCTACTACATCCGAGAAGTCCTCCTCTACGTCTATATCTACGGAATGCCGATTGCGTTCGCGCTCGCCTACGGGAACATTCCGGTGCTCTCGGATGTCGCGATGGGGTTCAGCAAACGCTTCGTCCCGCTCGCAATCCTCCCACTCCCCGCGGCCGTCGTGTTCAAAGGCTACGACCTCCTCTACTCGCAGCACGCTCTCTCACCCGGCAGTCCGTTCCTGAAGTATCTCGTTGCTGTTTCGCTCCCGGTCGTCGCCTTGCTGGTGACGTGGAAGACGTTCCAGTACGCGACGCCACTCACTGCGAAAGTGATTGGCACGGCTACGCGGGGCGCCGCACTCGTCGGCGGTGTTGCTGCCGGCGCCTACGTTGGTGGGACGAGTGTCGCGACGACCGCCGCCCGCTGGGGCCCGAAAGCTGCTGCCGGTCAGGCGGTCGCCGAGCACGCCAGCCGGCGCGCCGGCAGCGAGGAGAGCGAGGAGTCTGCGCCATCGTATCGCCGCACAGAGAACGATCCGGAGAACTACTGACCCATGTCGACAGATCCAGACGCCGCCGCGAGACGCATCATGAATCAGTTCGGCGAGGAGAGCCACATTCCCTACCTCAACATTGAGGAAGGCGACGTCGGCGTCCTCATCGCCTTTCCCATCATCGGCCTCTTCCTCGCCGCACTCACCGGTATCGACTCGCTTGCCCTCCCGTTCGTCGCAGGTGGCTTCGGGATCGGCGTCGCTATCATCTACGTCGCCCCGAACCATCTGAATGCGTGGACGTGGGCCACCGACGTCTATCAATACCTCAAACGGCCCCGTGTCACCTTCAGCACGCCCGACGAGTCAGACAGCAAGACGAACGAGGAAGTGTGGAACGAGGGTGGACTGGCGAACTACACGCCGTTCCAGCCGGACGAACGCACCCAAGACCTCACCAATATCGAACGCGCCTGGCCGGGCGCTGGCGCTATCCAGCGCTCGGATGGCACGATGGAGGCGTTCGTCGAGGTCGACCCCGACAACATGGACTTCGCCATGTCCGACGACTGGGCCCAGTTACAGGAGGCCGGCGCGGAGTTCGCGAACAAGGAACTCGACTCGAAGCTCAAACTCCACGCCACCACCCGCGAGTTCCCCGTCGAGCAGGTCGTCAAGAACATCCAGGACCGCCTCGACGACGAGGACGTCCAAGCAAATCCCGTCTTCCACGAACTCCTCGAAGAATATCTCGAGACACGGCCGCGGGAGATGCGCGAGCGCGGCATCCAGCAACTCCACTACTACATCGGCGTCGAGGTCTCCCCGATGGAGGTCTACGACCGCTACCGCGACGAATCCACCCCCGCCGAGAAGTTGACCGAGATTCCCGTCATCGGCTTCCTCTTCAACCCGTTCGTCACCCGCCGGGAGAATCTCCAAGAGACTGAACGGCGCGCACGGATGTTCGAAACCTTGGACGACCGTGTTGCCGCGGTGCGCAGCGAGTTCGTGCAGCAGGCGAGTGGCTGGTCGGCACGCCGCCTCACTACGGTCGAACTGTTCACGCTCGCGATGGGCTTCTGGAACGGCCACGAACACGACGTCGACGACCCCGACTCACTCATCCGCCAGCAACCCACCATGGATCACCAGACACGCGAGGATAGCGATGCATAACGGCCTCCTTCCCGCCGCAACGGGGTTCAGCGATCAACTCACCCAGTGGGCGCTCAATCCCACCACGCCCGGCGGGATCCTCCTCTATCTCCTCGTCGCCGTGACTATCACTGCGACTGCTGTCGTCGCGTGGACGCGCTACCAAGCCCGCGACGACGAACCCACAGTCGAGTTCGCCGACGTCCTCGATGAGGAAACGCTCGAAGACGGCCAAGCCGAAGGACGGCTTCTCGACGAGATCGCCGAATCACACAAGACGGCAATCGCCCCAGCCGCGATCGAGTGGGAGACGCGTGCCGCCCACGTCGGCGAGCAGTGGACGAGCACGCTCTACGTCGCCGAGTATCCCGACCATCCAAGTGACGGCTACCTCAGCGATCTCTTCGAGCTCACTGACGTCGAGTTCGATCTGACTGCGCACGTCACCCCGAAGAACCAGGAGCGAGCACGAACCGAGCTCGAGGAGATTGCGGACGATCTCCAAGTTGATGCGGACCTTGAGCAGAGCGTACGTGGTGCCTACCTCCAAGAACGCGCTGACGAAGCCAAAGCCACCTACAAGGCCGTTGAGAGCGGTGCGAACGTCTTCGACCAGGGCGTCTTCATCACCGTTCGCGCTGACGAGAAGGACGACCTGCAGGACGCCGTCCGCACGGTGAAGAGCACGCTTCGGGACGATCCGGCGAACCTCACGCCGAAGACCGCGATCTGCCGGCAGGACGTCGCCCTCCAATCTGCTTCGCCCATCGGCGACAACGAATTCGGCCGCGAATCCATCGCCCTCGGCGGCGCCGTCGGCGCGCTCCTTGCGTCGCCGCATAACGCGACGATCCTCGAGGAGGGCGGCGTCGAGTTCGGCATCCACAAGGACAACCAAAGCCCCGTCGTCATCGACCCCTTCGAACGCGACAACGGCTACGCCATGTTCACCGTCGGGGACACCGGCTCCGGGAAGTCATTCAGCTCGAAGCAGAACTTCATCCGCTCGATCGAACAGGACAGCGACCGCATCGGCATCGTCCTCGAACCCTTGAACAACTGGGCGGGTGTTTCGGAAGCTCTCGACACTCAGCGGATCACCGTCGGTGGGACGCTCGGCCTCAATCCCTTGGAGATTCGGCAGACGCCCGAGCACGCCCAACGTGCGATGGGGGAGGACGCCAGTCCGTTCAACGAGAAGCTTGATGACGCGATGAGCTTCCTCACCAACTTCTTCGCCCTCCGCGGTATCTCCCTCGGTGATCGGCGCACCACGCTCGAACTCGGCTTGCGCTCAGCATACGCTCGACAGGGGATCACCGACGACATCGCCACCCACGACAACCCGAGTCCGACGATCCGCGACATGCTCGACGTCTTCGAGGAGATGGTCGCTGATCCCGAGGAGTTCGTCGTCCGCTCGGAGTCGGAGGCGGAGAAGATTCAGGCCGACGCGACGTGGCTTCTCGATCAACTGCGCCCCTTCGAGGAAGAGGGTCGGCACGCGAACCTTGGGAAGGCCTCCGCCTTCGACATCCGCGACGAGAAAACGATCTATCTCGACCTCGCCCAACAGGAGGGGAGTGTCGACTCCAGCACCGCACTCACGATGCAGCTCCTCATTTCGCTGGTGTATGAGCGGGCGAAGGAGACGGAGAAGGAGGTCGTGTTCGTCATCGACGAGGCCCGCTACATCATGCAGGACGCCGCGAGCCTCGCCTTCCTCGAGACAGTCTTCCGCCACCATCGCCACCACGATCTCTCCATCCGCCTCGTGACGCAGACCGTCGATGAGTTCTTCGAGCACGCCGAGAGTGAGGCGATCCTTGACCAATGTGCGGTCAAGCAGTTCCACCGCCTCGACGGCATGGACGAAGAGTGGGCCGACGAGTTCGGCCTGAATCACGCCCAGATGCGCTACGTCCAAGACGCCGTCCCCGGCAACGAGGACGCCGGCTTCTCCGAAGCACTCGTCGGCGTCGACGGCGAGTGGCGCGGTATCCAGGTCGAGGCGATGCCCAAGGAGAAGCAGGTTATCGACTTCGACCCCACCACCCAAACTCGCGACGAACTGCCCGGTGCAACCAACGACGAAACCGAGTCAGCAATGCATTCGTTCCAACAGCAACTCAACGAGCAGACCGCTGAATCGAACGACAAATCGGAGCAAGTCGCCGAGACGGACGGTGGTCGCGATGAGTGAGTACCTCCGCGTCACGCCGACCTCTGAAGAACTAGACCCGTCGGGGATTCCGCGACTCCTCGAGAGCCTCCACAAACTCACTAGCGAGGATCCGGGACTGGGGTCGACGTTGAATCCGCTGTCGTCCTCGATGCCGCCGCGCTTCGAGTTCCTGGCACTCAGCGACGGCGAAGACGCGCCCGTCGAGTTCTACTACGGCGCTGACGATGGCCTTGAGACCGTCGAGGAGCGCCTGCAGTCGATCTATCCGACGACCTTCGACATCGAACGTGTCGACCTCGACGTCGAAGAACGGCTTGTTCAGCCGGCCGAGTACTCACGCGAGGAGTTCCTCAACGCCTACCAGCAGGGCAATCTTCAGTACGAGTTCGACGAGGACGAGCAGTACGCCATCACCGACGAGGGGGAGGCTGAGGCGCCCGACGTCGACCTGACTGCGGACAGAGTGGTGTCCATCGACAATAGCGCGCTTGAACTCGCAGAGGATGTTGGGGTGCCGGTTGAGAAGCCAACGGTGACCGAGCGCGGGACGATTCTCGCACGGCCGGCGACCGAGACGGTCTCGCCCTATGGCGTGCGCTGGCAGGGCGATGCCACACGCAAGAAAGACTGGATGACGTCGCTCACCCCATTCACGGACGGCGAGGACGAAGAGTCCCTCTCGGCTGTCGACCAGCCCGGTGCGGCGCTCGCCTCGCTGATCGACCACGTGAATGACGCCGAGGAACCACTCGCCTTCCAGGTCGTCTTCGAGCGCCGGGAGAGCTGGCAATCCGACGCTGGACTCCGCAAAGAAGACCTGCGCAATGGGCGAGACACGTGGGCGCAGCGGATCATCGGTGGCTTACTCGAGTTCGGGGAGTACGAACGCGACGAGCGTGAGTTGAGCGATATCGTCGAACGCCGCCTCAACGCGATCGAGGCGACCAACCCCCAGCGCTCGTTCACGGCGAACATCCGGGCAGTCGGCGTTCCGACCAGCGACGACGGCCAGGACTCACTCGACAAGCGACTGTCGTCGCTCGCCCCGGTGTTCGACCCACTCGACGGCCCATTCTACGATGTTGAGTCCGAACGAGTGCGTTCGAGTGGGTTCCGCGAGGCGAAAAAAGAGAAGAACGCACGCAAGGCCCTCCAGCGCCTCCTCGATCGCGACATCGTCACCGGCCGTGGGAAGACACGACCCGACTTCGTGCTGAGCGGGCGCGAACTCGCGCACTTCCTCCTCGTCCCCTCCGCCGAACAACTCTCGATGGAGGGATCTCGGGGGACACGCGCCGAACAGCAAAGTCGGAACCCACTCTCCCGGCCGGACCCCGACCTCATGAGTGAGTTCCGTGAGGGCATGGCGATCGGCTATGCGCTCGACGAGACCGGTGAACCCGAGAATGAGCCGGTCCGTATCCCGCCAAGTCTCCTCCCTACACACTATGGGCGCTTTGGGACGACCGGCGCCGGGAAGTCGAAAGCCCAGATTAACGAACTGCTCTCCCTCTACGCGAATACGGAGGGACCATCGATCCTGATCGAACCGAAGGGCGACGGAATGACGGAGAACTACATGCGCGCTCATGCCGCTCGCTTCGGGATTGATGACCTCGAAGAGAACGTCATCCACTTCTCGATTCCCGAGGACCTCCCCGGCTTCTCCTTCTTCAACATCCAGCCCGCCCTCGAAAATGGCGTGCGCCGCGAGGACGCTATCCAGAAGAAAGCCGACCACTATGAGGAGATTCTCAAACTCGTCATGGGCCAGGAGCGCTACGAGCGCGCCACTGTCGCCCCCGGCCTGATCAAGACCCTCATCAAGGCGCTCTTCGACGCAGAACACGGCCGTGAGAACGGCCAGTATCGCGAGTCCGAGGACTACTTCGCGCACCGCCAACTAGAGAACGCGCTTGACCAGCTCTGGGAGGCCGGCCCGCCCCAGCCCGACTTGGGCGCGGCGCCCCAGTCGACTGACGAGGCGGTCACGCGCTCGCTCCGCCGCCAGCTGCAGGCGGACAAGACAACGTTCTCGAACATCATGGGCGGGGTCAGCAACCGCCTCGGGATGGTCTCCGACGACGCGAACCTCCGCCGCATCTTCAACAACACCGAGCCCCAGTTCGACTTCCGCGATCTCCTCGACGAGGACACGGTCATCCTCTTCGACCTTGGCGACCTTCGCGAGGACGCCGCCCGCATCATGACCGGCGTCATCCTCACCAACCTCGAAGCCGCACTCCAAGAGGAGAACCAGGACGCCGAGACGCGTCCCGAGGACTACGTCGTCAACCTCCTCATCGATGAGGCGGCCTCGGTCGCCGTCTCGGACGTGATGAACAATCTGCTTGAGCAGGGGCGGAGCTTCCGCCTCTCGGTCGGACTGTCGATGCAGTTCCCCGAACAGATGAAAGCCGAAGGCGGCCGCCGCGCCTACCTGAACGTCCTGAACAACATCGGCAGCCCACTCGTCGGGAAGATCAGCGTCGACCGCGAACTCGCCCAAGCAATGGCCCACGAGGAGATGGACCCCAAGGACTTCGCGAACCGCATCCGCTCACTCCCACGTGGGGAGTGGATCGCGAACCTCCCGAGTCCCGTCTTCGGTGAGACCGGCCCGTATCCGTTCAGCCTCGCCCCACTCCCGATCCCGAAGGGCCACCCGGAGAGCGACCAACCACTGACGAGCGATGAGGAAGCCCGCTTTGAGGAGGCGCTCACGCGCATCCACGACCAGGTCAGCGACGCCTACGGCGTGACGGAAGACGCGACGCCGACGACCCAGACGCCCGAGGAACTCGGTGACGTGCTCGACGTCGCGGATGGGGAGTTGGACGTCGCGCTCGCGAAGGTCGTCCGCAGCGTCCAGTTGCGGACGAATAGTCGGGAGGGGAACGACTGGGTGGCGGTGGAGACAGTCGACGATGAGCTTCGTCGGCTCTTCGAGGATGCTGATTCGGACGCACCCACGTATGACGAGCTCGCGTCGCTCCGGCAGCGCTCGCGCTTCCTCGAAACGACCGTCGACATGGATACCGATGAACTCGTCATCCGCCTCACCGACGCTGGCGAGGACATCGCGACGCCCGACACTGGATCTGTGCAGTCTGCGGGGAGTCAGAAGCACGATACGGCCCTCGAACAGATCGAACAGGAGTTGACGGCAGAAGGATTTACTGTCTCCATCCTGACGCAGGACGGCAGCGAGAAACCTGACGCGCGGGCAACCCATTCCGGCTTCGAGGACGCGTTCGCGATTGAGGTCGAGACCACGACACCGGAGAATCCCGCAAAGGTACTGGTGAACCTCCGGAAAGCACAGGACGAGGGAGAGTTCCCGCTCTTCGTCGTTCGACCGGGTTCGTCGCAGACAGAATGGGCAGAGCGCATTGAGCAGATACTCAACCCACCTGTCCGCGAACTTTCGGCCGGTGAAACCCGCTACTATACCACTGACGAGAACCTCACGTTCAATGGTGGAGCGACGGAGGACGGTGGCGTGACCGCTGTCCGACCCGTCGAGGACACGAACAGTACGCAGACGGCTTGGTGTGAGGAGTCGGGAAAGCTTGTCCTCCGGACGACTACGGACGAAGAGATTCTCGGCGTGGACTCACTCACGGATCTCTCGAAGGGGCGGATGCCGGCGACGTATAGTTACGACCCGGCGGCTGAGGAGTACATCGTCTACGAGGAGGGAACCCGCCACATCTACGAGTCGAAGCAAGCGTTCGAGGCGAACTGGGCGCGGATTAAGCGCCCGTTTGTTCCCCGCAACGAACTCGCCGTTGCGGACGCCGAAGAGATGGAGTACGCCATAATCATCTTGCCACGCGACGGGAGTGCGACAGTGTACTCTGAGGGCCGGACATACCCAATCGACACGCTCCAAGAGGTGATCGAGAGTCAGGACTCCCCAGAGAATCAGCTAATGGCGCTACAGAGCCTCAGCCAACCTGATATCGAGGAGATTGCAGACGATCCGGATGCGGTCGTCGGACAGTTTGCCGCCCAGTGTCTATCTGAGGCTCCCGACGAGCGCGTCACTGCTGGCGACGTGTATACTGCCTACGAGCAGTGGGCTGAGAACCACGGAATCGAACCAGATTCGAAATCCTGGTTCGCGCGGCGACTGAATAAGCAGCTCTCGCTTGAGCGAACGACCGACCGGAGAGATGGGAACCAAGTCCGATACTACGAGGGAATCAAACTCACCAAGCGAGGTGGTGCGGACTGATGACCGAGTGGCCTATCCCGCGAATCTATCAGAATAAGAGAGCGATAGCAGCACCGTTACCGAACCTAACCGAGGTTAAGCTAGACTGTGGTATGAGGCCAGGGAAACCCGAGAAAACCGAGATTCGGGGATCTGTTACAGCAAATCCCGAAAATGCCGTAACACAACGGGCTCACTCACAGAATGCTGTACGGCATTTCCACGGCCAGAGAGCGGAACAATCAGGGAGTATAGGATGGCTGTTACAGCAAAAGCCAACTAGAATAAGGCGGGGGGTACCCGTTGGGAATGGACGAAGAAGCAGGAGCGGAATTCGGTGGAGTTGTTTGAACTCTGAGAGTAGTGTGAGTATTGGAGTTGATTGGGATGAGTGATGGGGTCGACGTTGATCTGGATGTGTTGCCAGCGGAGTTGCGGGAGCGCGAGCAGTGGGTTGGGTGGCGGGTGGAGGAGGGGGGTGGGAAGGCGACGAAGGTGCCGGTGAATGCGGCGACGGGTGGCTATGGGTCGGCGACGGATGCGATCACCTGGACGGACGTCGCGACTGCAGTTGACGCGGTTGAGTCGGGTGAGGCGGACGGGATTGGGTTCGTCTTCACGGATGAGGACCCGTTGGTTGGCGTCGATCTGGATGACTGCCGTGACCCCGAGACGGGCGCAGTTGAGGAAGACGCGACAGACATCATCGAGCGACTGGACTCGTACACGGAGGTATCGCCGTCGGGGACGGGCTTCCACGTCTTGGTGGAGGGCGAACTCCCGGAGGGGCGGAATCGGCGTGGGAGTGTGGAGTGCTACGAGACGGCGCGCTTCTTCACGGTGACGGGCGACCATGTTTCGGGGACGCCGACGCGGATTGCGCGCCGTCAGGACGCCCTGCAGGGGATTCATCGGGAGTACGTGCAGCCGGACGACGAGAGCGCCTTGACGGACGACGTCGCGACGGCGCCCGCAGACTCGGCGGGGGACGCGGCGCCGTCGAGTGAGGTCGACTTGGGGGACGAGGAGTTGGTGGAGAAGGCGATGGCGGCGTCGAATGGGGAGAAGTTCGAGCGGTTGTGGAACGGCCGCCTTGGGGGCTACGACAGCCAGTCGGAGGCCGATATGGCGTTTTGTTGCCTCTTGGCGTTCTGGACGGGCGGCGATCAGGCGCAGATGGACCGGTTATTCCGCGAGTCGGGGTTGCTGCGTGAGAAGTGGGATGAGGTCCACTACGCGGATGGGTCGACGTATGGAGAGAAGACGATCGAGCGCGCCGTCCAACGGACCTCCGAGTTCTACGAGCCCGAGGGAGGGGAGACTGCGGGTGACGTAGAAGAGGACGGTCAGAGCGCGACGTCGCGTGATGACCGCGGGGAGGCGTATCTCGCGGAGAAAAATCGCGTGTTAGGCGATCGTGTTGAGACGCTCGAAGCGCGACTCGAGGAGAAAGACGACCGAATCGCGGAGTTAGAGACGATGGTCGAACGGCTCAAGAGTGAACGTGACGCCGCACAGGCAGAGTTGGATAGGGAAACAGAGTCCGGAGGGTCGGAGTCATCGATGTGGGGGCGAACGAAGAATTGGTTCGATTCTGAGTGAAGTGCCCCTCCGTCTGTACACTGAGGTAGTCTATTTTTCCCGTGGAAAATATTATCTTCCTCTACTGCGTAGTGTGTGGTATGACTGGTTCGGGTGAACAGGCGGACGAACCGAGGTACGTGTCGCGGTGGAAGGAGGCGACGACGGGGTTCGACCGAGTGCGGTCGGTCACGTCGTCACTCGAAGAGCCGCGAACGGCGGGCTGGATCGCAGACGAGGCGTACGTCTCGGAGCCGACGGCGCGTGACCACCTCGAACGGCTCGTCGACCTCGGCGTGCTCGTCGTCGACGAGACAGGGCGGGGGAAGATGTACTATCCGGATCCCGTTTACACGCGGTTGACGGCGATCCAGGAACTCGTCGCGGAGAATTCGGAGACGGAACTCACCGAGCAGGCGACAGCCATCCAGGCAGATATCGAGGCGTGGAAGATGGACTACGCTGTCGAGACGCCGCGTGAGCTTCGCGCGTCGGTGACGGAGGATATCGCGGTTGCCGAGGCACAGGAACGACTCCAGGCTGCGGCGGACTGGGAGTCCGCTCGCTATCAGCTCTCCCTCCTTCGGGACGCGATTGACCACTACGACAGCTATACTGCGCGCCCATCGGCGTCCGTATGAGTGAGGACGCACCGGCGACTCATCCTAAGCAGAACGCCACCGATCGGCTCCGCGGGCGTCGTCCACCCTACCCGGATGGTGGTCGCGACGCATCGCAGGTCGACGTCGAGAAACGCCATCGGATCTTGCGGTCGGTACGCGAGCAACTCGAACGTCATCCAGCGATCCGTTCGGCTCGCGGCAGTCCGAACGGACAGTACGCGAACGTTGCGGCTGACGTGAACCCAGCGTACTTTGGTCGTGACGCCGAGTCCGCGTCACTCCGGGTGACGTGGCAGCCGAACCCCCGCTTTCCACCCGGGACGAGTCTCGACGACCGCCGACGGACGACGTTGACGTCGAACTTCACACTCCACTATACTGAGTCGTCTGGATTCGACTGTGGTGTCCATCTCGAGCCAAATCCACATATTGAGGGCCATCTCCACTATCAAGAGCGGGACGCACCCGATTCGGAATACGACTACGATGCGGTGTGGCTCGACGCCGAGTCACCTGTCGGCGTGCTCTGGGAAGTCCTCGAGTTACTCGACGATCGGTTCCACGACACATAGCACCCACGAGTTTCGAGGGCTGTCTCGGTATTGTGTCTCGCCCCGCTGAAGGTATCCGTTGGTGCGACGTCGCGTTGGTGCTCCGTTATACGCTGATTCTCTACGCGTCCACAGGCCGGCATCTCTGACTATAGTGTTGGTTGCCGGTGGGCTGTGGCTGGCGACATCTGTTCGCCCCCGATTACGTCCACTATTTGGGATACCCGTACCTTCGAGATTCAGAGCAGACTGCAGGTGTCGGCCTCCTCACAGCCCACAGTAGGCGGGAAACCCGTACTTGGCGTGAAGGTACACTCATCTGCAAAGTGAGTCCAACTTCGCCCACATCCGCCACCATACTCGCTGTCTCGGACTTTCCGCGGGAGCATAGGTGGCACTCAACACGTCATCCACAGCTTCCCCACGCTTATGCGCGGGTTTGGCGTACAAACAGATATGGCCAGTAGTCCGGGCGAACACGGCGAGGCCGAGAAGGACGCAGAAGTCCCCTCAGGGGTTCTCGACGGTCTCGACGGCCTCGAGGAAGGCCGGACGCTCAGTGACGAGGAGTTCGCGGACGTCCTCAAGTTCTGATTGCGGTGCTCTCGCAGTGGTTTAGTGACTGTGTGAGCGCCAGTACGCGAGTACCATCCTGCCCTCCGATGAGGAGACCTACGTGGTTTTCACGGAGTTCTACGAGAAGTTGATGCGAGGGATCGGACGGAACCAGCAACTCTAGGTTCTCAAGCGACTCTACAGGTGGAGCAGGCCGAATGCCCCAGCATCCTGAATTGCACGGTGTGTCTTGATGAGTTCGGCTTGGCGTTCTGGGGAACTCATTCTAAAGAACTCGCTGTGTCTGCGAGTCCAGCAGTATGATGGACTGCGTCGACTTCGTGACACCGAGATGATGTCACATCCGACGGTCCGGGTTACTCCTCGTCGTCCTCAGGTGTTGCCGCGAACGCCTCGTACAAGTCTTCGTTCTCCGCCACATCCCGATTCATGCGGCGGTGGGCGTCTTCGTGCATTATATCCTCCTCTACGCCGCTCACGAATGTAGTCTTCGGGTGGCTTGGTGGGTATGATGGCGGCGAGGGACCGACGTCACGGGTGAGTACGACACATGGGGTGTTGATCGAATAGACGCCGCATGCACTCGTCAATACGGCGGCCCTCTTCGTAGCGGCGGACTGTCGCGACGGCGCCTTAGATACACGACTACTCATTAGGGAGTCGACGACGAGACGCTTCAAGGGTCGTGATACTCGGTTATGCGCCTTCCTCAGTCATGTGTCTCCGCCGGTCGTGTTTGTCGCCCCTAGTAGGGGTAGAGGGGCCATTGAGCGCCTCCTCAAGCAACCATGTCCGAGCACGACCAGCGACACGGAACGCGGCGCCGCGATGTAGAACTCGACACGGAACAGCGCCCACGAACACCACTCCAACTTCACGTGCCCAACGACGTCGGCGAGTTCGCAATCCGACGATTCGTCGAGGGAATTATCTCCGAGTTGAAGCAGTCTCCCGTTGGCGTGGAGTACACATCGACGACACTCCTCGGCGTAACGCGCACGCAGTACATCGCGCAGGACTCGGGGACAACGTTCCAGAAGCGACTGTATGACCCACGGCTGGGGTGGCGGGAGACGTCCGTCCGCCAGCTCACCGTGCAGGACGAGCTCGTCGCCCGACTCACGCTCGATCGGCCAGTCGAGGACGGCCAGTGGGCGCGACGCTGCGACTACTGTCGGGTTCGCCCCGTCGGCGTCCTTCGGCGTCGCTAGATGAAATCTTAACCAACTCACTACGGTCTATCGATAATCCGTTGGTTAAGCCTGAGATCGCGCACGCAGAATGCGGTAGTTGGTGGGAAGGTTCACAAGCGCACCAGTCGTACACTCAGTCACCAACTCCACGTCCCAATGACGCGATTCCCTCACTCCACTGATCCACGACCCTCACCCCCAGACTGGGTACAGGAGGCCTACGAAATCCTCGTGGATGCAGCAGATAGCCCAGAGAGCGAGTTCTCCTACGACGAAGCATATACACTCCTTAATGAGTCGGACACGTTCTCGGCAGAACATAGCGATAGCGAGTATGCCGTCAAGCGCCTGCTCAACCGTGGCTATCTCTACGAAGCCGATGGCACGCTCCGCATCACCGAAACAACCCTCGACTAGACAGATGCAGGTCTGTCGTGATTTTTGCGGCTCACAGGGGCACTGTTTAGAACTGCAAACACGACATAGAATGCTTGTATAGGGAGTGGCCGAACCTCGACTGACCAGTTCAATCTCATCGTGAAGTCTCAGTCTGACCCAAACAGCACCCGAGTCAGTGCACCACCGTAGGCAATCCGTGAACCGATCCACAGTACACTGAGCGTGACGCCTATTGCCAAGAGGTAGGGAATCGGCTCTGAGAGGTGACCACTTGCTGTGCGGGCGAGCCGGTCCGCTAGAGCGATACCACCGAACCAAACTATTAGAAAGGCGACGTGCTGATGGAGAGCATTCTGTCGGCGTGCGTGGCGGTAACCGACGACGAGAAAGCCAACGAGCAACAGGACGCCTATGATTACGAACGCGAGAGAGCGGAGTTGTCCATCGAGCGCAAACGCCGAAGGGACCCCAATCACCACCGCGAGAACGAAGATTGTCTGAGCGATAAGTCCGATATCTATCTCAGTATTGGAGGGCTGTTCGGACACAAATTGCGGTCACAAACGATGAAAACATAAAATTTCTCTACCCGATGTGGGTCCGTTCATCCAAGTTGGCTGCATTCTACGACACCGACTAGTCCGTCTCTTGTGACGCCCATCGTTATCTAAGATACTTCGCTGAAGATACATGCTATACTGTCCACAACCATCCGTCTTTAGTTAAGCCTCACACCTCGGTTGTGTAGCGGTAGCGAGCGTCTCTTGTAAGATTGGTCGTCGCTTGTGGATCTTTTGAGCGTCT